>JBBTSD010000001.1:0-330809 GCA_038064835.1 Patescibacteria group bacterium
CCATACATGAACCACCTTAACCCGAGGGTGGTTCCAAGCTATTGAACCATTGCGGTCCCTTGACGAAATTTCAATACTATATTATAGTGCTACCCGTTTTGGTCCCTTGCACGAAAGAGGAGACGACACATGTGGAAGCATGGTGTGATTGATCACTCTACTTCTATAGCAGCCGACGAGTTTGTAATCAGGGGCCTCATGAATGTCGCTGAGGCTATTGCTTTGCAAGATCTGGACGGTGTCGAAGCTGCCGGATCTGTCGACTACGGTCGCGAGTTCAAAAACGAAGTATTCGAGATGCATCCAGAAAACTGGAGTGGCTCGTGCACCTGTGACTTAGAGAAACGAGACGATGCGTGGTGGCAGGCCCACCCGCACAAAAGCGGATGTCCAGAAAAGCGCCTGAATCGGTACGCTGACCGACTCGAAAAAAAGTATCATCGAGGTGAAATAACCTTCGAAGAATCCGGTACCCTCTTGAAAAGATCGGCAATCAAACAAGGTTGGGCAAAGGAACAAGACTTCCTACCGCAGGCTCCGTGCCTCTGTGGAGCTAACAAGGCGTACATGCGTTGGATTCGCAAAAATGATCATGCTCCGGATTGTCGTCTGGTCGTCCCGAATTTTCGCTGTGGCGACTTCGAGGTGACTTGGTATAAGAGGATTGGTCGGAGCACTGCCATAAGTAGGGAAATCACCTGCGCGGAGGCATACGAGTTATTCCGCCGATGTATCACCTCGCTCTCGGGAAAAGAAAGCTCAAAGATTTGATATGGCGGCTGCGCATGCAGTCGCTTTTTTAATTCAATAAATAATCCATCCTGCGCCCATTCGGGGTTGAATTCGCCTAAACAGCCTTTGACACATGCGCACTAATATCATATAATCCAATTTGGCTGGGCACACGCCCTCGCCCTTTGAAAGAAGGAAACTAAAGACATGGACATGGTCAACATGTTTCTCCAGGCCCTTGCGGGTTTGGATCTGATGGAATCCGTGCCCAAAGCGGCGCTGTGGTTCGTCGTCCTTGGCGGATTGGTGGGCGCGTTCATGCTCATCTATACGACCATCACGCCCCACTCGGAATTCAAGATGATTCGCGAAGGGAACGACGCGGCGGCACTCAGCCTCTGTGGCGCGTTCCTTGGCTTCATCCTGCCGCTCGCAGTTACGGTGAGGCAGTCGAACTCGGTCCTCACACTGACTGTCGAGGCTCTGTTTGCGTTAGCAATCCAGATCATCGCATTCTTCGTGATCAGCGCGATTCTGCGCGGCAAGCGCGAACAGCTCGAGAAAGGAAATGTTGCGGCAGGGCGGCTCTTTGGCACCATGTTCCTCGGTGCTGGCATCCTGAACGCCGCGTATCTCATCTCCGGCTGAAATTGTTCCAACGGAAGGAGGTATGCAATGCAAAAAAGACGATGGCGGTCACGCAATGTGGCCACGGTCATCTTGCCTATAAGTACAGCATTGTTTCTGGCGGGGTGTGACACAAATCATGCCACCCTAGCCGACTGCGAACGGGCGAGAGGCGCAGGAAACTGCGCCGCTCGTCCACAAGCAGTTCTTATGACGCCGGCAAACCGGCCGTCGTATCCTGCAAAGGACAAGTGCGAAGCCGACTTTGGCGAGCAGAGATGCGAACCGAATCGGCGCATCGGCACCACAGGCTATCATCCGCTCATGTATCCCGGACAAACCTGGTTCTACCCTCACGGGTCGTATCCAGGGTATGCCGGCTACTATGATCGCTCACCTCAGGCGCGGCCTGTGGTGACAACACCCCGCTTTGCGCCCAAAACAAGTATCGCATCGGGCGCAACGCGTGGCGGGTTCGGGAGTACTGGTGCTGGCCGTAGTGTGGGAGGGTGATGTGAAAAGACACAGCATCACTCCACGCCATAACTGGCAGAAAATCGTCGAAGACCAAGGGTTCCCATTCCACACCAGCGGGGTTCGCCCCGCTGATGGCAGTGGATCGGGTACCTATTGGGCCGAAGACGCTTACTACGAGTTCTCGCTTGCAGAGATCGAACAAATCGAAGCGGCGACGGAAGAGCTCCAGCGCATATCGCTTGCCGCAGTCAACTATGTCTGCGGCAGGCCTGATCTCATGCAGAAACTCGCGATTCCCGAGCGCTTCCACGATTTTGTGAAGCGGTCGTGGAGTCGTCGCGATCCGCATGTGTACGGCCGATTTGATCTGGGCTACGACGGGAAGTCCCCGCCGAAGCTCCTTGAAAACAACGCGGACACCCCCACCACACTTATCGAGTCAAGTGTCATCCAATGGCACTGGCTCGAACAAGTATACGGTGGTAGTACGGGCGGGAGCCTGGATCAGTTCAACTCGATTCACGAGAAACTGATCGCACGATGTGGTGCGCTTGCGCCACTTATGACAAAAGGCACGCCGCTCTACTTCCTGGCAATCAAAGATAATCTGGAAGAGTTCGCAACGGTGGAATACCTGCGCGATGTGGCGATGCAGGGAGGGTGTCTCACCGAGTTCCTCTACTTGCAGGACCTCGGCTGGCATCCGCCGAAACGGCGGTTTACCGACCTGCAGGAAATGCCGATCGACTATGCTTTCAAGCTCTATCCGTGGGAATGGATGATACGCGAGGAATTCGCGCCGAATCTGCTCGAATCGGACGAGTGTACCGGGTGGATTGAGCCGCCGTGGAAGGCGATTCTTTCGAACAAAGGCATTCTCCCGATTTTGTGGGAGATGTTCCCGGGACATCCGAATCTTCTACCCGCTTACTGGGGGGAGCATCCGGGACTCGGGGGTGAGTACATCACAAAGCCTATCTTGGGACGGGAAGGCGCGAACATGAAAGTGGTGAGCACCGATCCTGCACGCAGAATGGAAACCGCTGGAGAGTACGGCACCGAGCCGAAAATTTTCCAGAAGCTCTTTCGCCTTCCGCAGGTCGATGGTCGTCATTTTATGACCATTGGCTCGTGGGAGACGAGCCTGCAGGGATGTGTGTCCGCGAGGATACACAGCCCATCATCGTCGACACAAGCAGGCTTGTCCCGCATGTGTTCGTCAACTAGCACAAATGAGAAGGTCAGACCTTCTCATTTACAACCGGCTGCCTCGCGCAGCCGGTTTTTGCATAGCGTGTGCGGTATACTGGGCGGATGGAAATACTGATTGTAAAAGAACCCATTTCTGCAGACATGCTTCACAAGCTTGCGGCGGCGTGGCATGTGGATTTGGTAAAAGGAGTTGCTGATATCGAAAAGGGCGTCATCGCTCTGGGGGGTGAATGGCACATTGATGCTAATAATGTGTTGATTTCCGCCGGCTCAGTCCAAAAAGATATATGGGGTTTCAATATCTATCCTGAAAAAAGGGGTGATGAAGCCATAGAGTACTTTTCGCTTATAAATATCCGGCCCATACAGAACAATCGGGGGATGGAGGTAGAAAGTAAAGATATACAAAAAGCCGTACGGACTGTAGCGCGGCAATGCATGCCGTATCTCGAATTATGAAACGCGACGCGCGATTTTATTTTGCCAATCTTGGCGCTGATGTCATGCGCTGTATTAATGCGGTAGAGATTGGTGACGAGATTCGTTACAAAAACTCGCTGGCACGCGCGTACAGAACACTTAGTTTTATGCGCGGCGCGCAATGTCCTGAGGCGCATGAGGAGGGGCTTTTGCTTTTGCGCGGAGTGCAATTGGGCAAGGAGGACGGAGTGCTCGTATCCCAAAAAGGTAGTTTCGCAAAACTTTTTTCCCGCACAGACTACCTTACAAAGGAATTAATGAAGGGTGTAAATGAGAAGGTCTGACCTTCTCATTTACAACCGGCTGCCTCGCGCAGCCGGTTTTTGCATGAGTAGGGAGCGATTTTGCATGTGCGGGGAGCGAGTTGGGAGTATACTTGTGATATGAAAGCTATTCATTCAGGAGTGTGTGTTGAGTGTCGAGCGCGGCTGCACCCGATTGCAGAGAAGTTGCGACTTTCTCCGATAGCGAGAGCTATTCTGGAACATCCTCAGCGCACTATTGGGGTTTCTATTCCACTCACGATGGACAATGGGTCAATACGGGTTTTTGATGGATTTCGTGTGCAATACAACGACGCGCTTGGCCCCACAAAAGGTGGCATTAGATATCACGAAGGAGTGGGCGAGGATGAAGTGAAAGAACTCGCTTTTTTAATGACAATCAAAAACTCTCTCGCAGGGCTTCCGTATGGGGGCGGCAAAGGTGGAATTACAGTAAACCCCAAAGAGCTTTCGCAGAATGAACTTGAGAGGCTGACGCGCGGATTTGTGCGCGCGCTTGGTACGACAGTTGGTCCATACACTGATGTGCCTGCGCCGGATGTAAACACCACTCCCGAAATGATGGGATGGTTTGCGGATGAATATGCAAAAGTGGTTGGCAAGCCGATGCCTGCCGTAGTGACAGGGAAGCCAGTCGACAAGGGCGGCTCGCGCGGGCGCGATGTGGCAACTGGCCTGGGTGGCGCCTACATATTGGATCAATACGCGGTACAGGAAGGCTGGAAGCCGACGGAATGCAAAGTAGCAATTCAAGGATTTGGAAATGTTGGCGGGCATATCGCACACCTGCTTGTCGAACGAGGCTACACCGTCGTTGCGGTGTCGAACTCCCGGGGTGGTGTGTATCGTGATACGGGATTTTCAGCACATGAACTCCTTGAAGCGCAGAAAAATAAAACCCTTCCCACAGGAGAAGAAAAAACAAATGCAGACATTCTCACACTTCCTGTACAGATTTTGATCCCTGCAGCGCTCTCGGATCAAATCACTCGGGACAACGCGAATGATATACAGGCAAAACTAGTACTTGAAATGGCAAATGCCCCAACAAGTGTCGAGGCAGACGCCATTTTGTTTGATAGGGGAATCAAAGTAGTGCCGGATATTCTTGCCAACTCCGGCGGGGTAATCGTGAGTTATTTTGAGTGGGTGCAGAATTTGCAGGGGGAATCATGGAGCGAGGAAGATGTCGCCAAGAAACTGAAAGAAAAGATGACTACGGCTTTTGGAGCTGTCATGGCTCGAGCGCAAAAAGATGCGGTGGACATGCGCACTGCATCGTACTTTATTGCCATTGAACGAGTGCTTGAAGCTGAAAAGAAACGAGGGCGCGTGTAGACGGTGATATAATGACAGGGTCGCGTGCGCAGTCGTATGCACCCTACCGATTTTTTCTATGTTTATCTCTGAAGAACATTTGCAAAAGTTTCTCGTAGACGCGGGGTTAGTTTCGAAACAGGCATTTGAATCATCTGCGCGTGAAGCACTGAAGAGCAGTAAAACCGTTGGCGAAATGCTGGTATCGGAAGGCCTTATAAACGAGGACGAACTGCGTCGTACCTATGCCTATATTTTAGGCATCCCCTTTGTTGACCTCAAGACAATCAAGATTGATTTCCAAATACTGTCACTCATTCCAGAGCCAATCGCACGCCGCAACAACATCGTGGCATACAGTCGGAAGGGAGAAGAGCTTGAGGTGGCCATGCTCAATACCGATGATCTGGCCGCTATCGACTTCATCAAGAAAAAGACGCACCTCAAAATCCAGCCGCGGCTTACTGATGATGCCTCGATTCGCAAAGCGCTCAAGCAGTACCAACGCTCATTGAACGACAACTTGGGTGAAGTGATTCGCAAGGAAACCGAAGGCTTGGGCGCGGCAGACAGTGATTTACGCAAGCTTGCCGAGGGAAATGCGGCGGTGCGCGTAGTGGACACACTCTTGCAACACGCTGTCACGCAAAATGCATCCGACATTCATATCGAACCTCAAGAAGATTCGTTGGTAATCCGCTATCGAATCGACGGACTTTTGCATGATGCAATGGTTCTGCCAAAAACAGCAGCAACAGCGATGGTGGCGCGCATCAAGGTGCTTGCCAATCTACGCCTCGATGAAAAGCGCTTGCCACAGGACGGACGATTCGCAGTCGAAGCAAGTAGCGAGAAGGTGTCGTTCCGCGTATCAATTCTTCCTGTGTACTACGGCGAGAAAATCGTCATGCGCCTTTTGCGTGAAGCGGTGTCAGGCTTTACGCTCGAAGCCCTTGGTTTTCACGGTACCGGACTCGAAGCGATTCACGAGGCTACCCGGCGCACAACAGGCATGATACTCACGACTGGTCCTACCGGAGCTGGAAAATCAACAACACTCTATACACTGCTCGATATTGTGAACACGCCTTCAGTAAATATTTCCACTATCGAAGACCCGATCGAATATCAAATGGCGCGCGTCAATCAAACACAAGTCCGTCCTGAGATTGGTTTTACTTTCGCAACAGGCTTGCGTTCTCTGGTGCGCCAAGACCCTGATATTTTGATGGTAGGAGAAATCCGCGACAAAGAAACAGCAAACCTTGCCATCAATGCGGCGCTCACCGGCCACTTGGTGCTTTCGACTCTGCATACCAATTCAGCTGCCGGGGCGATTCCGCGCCTGCTTGAAATGGGCGCCGAGCCGTTTTTGCTTGCATCTACTTTGCGCGTGGTAATCGGCCAACGCCTGGTGCGCAAACTGTGTGCAAAAGAAGAATACACACTGTCGCGCGAGGAAATGACGCACCTCGAAAAGACTGTGGATCTCGGGGTTGTGCTCAAGGCTCTTAAGGACGAGAAAGTGGTGCCCAAGGATGCGTTGATGAAAAATGTACCGTTCTACAAGCCGTCGCAAACTGCCGAGTGTCCCGAAGGGTTTTCGGGCCGTATGGGTATTTACGAGGTGCTCAATATGTCCGAATCTATCAAACATCTGATTATGGCAAACGCGACAGCCGACGACATGACGGCGCAGGCGCGCAAAGAAGGCATGCTCACCATGCTCGAAGACGGTGTGTACAAATCAGTGCAGGGTATTACCACGCTTGAAGAGGTCTTGCGCGTGGTTTCTGAATAGGGTAATGGGTCCTGACCCCATTAACCAACTGTGGGACTTACGAAGTCCCACAGTTGGAGAGATGCGAAAGTTATTGCCGGACGAGCCCTAAGGGCGTGATACACTATTTTGTATGTCTGAAGGTGTACCAAGAAGACCTACAAAAGAGACAGCAAAAGAGACAGCGGGCGCTCCGCGTCCTGCAACTGCCTCGGAGGCACTGCGCGTGATATTGGCGGTTGTGGCAGGTGGAGGCGCGTCCTTTGCGGCGCAGAAACTGCATGAATTTGATACTAAGCCTGCGATTGTAGAACCAGCGGGCCGGACTGAATCAATGAGCATAAAAAAAGTACCAACAACCGATTACAGATTCTCTGGAGAGATATCTGACGGTTCGGGTAAAAGATTACCACCAGTACCGGGGGTGGTTATCGATTCACCCACACTTAAAGCTGCTCACAGCATAGCGCCCCGCACGAATGTGTATGACGACCACGCAGAAAAAGTCCCTGCGTTTCTTACGCATTTTGAGCGCGCACTTGCGCAAGCAGGTATGACTGATTTTTCTCAGACCACCGAAGATGCAAAGTTGTTGGCAAAATTATTCTTTGCCGCAATGATTGAAAAAGGAGATGATGTTACTGATCCAGAAGCTGTTGCCAGAGCAGTTTTGGACGATGAAGTTATTTCCATGGCGCATAGTATTGGAGCCTGGGAGTCGGCCGTTAGAAAAGATCTGCCACAAGAGCAGGTTATCAAATCGTTAGAAGTGGCTGAAGCTGAGTACAGGGCGACACTTGCCCAGCGGAATAGAGACGCCTAGAGCATGCAAACAAAATTTTTTAGAATACTTGCTGTGTACGGAGTTTCTTGTACGACTGCAATAGGGTCAACTCCCGCTGGAATATAGCCGGGATGCGCTGTGATGCGTTCGAGCATATGAGCGCGGGTGAGTTCTGGATGAAATTGTGATGTGTAGACGCGCGAACCATAGCGCACAAGCGCGTGGCAACAATTTGGTGCCGAGGCAAGTACGACGCCACAGGCTCTTTCAGGCAGCTTCTTCACTACATCGTGGTGTGCATAGTTGCCAGAAAAAGTTTTCGGGACATTTTCAAGAACAGGATCACTCTCTCCTTCGAGCGTTTTGGTAAGTGTGACTGTGCCAAACTTTCCCTCGTCGGCACAATGGCGCACCGTGCCTCCCAAGTGGTGCGCCATTACCTGGTGGCCAAAGCAGATGCCAAATGCTGGGAAATCTTGTGCAATAATCGATTGTGTTAATTTTTCTACCCGTGCAATGGACGAGTCTGTCAGTTGCCTGGATGTGGGCGATGTGTGACAGCCGCCGTCAATAAACAAATCACCTGAGCCACCGAAAACAACAGCGTCGAAGCGGGTGAGTAGGTCGGGGTTGAGCTCGCGTTCATGTACAGTGGTGTAGGTATCAAAAAATGAAAGTGACGCACGGTCACCGATAGCGGTCTGAAGCGCTTCTTGCTCTTTGAGTGCCCGACATGCATTTCGAAATTGGATAACAGCGATAGATGGCATATATTTTTGAGTGGCAATCGTATCATTAAATTATACAGCAATGCAAAACCCGGCCGTTGGCCGGGGTGATTAGGATATTTTCGGCTGCTTGATGTGGGCGGAATGCAGTCGCCGCGCACCCTGCCACTCATCACGGTGTTCGCGCGGGCAGTCGTGCCAGATGCGCGCGCTTGCCACATCGCACATGTGTGCAAACGCAGCCAATGGGTGCATGATGCGTTCACGGTTGCTGTAGTCTTCCAGCTCACCCTCGGCGTATCTGATTCCATTCTCGACTTCGGGCGAGAGGTTGATCTCCCATACTTCGGCAAGCTCGAGTCGCGCGCGGTGGTGGGCGTCTTTTGTATTCATGCTCCGCTTGTGGAAGAGCTCACCACCGCGGTCTTCGTATTTCCACGGCTTCTCTATGTCGTGCATGAAGAGGACCAAAAGAGCTTCAGAAAGTGTGAAGGGGAGCGGCCGTAGCGCATCCATCAATGTGTACAAGCTGATGGCGATATTCATTACCTCGGTCGTATGATCCCACCATCCGCCAGGCCATGATTGATGATTGTGGACTGATCCGTAGGATGCACGGAGTTGCTCCTTGTTATCGTGCAAGAAGCGAAGAATCTGTGCACTGTTCGGCTCGTCAAATAAGCCTACCATCTCTTCTAGTGTGTTATACCGCGTGGCCATCGGTGTCCTCTTAGTCAAAGAACTGACTTGATTCTACGCATATCCATCTGCTGTGCAATGCTACACTGCAGGTATGCAGGTGGTCAGAAGTTTTGTGGACACATCACTCCTTGCGACAATTTTTGTCAGTAGTGCATTTCTAATTGTCACGACTGCCTTTGCGGCCATACCTCCAGATGGGGGTGCGACATCGGCGGCCATGCCCCCGCAGGCAGGGAATCCTTGTGCACCTGCCCAACCAGGCGCACCCAAAAATAAAGGGAGATTGGGGGGTGCACAAACAAACGATATCGTCACTCTGAATGGTGAAGGAGATTTAGCGGTTACTTGCAAGCCTCTTCCACCGGGGGAAGAGGCTGTGGTCACCTATATCGGGCCAGACGGTGAACCAATTGTTTTATCGAAAGGAAGTCGCGAGGCCAACACGATCGAGAGCCTCATTCAGCAGGTGCGGACATCGGGGGAATTTCCAGTTTCTCCACTGCATCAATGGGGTACTTTTGGGCACACGGGAAACGCTGAACAACTCGTGCATGGAACTTTTGGCGCTGACGGTATTGTGCAAATGGATCCACGACTCGAATCAGTCTTTGGTGCCACAACTCCACAAAAACAGGCAGGGGACGCGCTCAACTTCATCATTACCCGAGGCATGGAAGGAGTTGATATACAGACCGCTTCCGATCAATACAATCAGGTGCGTGTAGATCTAAATAACAGGGCGCTTGAAGCCATTGCGACCGCAGATAAGTTGGGGGAACAGCCAGGATATTTGAATGCGCGACTGGCCGAATTGTATCGCCCTGATCCTCAGAGAGAAAACCTCTATCAATATATCGAACGAATGTACCCGCCGGCGGATTGGCGTCAGCGGGTAAATGGAATTGAGTTTGGCGATCCGTTGCCGTTAGCTCCGTTGTTTGTACCGGATGCACCTGGGGTAACATTTGAAAACTATCCGGCACTCGAACGAATTTTGCGTCCACCACCAGATCCGACGCGAATGGACTATTACCAGGACGGCGGTGGTGTATTCGACACTGTGCGCAACGATTACTATTGGGCCCGCGACAAAGTCGTATCGCTGTGGAACTACATTTTCTAGTCGAGACACTGTGAGTAAAGGCGCAAGGCGGTGTTTAACGAGCGTATACTGAGTCCATGACTCGTTTCGTATATACCGCTGAGAGAGAGGGTGGCGAAATGTATAAAGGAGTTGCTGATGCAGGTGACCGTTTCGAGCTGTACAAAATGATTCGGCGCGAGGGCGGAAAGGTCGTTTCAGTTTCCGAAGACTCGTCGCTCAATATCTGGAGTATCAGCTATTGGAACGCGCGTATTACGACTGTTCCCGAACAGCTCAAAATTTCTTTCGCACAGTCGCTTTCTTCGATGCTCAAGGCAGGACTTGCCTTGTCGCGCGCGCTCGCGGTAATCGAAAGGCAAACACGCAATCCGCGGTTTTCATTGGTGATTTCGCAAATTGGCAGTGAAGTGCGCCGCGGTTCAGCTTTGAATGAAGCGCTTTCAAAATTTCCACATGTGTTCTCACCACTCTTTATTTCAATGGTGCGCGCGGGCGAGGAGGGAGGGGATATGTCGGGGTCGCTCCACGCTGTTGCCGATCAGATGGAGCGGATGTATTCGCTTAAGAAGAAGGTGAAAGGGGCGCTGATCTATCCGGTGATTATCGTGGTCGCGATTGTGGGTATCGGCGCGTTGATGATGGTGCAGGTGGTGCCAACCTTGGCACAGACATTTGCCGAATTGGGCACCGACCTGCCCGCGAGTACGCAGACCATGATCGCCATCAGTGATTTTTTGGTGGCACATACTATTCTCGCGGTAGGGTTTGTTGCTCTCTTCTTCTTTGCAATCTGGGCGGCGTTGCGGACCACAATAGGAAAACGCGTCCGCGATTATATATTTTTAAAAATCCCGGTTATTGGCGGGATTGTGCGCGAGGTGAACGCGGCGCGCACGGCCCGAGCGCTAGCGTCCCTGCTATCGTCCGGCGTGGCGATGGTTACGGCAATCGACATCGCACATGATGTCGTACAAAACGCGTATTTTCGTGATGTGCTTAAAGAGGCCGCCGCAGGGATTCAGCGAGGCGAAACACTGTCGCGACCATTTATGGATCGTGAAGATTTATATCCGCCACTTGTGGGTGAGATGATTTCAGTCGGTGAAGAGACGGGGAACCTGGCGGGCATGCTCGAAAATCTCGCTACATTTTACGAAGAAGAAGTGTCACGAAAAACAAAAGACATGTCTACTATCATCGAACCATTCCTCATGTTGTTCATTGGCGGTGCCGTCGGCTTCTTTGCTGTTTCAATGGTGAGCCCTATCTACAAGCTTTCGGATTCAATCTAAGAAAGTACGGAAAACGAAAATCTGCGCAAAATGGACAGCTTTTCGTTTTTCAAAGTATAGTTGTTATTGTATGACCAAATATACAGATACCGAAGAATACCAGAAGGAGATAGCCGAACAATACAAACAGAAGGTACTCAAGTTTCCTGTTCGCGAAGTTGTAAAGGCAGTTAGCCTGCTAGGATTCGTAATAGACCCCCAATCTATGGAAGAGGCAGTAGTAGGAAATGTAAATGCCACCTACCTGACGCGCGACTTAGTAATCAAAATCAATCAAAACAGAAAAGAGGCTACCTACCTTTCTAACAAACTTATCTCAGACAAATTATCAGGAAAGTTTCCAGTTGTGAAAGTTGTCGCCTACGACAACTTTAAAAAGACTGGTTACGAGATTTTGGTAATGGAGCGTGCTCGAGGAACACTTCTTCTCGATGATCTTTTTGACATGGATACGAAAGGTCAGGAAAGCCTATTTAGACAGGTTTTGAGAGTTGTTAGGGAAATGTTCATGATTTCATTTAAGGACTTTGGAAGCATGAATAGTAACTTCTCATACCCAACTTACGAGGACTACCTGAAACACACCTTTACCAAAAACATCAGAATAATTAGAGAGCAAAAACTCTGCGAAGAACATGATATCGCTAAGGTCGAAAAGTACTTCCTTGAACATGTAGGCGTGTTTGATGCAGAAAAGTCGGTGTTCGTCCACGCGGACTTGCACATGGGCAATATTTTGCACGATGGGGACAATCTAACCGCGATAATAGACTTTGATCACTCGTTAAGGGCTCCGCCAGTCAGATGTCTACTTTCTCTAGTGGGCTTTATCGATAATCCGTCCCAGTTTGTTGAAGGAACAAAAGACTTTCCGAAATACAAGGGTAAGAATTTTTATCACTTGTTACCGGCTTTAAAAGAAGAACTGCCCGAAGTTTTTGCCGACTCCCTCTTTGTGGAAAAGCTCAACATACTTTTTATTAGGGAAGGCATTGATTTGATTGGTGCCAATTGGTCAGCGGGACTTAATACCCAGATGATGGGTACGATCACGGGCGACGAGCTGGCAGAGACTGCTGACGAACTTCAAAAATCCTATTACGGGAAGATATTGAGTCGTTAGTTATCTACAGAAGTCCCCCTGGGTGCGCTGGTTGGTGATTTTTTCCCATATACTGAAACTATGTTTTCCCGCGATGCGTGCGGTTTCTGTTTGCTACTGTGTGCGATTATTTTTCTTGCGGCAGATGTGCATGCAGCGGGGCCGGCAGGAGGCGATAGTTATGTGTGCACTGATGGGGAAGACATCACCATCACCACAAGCACAGGGCCAAAAGGCGCGGCAGTGGATGCGGCAGCAACGGGGAGACCGCGAGGTACTCCGGGGTGTGCAGAAAAGAGAACAGGATGCGCCGCATGCACGCTCCGGCTTTGTGACCCAGCAACCCCGCCAAAATGTACGAATGTCAGTATTCCACCAGGAGACGATGCGCAGGCGCGCGCAGTTGCCCTGCGCGGCGAGGTCGCGGCCGCGGCCGAACGGCTTGAAACGGCACGCGCCGCTATTGCGCGTATCGCTCCACCACCACCCGCTCCCGTTGCTCCGGGGGTACCCCCACCACCACCGACTCCGATAGACCCTGCATCACAACGAGCGCTCGATGCCGCTTTTGCGTTGCACCGCGACGCCCAGTTACAGCTTGATGGGGCGCTTGCGAGTGCGGGGAGTCTGGTGCCGCCTCCTACCGCAGATGCTTTACGCGCGATTGCTGATCAAGGTCAAGCGGCAATCGGGACATTTGGCGATCATGGTCGCGTCGAAGACCTGGCCCCATTTCGCGGAGCGACTCCTGCAGAATTACAGGCTATTGCGTCCGGTAATGTGGCACGCCTGTCTCCGGCACCTTTGCCCACACTTATTGCCGAACCGGACAATGTTGCACCGTTTCAACCGGTGCGTGATGCAACAGGGAGAACGACTTTTGGTATGGCGGGAGTTGCATCAGTACCAACTCCTGCGGACACTGATGCACTTGCGCGTTATCGCGCCGCACTTGCCGAACGAGATGCTCTGATTGCGGCCGCTGGTCCTGACTCCGATGCGCGTATTGCGGAAATCGAGAGGCGGCTTGCTGTGGTGCGCCCCCATGCGACAGCGCTTGCTCTTGTTGATGATGAACGAAGACGACTAGTAAGTATAATTGATGAGGCAGGATCAGTAGGGGGTGTTGACCCTGCACATGCACGACGCCTTGCCGCACTCGATCGGACTGCCGATATTATTCGCGCGGGGGGTGCTGACGCGGATGCATATACACGATTGCTTATCACAGGTGACGGTACTATAGCAACATGGGAAGGGAGGGTTGAAAAAATTGAGCGCATGATTGCAGACGCGTTAGCGTCTGATCCGCGAGATTTGTCGAATCGCGCCGCAGTTTTGCGCAATACGCTCGTGACTGCGCACGGAGAGCTTGCCACCATGCGTGAAAGAATGGGCGCGGTTTTGTACGGCGATGTTCGGATCGGTGATTTCCAGAGAACAGGAGAGATTGTTGAAGATGCTGCCGCACGACTGAGGGCGGAAACAAGTGCCTATTGGCGATCGTACGGAAGCCTGGAGTCATGGAGGCTATCCCTCCTTGGGTTGCCAGACCCGGATAATAATTTAAACATTGTAAATGTGGTGGTTGTTGGTGCGGCTGACGGGGCCCGCCGTCTTTTTGGGCTAGCAGCAGACTCAGCTCTTACTCAAGATGAAAGAATTGCTAATTACTTTTCGACCAACAAAGAGCTTGTTGCATCAACCGTGGGGGATTATTTGTCGGTAGGTGCACCAGGTTTGGGAAGAGTGGCCGGTATTTTACGGGGGCCAGTCGATGATGCTGTACGCGTGGCGGTTGGAGGTGGAGATGATGCATTGCGCGCCGCCAGAATCGCTGTGCCCGATGTTCTTCCGGCCGTGCGCGTGCCAGTAGGGCCACTTGCAGGCGTTGTCGACGATGCGGGTCGTGTGGTGATTGCTCCGGCACGAGGCATTGTTGACGATGTGGGGCGTACTGCCACTGGATATTTCGACGATGCGGGTCGACCAGTTGTCGCTCCTCGACCTCCCGCTCCTCGACCAATTGAACCGGTTGCCGAGCCTCCACCAGCCCTTGCTCCGCGACCAGTTGTGCGCGATCCGATCCCCACTGATCCGATTCCACCACCAGTTCGACCTGTCGTCAGAGACCCAATTCCTGTTGACCCTCTACCGCCTCCCGCTCCTGTTCGTTCCGTGGTGCGAGATCCGATTCCTGTAGACCCAATTCCTCCGCCACCACCAATTGCGGCGGCGATTCCTCGAGCCCCGGTACTCTACAGCAACCCTATTGCTCCTGTTGTTGACAGTATAAGCAGTGCGGTTAGCCGTGGGTATCGAGCAGTTGCCGATGCATTTGGACTCGTGCGCGCACCAAGTGTTATTGGACCACCTATAAACACGGCAGGTCGCGTTGTTACGCCAGTCGCGCCAGTAACTGTTGCGCGCACACCTGTGGATTTGCGCAGAGCAATGAGTATTGCAGGAGAAGCAGAGCCGTTCAGGGTTGCGGTGGGTCCGCGGATTGCCCCAAACACTGTTCGTTCGGCAGGACCCTTGCCACCCCCGCGGTCTGTTGGAGCACCGATGCCTGTGAGCAGAGACCTTCCGCGCACAGTCTTGCGTGATTTTGACTCGCGACTTGCCGAGGCAGAAGCGCGCGCGACGCGTGCTGTGCCATCTGCCCGTGCGCGTCCAGTAGAGCTTCCGCCACCTGTGCGCCCTCCTCTTGCTTCTCGACCAGCTGTAGGTGAACCCCCTCCGCTTCCACCCCTGCCGCGCACAGGCCCCCCTCCGCTTCCACCTGCAGCACGCTATCTACCGCCATCATCTGTGCCGGTACGAGCGACTCAACCCCTTGTTGGCGCGGGTGGGCGTCCGATAATATCGGGCAATCTTCCTGTCCCGCGCACACCGGTGAGCAGGCCACCACTTCCTCCTAGTCCCGCCTCAGCTGCGCGCGGACTCACACCACCAGGACCTATTACTCGGGCAACTCCGCCTCTACTTCGTCCGCGGATTGAACCGCCTCCGCTACCTGCAGTAGCGCGTCCTGTACCGCCGCCGCTCACCCCTGCGCAAAGGGCGGCAAGCTTTGGTCCAAGGACAAACCCGCCTCCACTGCCCCCCCGATCGGTATCTCCAAATCCCGTGGCTCGGGGTGCGCCCCCTGCTCGTCCCCTGACGATTGATGAAATTCTTGTAAATGCGCGACCTCGCGCGGGAGAATTACCCGCCCCCCGTGTTCCAGGTGCCACAGACCCTCGGACTCAGCTGAGCAGTTTGGGAAGTGTACGGCGCGCACCTGTCGAGCCAGTGCCAGTTGCGCGGCCTACACCAGGCTATCCACCGGCAGGCGGAGGTCCCGCGACACCACTGGTGCAACCGATCGCGCGTGGACCTCTTGCAAATCGGATTATTGCCGGTCGTACTCCTACGGTTGCACCGGTAAACCCGAGTGGCCTCGCTGGGCGGATTCAGCAGGCACGGACAACAGCGCCTGGCCGGGGATATCCAAATCCATCTGATACGGTGGTGGGGCGAGGAGCGGCTGCCCGTCCTGCAGGTGGGCCTGCCCGCGTAGGGGAATCGCCTGTTGCTGGTGCGCCACGGAGGTTGCCCGAAGCAGATGTTATTCCTGAAAATCTTCCACAAGGTTTTCCTCGCGCACTTGGGCCAGAGGGAGTATCACGGTCTGCACCAGCGCGACCCATTTCATTTTCAGACTTTGTGCCGACTCGCCGTACGCTTCCACCACCGCCACCACCATCACCTCGCGGTCCGATTGCCGGCGCGGGACGACCTGGATTAGGTCGAGCGATTGATGACGGTGTGCGAGCGGTTGGTCGCCCTGTTTTACGAGTAGTGGATCCTGTACTCGGTGTCGTCGGGCGTGGTGGCGCACGGATTTTTCCCGGAGGTGCATCTGCTATTTTGCCTGGCGCCGCGCAAGGTGCACGCACTGCGGTAACAGGAGGAGTGTTAGGACGACTGTTTCCGCATCCATGGAAGATTCATATAGTACCAAGATGGCACGGTGGTGGATTGGTTAGGAATATAAACCCTGTACGCGTTATTTATAGGGGCGGTAGAGAGGTGGTCACCGCACCATATAGGGCACTTACTGGTGCGGTACGCGGCGGATGGGCGGCGGCGCGTACACCGCCAGTGGCTGTTGCAGGAGCGCCAGTTCGAGCGGTTGTTCCAGGGGGGAGACTAAGACCGCTTCCCCCTGGGTTGGCAGCTCGTAATGCCCCTCCGGCAGCCATCCCAGGAATACGGCCACCATCGCTTCCGCGCACGCCACAACAAATCGCAATTCGCGAGAGGATAGCCGGGTATGGAACCATAGGGGTTGGTGTGGGTGCCCTAGGTCTTCTAGGTTTCGCTGGTGATTCGGGTGTGCCAGCTATGCCACCTGCGGCAATGCCTCCGGCAAAAGCCCCACCGAGAGCGGCGCCACCAGTTTCTGAAGAGGCCAGGCGGCGCGCAGAAGAGGAGGCGCGTAGATTTGCTGGAGGGCCACCACCAGCGGTTCGTCCTCCGGCGGCGCCCGGTAGACCGCCGGTCATTAGACTGCCGGTCATTATGGATGGTGGCCGTGCATTTATCACTGATACCGACGGGACACGCCATCCTCTGGGTAGTATACGAGGTCGGGAAATTGCAAGAAGACACGGATGTGATTATGACTGTGTGGACAGAATTATTCTGGATGCACCACCGCTAGCCGAGCCACCACCAGCGGCTCGTCCTCCGGTAGCGGTTGCTCCTCCCGGACCTGCTCCGATGCCACCACCTGCTAGACGAGGTGATCCAGCTATGCCTCCGGCGCCTGTCCCCACACCGCGGCGCCTGCCAGTTGCTGGCGAGAGAGCACCAGCCCCGCGCACAGCGTCAGGCCCCACTAGTGGCGGTATGAGTATTCCACAAATAAATGATTTTCTCGGCGCACTCAATAAAATGCTCGCCGCATTTGGTGGAGCTACGCCAGGTGGAGTGGCTGGTGCAGGTGGTTTGGGAGGGCAAACGACACCGCCCGTATGTCCTCCTGGATATGTTGCGCAAAAAACTGAACAACGCGATCCATCAATCTTGGGGTTGTTTGGACGGACACAGACGATTTACGGCGCGTGTCAGCCACTACCTCCAGCGCCTGGTATGCCTACAGCAGACATTCGCTGTGCTCCTGTGCGTGCCGCAGTGGGCGAGACGATTGCGATTGCATGGGAGTGTCGCGGTGCAGATGCGATCACAGCAACAGGATTTGCGGTAAACGGTGCGTTTGTCGGCTCGCGCGAGATGACCATGGAGGCACCGGCGGATGGAAAGCAAAATAGGTACACAGTCTTGTGTACAAACGGAACAGGCTCTGCAAAAAAAGAGGCAACCAAGTCATGTCCGGTGCAACTGCGAGCATCGGTAAATCCAGGAGAGCAGGTCACTGTCAGTTGGGTGCCTGAACAGCCCCGTGCGGGTGAACAGGTATTGGTAAATTGGGCCGCCACAGACACAGTGGAATCATGTGTGGTATCGAGTCCTGCAATACCATCACTTCAGCAGGCGGGAGTGAGAGGTAGTTTCAAAACCCCGCCAGCAGTTTCTGGGCGCGACATAGTTATACACTTTGATTGCGCACCACTTGATGCAATCCAAACTATTCGCACCACGAAAACAATTCGGCCACTGTGATGATGTATGAGTCGATTGTTCAACTCGTAATCGAACACATGCTGGATTCCACAAAAGAAAAGCGCGCCAGGGGGCGCGCTTTTTGCAATTACTTCAGCGGGGGAGTGCCGGCATATGCATTGCCATAAACACGAGTGCGCCCGAAAGCACGATACTCATGACACCGTAGTAGCCAAGCCATTTCCATTTTTCTTCGCGCGACAACTCGGGCCGGGTATCCTTAAGAGACTCTTCGAGCTCAGGATTCCGCGCTTTCGCAAAAATCATCGCTGTGATGAATGCTCCCATCACGCAGTCAATGATATCGATCGAAAAATGTTGGGTGCTATTTCCCGTTCCCATCAGGACTGCCATCGTCACCAAAAGGACGGCCGCAAGACGACTGCGGAACTTTGCTGTGAGCGAGGTGAAGTCGTCGAGAACAAGTATCCAGATAAGCAGGACCATCGGCTCACGAAGCATCGCGCTGAATGCGGCGAGGACTGCGACACCCACATACTTGAACCATGACCCCACTGCTTGGGTAATCCGTCCACCATCGAGTGGTGAAATAGGAATCAGGTTGAACAGATTCAGATAGATACCCACAAGGCTTGTGGCAAATACGATATGTGCCCATGGACCCGCGGGCATCATCAGCCAGATACCGAGCATCACGAGAGCAAACAGACCACCCACCAGCGGGCCGCCGTATGCCATGTATGCTTCATCGTCACGGTTACCCATCTTTGGTGCAAAGATTGCGGCACCTAAGAAAGGAATGAATACTGGCGCACTTGCCGGGAAACCACGCCGTTTCAGTGCCCACACATGTCCATACTCATGCACAAGAAGCATGAGTATGAGGCCGACGGCGAACCATGGCCCCAGAAAGAGTGCGTAGGCAAAAAACGAAATGGATGCTGTCACCGCAGTGACGGCGACCTTTGCGAGCTTCAGGCTCTTGAACACTTTGAGGAGCTTCGTCCCCTTGGTAGCCAAGACCAGAAGCAGGAGCATGATGCTACTCCCACGACTTTTGGTTTGCATATGGTTTCTCCTGTCTCTAGTGAACCTACACAAAAGTAGGGGTCAATGCAATCTGTGCGTGTAATCAAAAATAGAACTTTTTTCCGATACAATAGAAGGATGATTTCTCACGCGCGAGGCGCAACGCTCATTGATACCTTGGTCGGGGTATCCCTTATGCTTCTGGTATTCGTCGGAATTGCCGCTGGCTTTGAATTGGCAATTGATGTGGTGAGTAACAACAAGGCGCGCATTGGCGCGCTCGCACTGATGCAGGAACAGATGGAATTCGTACGCTCGCTCCCGTATGAAAGCATGGGTGTTTCGGGGGGCATTCCTGCTGGCGCAGTGCCACAAATTGAAACAGTGCCACTCAATGGTGTTTCTTACACTCGTCGCACGCTTATTCGCTACTATGACGATCCTAATGATGGCCTCGCGGGGGCCGATACTAACGGTATTGTGGCAGATGCAAAAGAGATAAAAGTGTCTGTCTCGTGGCAGGCACCGGGCGGTGTGCGCACACTCAAGCTTGCGTCGCGTGCCTCGCCCAAAGGAATCGAGCAGGTGGTAATTGGAGGCACCATTTCTGTGTCGGTGGTAAACGCCGCGTCCCTGCCTGTTGCTGGAGCAACCGTGCGTATTGTAAATGCAAGCACCACTCCCGCAATCGATATCACCTCGCTCACTAATGCGTCAGGCACGACTGCATTTATTGGCGCGCCACAAGCTGGTGGGTATCAAGTGACCGCGTCGCTTTCAGGATACAGCAGTGCGCAGACATACACAGCGACCGCACAAAATCCCAACCCAAATCCAGGACACCTCACTGTCTCAAATAATGTCACCACAGCGGGGACATTCGCGATTGATCTCTTGTCACAAAAGACTGTGCATACATACAAACAAATTGAAACGCTGACATGGGAGGATTTGTTTAACGACGACTTGAAGGTTGCGACGACGACGAATGCCACTATCGCAAGTGGCACTGCGCACCTAACAGGTCCTGCGCCATACACAGGGAGTGGGGAGGTTCAGAGCGTTTCACTCTCGCCGTCATATCTGTATCAGTGGGACGAAATACAGTGGACAGACACTGAACCTGCACAGACAGAAATTCGTTACCATGTGTATTACTTGGACGGTGCTGATCCAACACCGATTCCTGATGGGGTGCTTCCGGGAAACTCCGCAGGATTTGTAACGAGTCCTGTGGATATCAGTGGCATTTCCACGACCACCTACCCCTCAATTCGTGTGCGCGCATCCTTGGCAACTACTGACAACAATGAAACACCAACGATTAGCTCTTGGCGGATTGTCTACGAAAATGGGCCAGAGCCACTGGGTAACATTGCATTTACTATGACTGGAGCGAAAACTATTGGCACTGACGGGGGTGGATCAGCGATTTACAAATACGATACCAACAGCACAACAGATGCGCTCGGGGTGCTCGCGTTCAGTGGTCTTGAGTGGGACACTTACACTATTTCGGTCGACGGTGCGTCTATCGGATATGACATTGCAGAAAGTTGCGAGCCACAGCCGCGGGGGCTAACACCAGGTGTCGCAACTACGACACGACTTTATTTTGCACCGCACACAACCAACTCAGTTCTTGTTGATGTGCGCACGACAGGAGGCATGCTCGTACCGAATGCATCAGTGCGCATGTATCGAGTGTCATCTGGCTACAACACAACACAAACAACAAGCGGATGTGGGCAGACATTTTTCTCTGGGCTTTCTTCCGGGACAGTTGCCGGCGCAAATCCATATTCTATTGATGTCACCGCGACGGGCTATCAGGCGTATACTTCTACAGAAGTTGATGTGTCAGGAACATCCCGCCTATCAATTGTCCTCACCGCATTGTAATACCATCTCCAACTAATCTCTGAACACCAAGTCTTGAAAATTATGACTACGACTCGAAGAAAAAAGCTCACTGTATCTGCGGATATACTTCACTTTTTTCTTCTTCGCCGCGACCAAGAAAACAAGGAGTGTAAGCGACTATGTTTTCTGAAGCACTCTCCGTGGTGTACCCCTAATTTTCTGCGACTTTTGTTCAGACCTTACTTGTCGATGGTATAAGTATGGAAAAAAGTATTCCGCAAAAAGCGAAAAAAGTATCTCCTTCACAGAGGGGCCTCACTTTTATTGAAGTGCTGGTGTGGATTAGTGTATTCCTCTCAGCTATGTGGGCAATCGTCGGTTCGATTCTTGGATTCTACCGAGCAAATACATATACGCTCGAGCAAGCGCAGGCAGTCTCGAGTGCTCGTCGTTCGGTTGAGGGTGTAGTTGCGGTTATCCGCGAAGCAAACTATTCGAGTGAGGGAGCCTATCCAGTCATTAGTATGAGCACAAGCTCGATCTCGTTTTATGCCGATATAGATGACGACCTACTGCTTGAAAAAGTTCGGTACTTCGTCGAAGGTACGAACTTAAAGCGGGGGGTGGTGGACCCAACGGGTGATCCGCCTGCATATACTGGGGCCGAGGTAGTCACTGTTGTTGCCGACTATATTCGGAACATCGAACAAAATAAAAATGCTTTTACTTTTTACGATGTAGCTGGTGCGCAGATTACAAACCTTTCGCAGGTAACGGCTCTGCGATTTGTGCGCACCGACATGGTGGTGAATGTCAGCCCTGAGAAATTGCCAAACGAGCTTACCCTGCGCACAAGCGCTACTTTGCGCAACCTTCGGTAGTATGAAAAAGATTTTTAAAGCACGGCGGGGAGTCACGGTCATGCTAGTGCTCGTTTTCATGGGTGTGTTTTCCATGAGTGTGGGGATGCTCGCTACCTACTTGCTCACCCAGGCAAAAGTGGGTCGTGCCAAGTATGCAAGGGAACAAGCATTTAGTGTGGCCGAAGGGGGTCTCGAATACTATAAATGGTTTCTTGCACACTTTCCAAATAATCTTACAAACGGAACGGGACAAGCGGGACCGTATAGTTTTGTAGTTAATGACCCCGAGGGTGGCCAGATAGGTACGGCATCTATTGCGGTCGTTGGGAACACTGCGTGCGGTGTCATTCAATCAATCGATATTACATCAGAAGGAACTGCTGATATCGATTCGCGTTTCAAACGATCGTTGTTTGGGCGGTATGCTCGATCGTCAGTTGCAGAATACTCTCATATTATCAACAGTAATGTGTGGGCAGGTGCAGATAGAAATATTGTGGGACCGTATCACAGTAACGGTGGTGTTCGCATGGATGGCACGAATAATTCCACAGTGACTAGCGGTGTTTCAACATGGACATGCACTTCGTCGTTTGGGTGCTCGCCCAATCAGAATGTTGCTGGTGTGTGGGGGGCTGGGCCTGGATTTACATTGTGGCAATATCCTGTCCCGCAATTCAATTTTGCCGGTATGGCAGTAAACCTGGCAACCCTCAAAGGGTATGCACAGACGCAGGGCGTCTACTTTAATACCGTAAGCACTTCCGGTCAGCGCGGATATCATATGATTCTGCGGAACGATAACACGGTCGATGTGTATCGCGTGACCGGAACAAACGGCCGCTCGACTATACATATCGATAATCCTTCGTCGTGGCAAACTGATTATCATCAAATCACCAGCGAAACATATTTGGGGAGGTACATAATCCCTGCGGCATGTCCTGTGATCCTTGCCGAAGACAACATTTGGCTCGAGGGGACTGCTGCGAGTAAAATAATCGTCATTGCAGGAGATCCTGAAAACGCCAGCTACAATCCTGATATTATTCTTCAAAACAATATTGGGTATACCAGTACGGCGGGTACTGTGGGTCTTACCGCAGTGGCCGAACGATCAGTAGTGTATGGATACAATATCCCTGACATCATGACTGTCCGAGGTATTTTCGTGGCGCAGACCGGCTACTATGGACGGAATCTTTACCCGTGTCAGTATTCGCCGTACGACAAGAGAACATCCTTGGCGCTCCACGGATCAGTTGTGTCAAATGGTCGTGTTGGCACCAAATGGGGGTATAGTTCTTCCGGATGTAGCAACCAGTGGTCGGGCTTTAATACACGCACAGATACTTATGATCGCCTGCTCTCATCGTCTCCGCCGTCATTTACGCCATTTGCAACAACGGACTTCAAATTTACTATTTGGCGCGAGGAGTAGAGAGGCTCCCCGAGCGCTGGTGTCCTTGTGGTAGAATGCCCGCATGATAATCGTGCTCAACTGGAAAATGAACCCGCAGACGCTTCTCGAAGCGCGGACTCTTGTTGCTGTTACGAAAAAAGCGGCGCTTAAGTCTCCAAGTACTACAGTAATCATCGCGCCACCCACACCGTTTTTAGGGGTGCTCTCTCAAGGAAAAGCAGGGGTGGGTATTTTGTGGGCAGCCCAACACATACATGAGGAAGAAAGCGGTTCCTACACCGGCGATATATCTGCGATGCAGGTAAAATCAGCGGGTGCCACCCATGTCATAATTGGACATGCTGAGCGGAGGGCGCGGGGGGAAACGAATGATCTCGTTCAAAAAAAAGTGGCTCGGGCATTCGCAAGCGGTCTCACCCCCATTGTCTGTGTAGGTGAAAATACGCGTGATCATTCGGGAGAATATCTTGATGTGGTGCGCACTCAAATTCTCGCTGCCTTAGGCATTCTAAATAGGAAACAACTCAAACAAGTAGTCATTGCCTATGAACCTGTGTGGGCGATCGGTGCTAAAGATCCGATGCGTGCACATGATATGCATGAAATGAGTATCTTCATCCGGAAAGTGCTCTGGGAGAAATTTGGCAAACCGCGAGTCTCGATTCCCGTTTTGTATGGCGGTGCAATTCTGGGTGGGGAACATGTACAGACAATGCTGCACGAAAGCGAAGTGGACGGATTCTTGATCGGACGCGCAAGTGTTGATCCTGAAAAAATACCCGCACTTTTCGAGGCTCTCCACGCGTGATGCTGGTCAGTGGTATACTTGATTCATGAAACGATTGCGGGAAATGTCGCGGAAACAATTGCATGAAATGCGTGTACTTGTTCGTGCCGAGCTGAATGTGCCACTAGGCAAAGATGGTGTTGCCAACGACTTCCGTATAAAAAAAGCATTGACGACAATCTCATATTTGCGCGGATGCGGGTCGAAGATTATCGTATGTGCCCACATAGGGCGCGAAGCGAACGAAACACTTGCCCCAGTGTCGTCACTTCTCAAGGAGGTACTACCGCATTCTTTTGTGCGTGATGTAACTGGTCCGGAAACAAAGATGGTAACGGCAGCGATGCGCCCCGGAGAGGTTGTTCTTCTCGAAAACCTTAGACAAAATGCGGGCGAAACGGGAAATGGCAGTGCATTCGCGCATGAGCTCGCCTCGCTTGCGGACATCTATGTGAACGACGCTTTTTCAGTCTCGCATCGGGAGCATGCATCTATCGTGGGTGTGCCAAAGCTGATCCCGGGGTACGCAGGTCTTTTATTTGAAGATGAATACGACAACCTTAGCTCGGCAGTGCACCCAACTAGTCCGTCCTTTGTGGTAGTGGGTGGTGCAAAATTTGAGACAAAGCAGCCACTCATCAAGAAGCTTTTAAGTACTTATGACAATGTGTTTGTGGCGGGTGCCATCGCGAACGATTTGCTGAAAGCTCGGGGGAATCCAGTGGGGCGGTCTCTTGTATCAGCGATTGTCCCTGATGACGATGTTATAAACAATCCTCGGTTGGTTATTCCTACTGATGTGACTGTCGAAACGACTGACAAACATGCGCGAGTGGTTAAAGTTTCAGAGGTAAAAGATATCGACAAAATTGTCGATATCGGGCCCGAATCATTTGCCACTATTGCAGGATTAGTGCGCAAGGCAAAATTCATTCTATGGAATGGTCCCACAGGCTTGTACGAAGAAGGATACGATCAGTGGACAGAGGCTGTTGCGCAGGCAATCGCAGGGAGCAATGCGCACACAGTGGTGGGCGGAGGTGATACGGTGGTTACCATTGATCATTTAGGTATCGAAGAAAAGTTCACCTTTCTCTCGACTGCAGGCGGTGCACTTCTTGATTTTCTCACGCACGGTACGCTTCCGGGGATAGATGCAATTTCTTAGAGATGGTAAGATTTTTTTATGAAAAAGACGACAAAGATCAAAAAGAAGAAAGTTACCACAATCGAAGGACTCGCCGAGCTAATGGTGAGCGAGTTTGGACGCGTAGATGAGAGATTTGATCAGGTTACAGAAGAATTCGTTGCTGTTCGGTCAGAGATGAAAAACGAGTCTGCGCGGGTAGACGGGCAATTTGTTCTGCTTCGGTCAGAAATGGCAGATGGATTTGTATCAGTACAATCCGAACTAAAAGAAATCAGGAACACATTGCGGTAGATTGAACGACGACTTGATTTTTTGGAGGGTGAAGTCCGAGATGTGCGCGGGTATGCAAAAGAGATTGATGCATTGCGAGCTGAGGTGGCGGCACTCAAGGTGCGGGTAGAAAAATCCGAGGCGTGGAGATAGGCTCCAAAAAAAGAAAACCCCCACCGTTCGGCGGGGGTTTTCTTTTGGATGAATGCTATTGGGTCGCGGTATCAACGGTTCCCAAGTCGGTCTCAAGACCAGTGAGGTAGTCGTCGTAGTAGAGGGAAGAATCATCGTATGCAGGGGCGATGAGAGTAGGGAGGATGGTGACATAGAGGAGCACTACACCCACCAACACCCATACGGCCTCGCGCGGAATCCAGAATCCATCCACTTGGTTATTCATAAAACGCATAGCGCCGATTGCCGTCCACATCGTGACCATCACAACGCCGAGCGACAAAAGTGCCTGCCACCACATTTCTGGTGCAAGGATGCCCCATCCTGACAACAATGCCACTGCGCCCATAATCCCCGAAGCTGCAACCACTACCCACAATGCTAATGTATGCATACGAAAATATAAATACTAATGGGTTCATTGTACTGCTCGTGGGAGGGGGTGCCGACGGAAAGCTATCGGTGTGTGGATAAAGTGTCCGCCCGTTTTTGTGACAGCGTTGAGAAGGTCAGACCTTCTCAATAGATGGGACTTCGCAAGTCCCACATGGGGTACACGAAAACAATCTTGACTTTATACTATTCTGATTTTCATTAGGTTCGGGCACAGAAAAACTGTGTATAGCCAGATAAATGCAAATGAATGATTGCTACTATATAAAGCGATGCAGTCCCGAATTCAATGGGGGGTTTTCCTGGTATGTACACTCTGTGTGGGTTTGCTGACTATTAACGATGGATTACGCACCGCAGAAGCACTGGGCCTCGAATTGGCAGATGTTGCCGCGATGGCGGCCGCAGAGACGCGAGAGCAACAACGAACACCAATGGTCGCAACCCCTACAGGGCTAAAGCCCAAAGGGCCACCTCGTGCAGATCAGGAACAAGTGAGAAGGCAGGCAGAAGCAGAAGCTCGTGTGCGACTTTCAAAGGGGTGTCAATCATCCGCGTGTGCCGATGGTGCGATTAATGCCGCAAAGGCAGAAGGAGTGCGGGCCGGTCAAGCATGTGCCAGCGCAAAGCCACCCTGCCTTGACCCCGATGGCACGGCTTCGGAGGGGAGGCCTGCAAACCCGCAGCCAGGACAACCTCAGCCGGGCGCGCGCGGAGCAGAGCTCTATATTCAAAACCGCGACGGCACAGAAACGCTTCTCTGCGAAGATCGACTTGCGCCAGGATGTGATGCCAAACTCGAGCTGGCGCAGCGTGCGATGGGCTTGCCAGCAAGTGGCGAGATAGGGCCACCTGCTCCATTACAAGTACAACAAGCACAACGCACGCTCGATCAGATTCTCGTCGCGGAAGAAAACCAGCGTTTGCGCGAGATGGCAGTCTCGATGGCGCGAAATCCCGATGCGGGACTTGCCACGGCCTTTGCTGAACAACAGCGAGCGGTAGAGGCCGCAGAGCGCAGGGCTCTCGCGAGTGGTTCGACTGCGCGAGAGATAGATATGATTGCGGCAGGCGGGATGCCTGCGCCAGTAATGCCTGTCGCTGGGGGCCCTCCTGCACCACCGCTTGGTGCCGTTGGTCGCGATGCCACGGCCCTACCTACAGGGTATCTTCCTCCAGGATATGTCGACCCAGCGGGTGAATTTGCGGGTGCACCCTCTACCTTTGCGGGTGCACCGATGCCGCCACCTGAAGATACACGAAGCTTCTGGGAGCGATGGTTTGGCAGTTCGGCCAAGGCCGACACGCCACCTGAGGCTCCTACACGAGTGATTTCTGTTGTCAGTACACCTGAAGGAGAAACAGTCACTACCAGAGAAGATGCATCAGGTAGACGAACAATAACTGTCGAGGGACCGAAACTTCCTCCGGCAGATCCCACTCTTAACCAGCCGTTGAGGGACTATTTTGCGGCAACAGGGGACCAACGCGCTCTTGAAGCCGCGCGGGCTGCCATCGACGCTCCGGCACTATCCGCTCCTGTGGTTAGTCCACGACTCACTGAGCGCTTGGTATCAGATGAAAATGACACCTTTTATGTCGAGAGTCCTGGTGGCGCGCGGCGTCTGGCCACCGAAGAAGACATAAGGCGTTTGCAAGAGGCGCCACCACTCCCAGATACTCCCGCACCCCGAGGACCGGTTGACCCATCCACTATCGCTGACCCTATCGAAAGACGACGGGTCGAAGCTGTGCGTGCATACGAAGCCGCCGCCGCTAGGTGGGAGGCGCTCACAGCAGGATTACCGCGAGACGCAGAGGGAAGAATAATTCCTCCCAATGAAGCTGGGCGTCGAGATTTGGTTCGGGCACAGGAGGCACTTCAGGCTGCGCGGGGTGAGTATACAAGTGCGACAGCAGCACAAGATGCCGATACTCGGTATCGGGGGAGACCGGCGTTTGCCGAGGATCTAATTCGTCCGGGTTCTCTAACACCAGGTACGGCAGGTCCAGGACCGATTGACCAAGCTGCTCTCGCTTCCGACTTGCGCGCTCTCATGGCAGGCGGTGCGACGCGCGCCGAGCTTGAGGCGCGTATCGCTGCTCTTGGACCAATCAGTGAGGTAACGCGTGACTATATCGGACGAGTGCTTGCGCGTAATGACGCTCAGGTGATGCCGGACGGCAGTATTCGTATTTTTTCGTACTACGATTCAGCTGCGTTTAATGCAGAACTCTCGCCAGCTTTGGTAAAGATGGGGCAAATAGGAGAAGTGGCACAGGATGCCGTCGCGAGAATAAACGGGCAGGTTCGTGCAGAAATCGACGCCGCAATAGCAACGGCAGGCGCGCGCGCAGAAGGTGCGTTTACTGAGATTCAGCGATCTACAGCAGAGCGGGTGGCAACTGTCATTTCTCGCGATCAAATGCTTCTCGAGACCCGTATTCGCGAAATCCAAGCAGAACGCAACGCGTGGACTGAGCGATTTACTTGGGTGCAGCGTAATTTTCCGCGTTCACCTCTCGTTGCCGAGCCGTTAGTAACTACAGGAAGCGCAGATAATCCGAGAACAATCAACTACGATACCTACATGCGCGAGACCCAGCGCGAGCTCGATCGTTTAAATGCGGCACTTCAGCTTCGTACGGCGCAGTACAGTACTGTTGCGCGGCTGACAGGGACACCACTCGGAGATGATATAGCTCTCGGTATAGTTGTTGCGCCAACAACACCTGAAGGGCTTGCCCAGCAGCGCCTTTTAAACCAAGGAATACTTGCAGATTATGCGTTACAGCAAAGAGCCATTCTCGGGGAAGCACGAATCGCTCGACTTTCCGATGCACAGCTCTTAGGTCAGAGCCCTGTGATTGCATCTGAACGGGCTTTTGTTCGCGAGGCGTCGGCTCTGACTGCAGGCAGGCTCGGAGAACTTGCGGGGACAATACCCATGACTCAGGCTACCCAATACGAGATTGGGAAAAATGCAGGTACTATTCGAGACCCTGGGGTTATCGAATACTTGAGAGATCAAAATGCTTGGTACACTTTTGCAGGGGCAGTGGCACGGGGTTTGAACGAGTCCCTGGGTGACAAGGGACTTCCACCACTGTTTGGAGGGGGAGAGCTTCTCGCTCGCGTGGGGCGAGGGATAACGGGCGACATGCTCAAGGTGGCTCGGTACCCCGTTGGTTCTGCAGAATTATTTCAAACGCCTGGGCAGATCAGCGGAGGTGTCCTGAGGGCAGGTGGCTCCCTTGCGCTCATGGCGACACCGCTTGGGCTTCCGGGTGCTGAAGCGCGGGCAATTTCAGCAGTGGCCGCCGCAACTGAAGCCCGGGCAATTGCGGTAGCGGCGCGTGCCGCTACCGTAATAAACACACCAGCCGCGCGCGAGCTCGCGGCTGTTGCTACTCGCGCCGAGAATGTTGCTGCACAAGCTCTTGCAAGGGCGGGATTGACTACTGCTGGAGGTGTTGTCGTGAGGGCTGACGGCACAATTGCAGCTCGCGTAATAGCACCCACTGCCGCTGAGGCTCGTGTAGGTGTTACCGCACCGCGGGTTGTGCGCGCACCTGCTGGTTCAGGTGCCTTAGCCGCTGATACAGGTGTGGTTGCGCCGGCCGCTCGGGTATCCGCACCTGCACCCGCACGCGTACTTGGTCGTCCAGCCGCCGAATCGCCTGTTGGAGCAGCGACAAGAATCCGTGTTGCTGAAGCGATAGGTTCCCCACCGCTTCGCGCAGAGACTCGGGTGATAGGGAGAGGGCCACTTCAGGCTGGACAGGCTCCTGCCGTAGCGCGACCAGTTCGGGTTGTTGAAACACCGCGGCCGAGCCCGGCACCGTCCCAGCGCTTTGCCCAAAACACAACAGCTCGCGAAATTGCTGTCAATCGATCAGTAGCGCCGGTCTCGGTAAATCGACCTGTCGGTACAACGCAAAGTCCGGTAAGTGCAGCTGTGCCACGCAACATAACGCCGGTTCGTACAGTTTCAAATCCTGGCTCCGTCACTCCCCGTGCAGTTCCTTCTACAGCTGGTCCGGCCCGTAGCCTGGTTACGCCCCGTAGTCCGGTCGTGTTGGGCAAACCACCGATAACCCGCGGATTTACACCTGGTAATCCACAAGTAGCTGGTCGCGCTCGTCCTGCTGATTTTGTGTCTGCCCCAAGGCAAGCACCGCGCGTGGCAGGGCGTCAACAGCAACAGGCACAGGCGAACGCTTCAAGGGGTGGAGCTTCGGCCAATGCCAACTCTCGCTCACTCACTCCTGATCAGCGATGGGCGCAGACTTTGGAAAAGGCCGAAGTTTTGGCCGGGAGCAGGAGCGCGCCAGCAGGAGAAAGAGCTGCGGCGGCAAATGCTGCGCAACGAATGCGCGCCGCAGGACCACCATCAGGTGGTCCTGTTCCACCACGGGTGAGTGCCCCAAGGACTGCAACAACACCTGCCCCTCGCCCACCTGTTTCAGGATCTCCTGTAAGAAATCCTAGTCAGACAACGGGAGGACCTCTTGCAACAGTACCTGCTACTCGTCCTGCAACCGCTCCAAGGAGTACTCCAGGATCTACTGCACAAGGTGCAAGGAATCTTGCCCCGCGACCTGTGTCCGGAGGACAAGGGAGATCGCTTGTTCCTGTTTCGGCCCGGCGTGATGTGCCAAAAACCGCGAGTCCTGCACCACGCGGTACTCCAGGGTCACAACAAATAGACACGGCATTAAAGACCCAAGTTCCCATTTTTGGTGGCGCGCGGTCGTCTCCGGCTTCTGCACCTCGTCCTGGCTCACCGCCGACCGTGCGTGAACTCGTTGCAACTCGAGCAATGGTGCGCGCCGGCGTTGCTTCGGCTCAGGCAGCAGCAATGGCAACACATGCACAATCAATCGAACAGGCATTTGGATATTCAAGTCCGCAGGCGACATTGGCACGCGCCAACGCAACTGACGCTGCTCGCAACTCCGTTATAGCAGACACTATTGCAAGTAACTTGGCAAACAGAACTGGTCTTGCCATGGTCAATATAGATGGTTTCGCGACTGTCGTTCGTGCTGGTGCCGTACCCGAAGCATTTGGATATATGAATGGTACTCGACTGGTGCAAAGCCTTCCATTTGTTGAAATAGGTGCAACTGCACCTAGTGTTGCTGTGGCACGACCTGGCGCTTCTTTGGCACCTCGTCCTGTGGCCTCAGTCCGACCATCAGCTCCAGCTCCGCGAGTTGCTGGTGTCGAGACGATCCCAAGGGGTACGGCGCTGGTTCCTGTATCCGCACGACGCGACTTGCCAGGAGCAGGAGGGCCGACGCCATATTCAATTCCGGGGCCACGACAAATTCAAGTAGCGCTTGGTAGTCAGGTTGTTCCTCGGTATGGAACGGTAAGCGCCCTCCCTGTAAGCGCAGTTCGTACCGGTTCGCCACCTACACCTACAGAAATGCTTGCAGTGTCTGAAATTACCCGTGCAGAATTGTTTGCCGCTCGCACGGCTGCAGCAAGTGCCCGTGCATCTGCAGTTGCAGGTGCTCCAAGAACCACTATTCAGGCGGTACAAGCAGCAAACGCAGTGGTGTCGCGCGCACTTGATGTTGAACGGGTTGTAGTCGCGGCTGCGAATCGTGCTGCTTCAGCAGCTGGTCTTGCTTCGGTAACAATCGATGGTACTCAATTTATTGTGCGCACAGGATCGGTACCAGAAGTTGTCGGCTATATGCGAGGTACTGTGTTCGTGCAAAGTCTGCCGTTTGCTGATCTGAACGCGGGTGCAAGCGTGGCGGTAACGCGACCGGTTATATCATCAGCTCCAAGAACGACTTCTGCTGCGTCTGCTCAAACTCCCCCTGTCGGCTCAACTCCTACGCCTACCCCGGGACCTAGTAGGGTCTTTACCGCAGACGGTCGTTTTATAGGGGCTCCCACTAGAGTTGTTGAACGGCCATCTCCACTATTGACAGATATCTCACAACTCCCTGTTTTTGAGGCCAATATCCCGCGCAACCGTTCTCTCGCAGTCATTCCGCCTGCTGGTGCAACGGGGGTGTATCCGACTGCGGCGCGAGGATCTTTCGCTCCTGCTGCAGCGCCATCCACGGCTGCGCCACCTCGACCCACGATTACTCCAATAACATCTGCACAAGGACAGGCAATTCTAAACTACAATCGTCCTGTCCAATCAATTGAAACAATTTCTCGAGCACTCGGGCGACTGCCACAGGGGGGGCTTGCGGCAAACTTAGTTGCAGATATAAATCTTGCCCAACTACAATTAAGTGCTTTGGGGATTCTTGTGCCTGGTGGTGGGGTCATGATCCGGCAGGATGATGGTGTAATGATTGCACGGTATAGCCCCTCTGCTGGTGCATATGTACTCACCCCTGCAGCATTTGGGAGCGATGCTCCCATGCCTCCCGAACCAGCCCCAAGAGTACATACGCTTTTCTTGGGAGGCGCCCGACCGGGTGCCCCGGTGGACTTACTAGGCATTCCTACACCACCCGAAGTAATACAAGAGGTTCGTGCACGCGCTGCAGTGCGTGCCGCAATTCAGGGCGGCACCGTTCCGCGCGAAATGATACCACCGCTAGTGGCGCTTCTGGGTGCACCAACTGGATCGTTTGAGAGGGATCTTGAGGCATTTTTCATTGCCTCTGCACCATCACCAACATACACCGGCACTGCAATTATTCGCCGGTCGCCTGCGCGAGCTCGTGCTGCTGCAAGGGTAAATGCGCGCAGTGCCGCACTTGCTCGGGGCTTAGCGCCAACAGCCCCTCGCTCAGGGCTGTCTATCGACGACTTGGGAGCTGGGCTCAACAGCCTGGGTGTTTCGGCTGGTGCTTTTACCACCAACTTTGTTTCAAACACTGTTCTCAGTCGAAGTGGCCAAGATATTCCTGAATCAATAACGGGAAACAATGTACAAAATGCGCTTTGGGGCGGGAGCCCGGCCATCTTGGAAAACCAGGGAATGCAGACTGTTTCGTTGGGAGGAGGTATTGCGGATGCCGTAGTCACGGGTGTGAATTCTGAAAAGAAAAAAACCGAGTGCCTGTCCTCTTGTTTTTCTGTGGTTGGGACTGGAGTCGCACTTGACGGCTCGGGAGGAATTTCCTTTGTTTCGCATTCTGCCCCCCCAACTCTTGTGGAAAAGAATGCAGTGGCACAAAAAGCTCTGGGAAATCATATCGGTAACGCAATCAAAGACCTGCTTGTCCGATCGGTGCCGGGAACAGCGCGGATTGAGATTTTTGGAGGAGGATTCCAGACACTTCCTGGTAGGGAAACTCCTGAGCCTGGGTCGCTTGCTGTGTATGAAGAAGGAAAAAATTTCCTCGAGGAGACGGCCGTTCAGGCGATTCGACAAGCTCGCGCATTAAATCCTGATATCCCACTTGTGGCTATTTCTAGGCCATTAGGACCCTCCTATCCTGGAATATCAGCAGAGTCACCCCTTACGGCTGTATTTGTAGATACCCCTCGTCTTACAACGACTGTGTTTGCACCCGAATCCTTGATAGCGGAAGGAAGAGGGGTCGCACCAGCTGGTGCAACTACACCAAACTCCCGCCAAACGCTCCCTATGGCGCGTAGTAACATTGGTGCCGAATTTCCGCAAAATACTGGCGCACTTGTGCAAGTAATCGCCACTCGTGCAGCTGCACTGCAGGGTCAAAATCCATCTCCCACCCCGCCACAACGCATTCTATTAGTGGAAGATGACGCACGCGCAGTGAGAGGCTTCCTAGATGCATTCGAAAAATTGTTCCCCGAGCTTCCAGTGGTCAACAAAGGACGCTTCTCCGAGACACCCTCTGCAGCAGACCTGCAAGCTCCCGGTATCTTGGTCGTCACCTCAGCAGAAAAAGCCCAACTTGCACTCACGGCACCAAGGGCTCTTTCGGTTGGGCTGGTGCTTCTCGACAATAACTTGCTTGACGGACGACTTGGATACGACATGGTCTACCCGCTCATTAAAGGAAGCCAACCAAACGCTGTCGTTCTTAGTACTTCAGGGGAAGGCCGGCTTGAACAACCAGGTGTTGGGCATGTCGACAAAGGCATTGGATTCAATGCAAAAAAGCTTTCAGAGGCCTTGGCACAAGCGGGGGTACTACCCACTGCAAGTGGCATCTCACAAGCCCAACGAGGCGCAGGTGTACTCACTGGCTACCGTGAAAATCCAGTTACCGCAATTCTCCACGCGCGTGCGGCAGGAGCTAATCCGTTCGCACCCGCATGGGCACAGCCACAAGTTGGACGAAGTGTTCTTGCACGGCGGGGACAGGGGGTGACTGACAGAGCCGACATTCCTCGACGAGGTAGTGGTCGGTGGGGGCCTGTGGCTTCCAATATCCCTGCGGTACTTGGTACGGCTCAAGCACGCGGCGCACTGAATACCCTTGGGCAGATAACTCGTGGTCCTGGTACATCTCCAGTTTCTTCTGTCGGAGCCGGACAGCAACCATCTTTACCAAGCCAGCGTGATCCGCGTTTGGCTGCACTTGCAACGCGGGTCCGTGCAATGAATACGATTGTAGTTGTAAACGCGCGTCCAATTCCTGGACGGACAACTGTCGTTCTGGATGCAATAGCCACTTTGCTCGAAGAGGTTTGTGGGCAAGTCCCTAACTGTCGCAACCTGGAACTTTTCCACGCATTGAGTGGGAGTACACCCGATCCGACACGAATCGTCGCGTTTGACACGCCTGATGGTGCCCTGCTTGCGGCAGCGCAAAAATTCGCGCAAACATTTCTGACAGATGCTGAAAATCCGCTATCTTCCGCGAGTCTCCGTGTAACCCTCCCCATGGCACGGAATATTGGTACTGGATTTCCTCAAAACACAGATGTGCTTATCCAAGCAATTGCCGTTCGTGCCGCTGCATTGCAAGCGCGAAACCCAGTCATTTCTGCCACCACTCGCATACAACTTTCTACGGCACCTCGTCCAGGACCAGAGAATCCCATTACCGGAAAACCAGATCCAAACCAGGTAGTGACCAATGAAGGTACATTCTTTGAAATACAAAATTCGCAACTTACTAATGTTGCAGTGGCAGCTATCTTGGACGGTATCGTTGCGGTCGCACCGCCTGTCGTCGTGGACGCAGTTGGTGTACGAGGTGTATTTGGTGGGAAGCGGTACTTCTCGCCAGTGCTTATCTCTGCAAATGCGCGACCAGTGTCACCTGAAGCTATCCGTGCAGACCTCGCGGTGCTAGAAGTTTTTGGTGATACCGACCACAGGTTTGATGCGCGAGTAAATCCTCCGCTTGTTTCGAACATCGGTCTTACCTCGGACGGCAGAATGTATGTGTTTGATTTTGGATATGCACAGCATTTGATGATGGCAAATCCGCTTGATGCGCGCTCGATTGATGCGCAAATGGCGCAGATGACACCAGGAACACAGGCACTGTTCGTAAGCAAACTTAACCAACTTGAGGCACGAGTGAGTGGTGCCTCGGGTCTTGCTTTTCTCTCAGGCGTTCTTGGGAATTCTCGCGGGAGTTGGAAAACAGCTTTTAATTTTATGAGTGATGCGCCGCGCATAGGTAACCCTGCCGCATATTTCCGCGACAACCTGCTTGACCGTATTCGGCAGACGCGCACTGTAGCTATCGCAATTAATCCCGCTCTCGCAAATCTAGGCACGAGAGGGATTGCAAGAGTCGCTCTTCCTATGGTACGGCCATCACAACTTCTCACCGAAGCAGAAGCGCTTGCGCTTTTGTCGGGTCCGCCCACCCTTTCGGCGATTGGGGTTTCAGCTAATTTGATAGAGGGCGCCACCGCGTTGATTCGTATCGCTCAACAAAATGGTGGCAGACTCCAAAATCCTTTGGCGCAAGCGTGGTACGAAGCTGATATGGAGGCAAGACAGGCGCGAAGATTTTTCCAGAGTGTTCTTAACGAACAAAACTTGGCGCGCGGAGCCGTCTCCTTGCTCGCAGGGAACAATGCCCCTCCTGAGCAAATGAGGCAGGCGGTAGCATATGCGACATGGATTGAGAATTTTGTACAAGCTGTTGCGACAAACGATTTCCCGAATGATGTGGCAGACACACTCCTGAGAGAGCTACAAAAAGGTGAGCGAACAGTGCCGGTCACTGGTTCTGTTGCTGGCATGCTTGCGCAAAACACTGCCGCACGCGCCGCTCGACAGAATCTCCCTGCTCTCGAAAATCGATGGATCGAGCTTCAGCGGGCGCATGTCTCGGCGTCATATTTTATTGCAAATAGTGGCCCCAACCTCGATCCGGGAACAGGAGTTCGCGATGTCAGTTTCCAGAGATCGCAAGAGCTTGTGCGACTAGCTGTGGAAAGCGAAATGCGACAGCTCGCAACTCAAATTGTTCCCTTACGGCAAACCGCGGCACTTCTCACGCCGTCCGACACATCTTTTATCGGAACCCTTGCCCGAGCACTGAACCCACAAACCCCACGCCGTGGCCCAGGTGTACTCACTGGCTACCGCGAAAACCCAGTGCTCGCGGCACGGCATGCACGAGCCGCTGGTGCTGATCCATTCGCACCTGCATGGGCACAGCCACAAGTTGGACGAGGCGGTATTGCTCGGCGCGGGCAGGGAGTGACTCCGATTTCGCCTGCTCAGACCCCTCCGATTTCCACCGAGGCAACACTTGTACGGATAGAGAAGATGGTTGTAGATGCACTAAAAAGTATCCGCGAGCAGGCAAAAGGTAACGAGGATGTACCAAAGAGGCTCATTCCCCATATCCAGCGTCTTACTAGTGGGCAAGGTGTCCAAAATTCAATCGCATCAGCTGTGTTGAATTCAGTTCCGTTCGCCGAGCTCCCTACACTTACTCAGGCACAGGTATCCGCAATCGCTCTCAATCAGGTGGCCCGCAGAATGGGTCCAGGGCCGCTTTCGCAGATTTTTGCAAAAGGATTTGGAGTACTTGAGAAAAGTATCGGTGCCCCTGCTGGGTCGACACTCGCCGGAGTGAGGGTCATCCCCGCAATGCCTGGGATTCTCAGTCCTGTTGTGGCTCAGTCTGTCGTCCCAAAGAAAGTCTCGAAGCGTGCCATCAACAAGATCGTTAGGCAGGTTAGAACATTTGCTGACGAACCAGTCCGTCAAGAAACTCCAGCCCAGACTCTGACTCGTTTGCTCGATCGCGTTGGTGCACCACTTGTAGTTAACGAGGCACCACAACAAGGAGTACCTGCTGGTTCTATTGTGGCGCGGCCTGAATTTACCGGTACTTATGCGCACACTGTCGCTGAAGGCGCACGCGATTCATCGCAACACTTGCTGTCACTGCCTACTATTATCGACTCATTTCCCGCGCACCAACTTCGTCGTGCTCTCCGTAGCGCACTGCAAGAAGCCGCCGCACGAGTGGCCCCAACAGATCCGGCCAAAGCCGTGGCACTGCAAAGTGTCTACCGCTATTTCGAAGGGAATGCCGCACGCGTGAATGTGTTCAACATCCTTTCAAGTGATTTAAGTGAACTTGCTGGGATTCTCGCGACGAGCGAAGGGACGGTAAAAAACGCCGTGGGGATGATGGTAGAGCGACGCCCGCGCATCGGAGATGCCGAGTACGATGGGCTCCCACCTACGCAGAAAAAGCAAGTCGTAGATCAATGGAAAGAGATTGCGCGGTTGTATCTCGAGCTTGTCGGCTCGACTGCGAACGACCAACAGGTAATCGCCGCACTGGGTCGCATGCCCACGAACGACGAGCTGAAAGCAATGCTTGCCGCTAATCCAGTACAACAAACAGCCACCACTTTTGCGACGGCCGGTCGTACGACTATGGGCCGACACACACGAGCAGTGGGAGAAGAAGTAGGTGCTCTCAATCTTGCGGGTGGACGAAGTACGACTCGTCCTGGCCAAGCTCGGCGCGGTCCTGGCGGGCCGGTAATTGTGAGCGCACCCGCGCCACAGGCGGCAGGCGCCGTTTTGACTGGGACACAACCAGTCGCCACTCCATACACGCTGGGGGCGATGACAAACGAAAGCAAAACCAAGCTTGTCTACTATATTGAAAATGCCGCGGGTGATGTCATGGGAGCCATGAGTCTTGTCATGGTAAATGCAGATGTGCCTCATGTCATTCTCAGCTCGCTGAGCGTACTCCCTGCCTATCAAGGTCTCAAACTCGGACGAACATTTTTGCAGGAAGTAAAGAACAGATTGGTAAACGCTGGAATCCCCGTGCTGTTGGTTAATGGAATTGACTCGGAGTCACCAGCGTTTCTAATGTACAACCGTTCTGGATGGGTAGATGCGGGTGTGGGAGACCCCATTCAAATGTGGATGGTGAATGATCCAAGGGGCCTGCTTACCCAAGCAGACCGCACTGCCATAGCGCAAGCTGCAAAACAGGGGGAAAAAGGGGTGAACACGACACAAACCTTTGCGCTCGCTCCTGACGGGGCAGTCTCGATTGTTGATGTGCCTCCACCTACATCAGTGACCGGCGTGGCACCAGCTGACCCAATTGCACGGCCTCTGGTTGCTATCCAGTCGCGTGCACCTCCTGCCGCGATTGTGCCGGATACTGTGGTTTCAGATACGACAACCGCACCGGTTGTTATGGGTTCCCTCGGATTTCCTATCATGCCATCGGATGGGACAGTTGCCGGTGTTCTTGAGGGGACTTTTAGAAAACTTGAAACAGAGATGGGGGGTATACCCACCTTGCGGTCGTCCCGCCAGTTTGCCGCGCGGACTGCGCTCGGTCTCTTCGTTAGGAATATTGCAAACGGACTCGCTAATGCACCGAAAGACGAATTACATGGAGCAGTGATAGCGATTGCTTTTCAATTCCGTGATCGTACGCTAGGAAATTACCCATCAAATTTGTCTGCAAAAGAAATCATTGCAGAAATGAGCACTGCCTTGAACGAGAAGAACCCACAAAAGTTTGCCTCACTCAGCGCATGGTCACTCTCCCAGATTTCTTTTGCCCTGGACTCAGTTGAAACATTCGACCAGGGTAGAAAGTTGGTTAATGGCTGGCGCGCCAAAGCCCCAGACACTCCTGAAGGAAACAAAGAGTTGTTTAAAGAGATCTTCAAATTTGATGCAACGGGCGATGTATTTGTGGTGGCTGGGCCGCAAATGCTCCATGTATTTCCAACTGTTCGTGCTGATGTCGATCGTGCGGTCGGGCTTACTGGTGTTGGCGCAGCAGTATTAGCACAGCCACTTGTTCCTGCAGAACTCGGGGGTCGTGTTGTTATGTACGCTCCTACCGAAGATGTGCTTGCGAATTACCCAGAAATAGCAAGACATGAAGCCGAGCACATTGCGCAATTCATTGCAAATACATCTGCAGTTTCAAATGCTCGGCATATTTCCTTTCAGCGATTGCTTGCGAAAGCTACCGAGAAACCATCTGAAGCGGTCGCTCGTACACCCCTCCAGTCTTTTGTGCATTTATTTGCGAATGAGGGGAATTCAAATCAGGAGGGTTTGATTGCAATTCGGGCGAGAGGATATGCGAATGCGTTTATATCTGGTGCACTTTTCCAGGTGTCCATGGAGCTCTTGTCGTATTTTGTAGCAGATCGCCTGTCGGGTGCCGAACTTGCTGAGCGGGTCAATCGACCATTATACCAAGATCCGATGAAAGAACTGGCAAAGAAAGAGGCAGAACGGATTACGGGTATCTTGGAACTCAATATCATAAAAGCAACACTTCGTCCGTTTACTCTAGGCACCTTCCTTGGTGCTCCTGTCGTGCAGGCCACTCCATTCTCGCTGGGAGACAGTTTGAATCCAAACAGGATAAGAGGAAGAGTTGTAATTCCCGATTACACATTCCTTGTCGACGAAGGTGTGCGGGTACTTTCCACTCTTACGGCACAGGGGGTTGATCGAGAGGTTATAAACGCACTGCTATCCGGTCTTCCGGTACACCGGTGGAATAGAGCGGTATCAGCGTTTTTTGCAGAACAGTCGTTCTTTGTGTTTGAAGCAACACCTCGCGACCTTGCTTCCGGACAAGATCTGACAGCAATCCATACGCCAGCACCGCGTGCAATTAACGGCGGTGCTGTGCCGGCGGCAAGTGTTGCGATCTCCACAACAAAAGAGCTTGCAGACAAACCAATCGATCTCCCGTCAGCAGATGCACGGGGGGCTGAATATGCATCAGCACCAGAAGCAACACCCTCCGGATTACAAAGATCATTACCACCCGTGCTTTCATTCGGTCCGCTGAATCTGACAGCGCCGGTTTCTGCACCGGTCTCTGGGCTGTTTGGTGATGAGGGACTTGAGTCGGTTTCTACGAGAGGCGTGCTGCTGGAATCTTTATCCGGTTCAGCGCAGATTGCCCGACAGGCTGCGACAACCCTCCGAGACACTGCCCGTGCATGGGTTGCGTTCCGTCGTCGTGGTGGCCAAGTGAATGATGTGACCAGACAACAGCTCGCAGGGTCATTCGAGACTATGCCCATTGGTGCTACTTCTGGCACAGCACCAGCGCTCCATGTTGTCCTGGTTTCAGGAGTCAAGTCAAGTCGGCAAAATTTGTTTGATGGTGCACAGATTATGTACGACACTTTGGCCCAATTGGACTCGAATGTTGCGGTCAGCGTGGCGTATGGTGATTACACGCATGTGGACACTGCTCGACAGGCATTTGGTGTGGAGCATTTGATCGGCGAAGCGTCACGCATTCTTAGCAGTGATCCAAACGCAAAGCTTGTTTTCCTTGGGCACTCGTGGGGCGGTGACTTGTCGGCACTCGCAGTTGGTGTTTTGGAAAGAAACCCACAATTTGTCGGCAGGATTGGACTAGTGCAATACGCAAGTCCAGATCCACGCAACCTTCGGCCGTTTTTGCGAGCGATTGGTGTGGGCGGTGCGTTGAAACGGCTTGGTTATACGGGTGATGTGCGACTCGAAAGCCCTGTCTTTGTTCTGAATGCCGGACGCGACCGTCTGATTCGCATTGATTCATCTGGTGTACAAGGACCAGAAGGAGTTGTTTCTCCACGGCTTGTGCCACAAGCTACTCACACACAGTGTTTCGGTCCCGAATGTGCGGGTATTGTGGCACAAGCAATTGCGGAAACAGCACGGGCTCTTGATAGGCCTCTGGCCGGCGAATCAGCGCTTGCGTCTTTGGGTAAACCGGTTACGGTGCATCTTTCGCCAAGCGGCAACAGGGCACGATTCCCCAGAGTTTCTCAGACTGCCCGCAGAGAAGTGTCTGTTCTCTTGCTCCGACTGGTTCTTGGTGGCGCCGATGTTCCAGGGGCAAACACTGCTTATAGTGGCGGACGACGCCCTCAGATTTCTCCGCGCCTTCGTGGCGAAACATTACCACCCGTGACTACCGTTGTTGATGCAACACCAGCACCGACTGGCGTTGTCAGTGGTTTTGGTCCAAGCATGAATTTTCTATCAGGCCCACTTGGCCGAAATCGCGGCCCGGTGTTTGCACCACCTGACGCGCGAAGTGCAGCTGCAGATGGTATTCCTGTTGCCCAGCTTGAGGCTGAACAGGTCGCGCGTTTCGATGATGAAATCGACCGTGCGCTCGATATTATTCGTGCCGACAGCACAGTTGGGTCCTCGGAGTGGGATCGCGTCGCGGCACTTTTGGCAAGTGATGATTTTGTTGGGAAAGTCCAGGCGGCCGTCGTGGAATCAGGCGACACGAATGGTATTCGACCGGCCATTGCGAAAGAGCTGTACGCATGGGGAGAAAAGTCAGGTTCTCGTGAGGCTACAAACCTGGTCAGACGAGTTGCGCTGCAGATTCAGTCCAGTTTTGATGCGTCAATCCTTGCAGCAGATCAGAAAGCAATAGACGCACGGCTTGCAAATTTTCAAACGCAATTGATAAAGGCTGCACGCGATGGCGCCACCGCACGAGTCCTCCGCACTATGACACTCAGATTCGTACAGCAATACAGTGGTGGATTAGAGTCGCCCGATGTACGGATGATACGGAATACTCTTGTAGAGGCCCTTGCTAGCACGCGCGTACGCTCAAGGAAGGTGACGGAAAGGTTGCTCGCTCCCATCAGCCCACTCCCACCAGCGACCACACCCCCTTCCAACAGGGAAAAACTCACAAAGATTCGTGTCGCGACAACTCCCTCGGGGCTTTTCCGGGCTGTGCGCTCGGCGCTCGAGTCAGAAGTTTTTACAAATAGTCGAGTTTTGGGGGTAGTCAAGAAGATTGATCTTGGTTCCATCGCAGAAGGGGGAGTGGCGGGCACAGCTGAGATTCTGGCGGAAGCATTGACGACAGCATTGGAACCACAGGGCAGGGCACCTGCGCGGGCAAGATACATACAACGCGTTACACCGATTATCGCCGCGCTCCAAACTCATACGAAAACAGACATTACATCTGCATTTGTGCGCGCAGCCAATGCTCCGCGAGTTGCTGCAACCCCCCGCACCACCCGCCAACCGCTCACCCGCGCGGCACTACAAGCGGCTCGCGCTCGCGCAGGATCACTGCAGTCCGCAACCATGAATACGATGGCACAAGCGGCGCGGGCAGTGGGTGTGGCGTTGGTGCTTGCGGGCGCACCCCAATCTGCGGTGGCACAAGAAGCACCAAAAGCAGGGGTCTCTGTGCCATCGTTGGTACAAGCAGGGATAGATGCACGGTTGTTCAGGGGAAACGATGCGCAGATGGTTGAACGCGCACGAAAGGCCATTGTGGGGAACGGGACAATAATTGGCGCGATTAATGTACGCCCGGGTGTGCCACTGGTATATCTCATCGGAGAGATTCATGACTCGCTGATTTCTAAAAAAGCTGAGGAAATCGTGGACCAAATCCTTCCGTTTGCTCGGAACATCGGTCATGAGGGGATTTCTTCTGAAGAAATTCCAGCAGCCGTCGGAGGACTTCACTTTGGTGTCGAAGATCTATCGCTCTACAGACAAGGCTCGTTTCTTAGCCAAATGTGGTTTTTTCTTAACGCACGCATGGGGAGAGTTGTGAACGCAAGTTATCAAGATGCACAGACGGCCGAGGAGTTTGTCGACCGACTCACCACAGATTTCTGGGAGAGTGAGTTTGGCTCTATTTACAAGAAAAAATATGAGGAAAATACAGTCGATGCCCGACTGGTTGAGACGCGCAGAGACGCGCGGGACCTTTTGGTTAAAATAGTTCAGAGCTTATGGAATACACATGGTCCAACCAATGTTGATTTAAGGGACGAACTGGATGCAGTAAATGGGCAGATACGACTTTCCGTGATTAATCAGCGCTGGGCTGAGAACATAGAAAAGGCCCTTGCTATCCTGCCGGGGGGTAGTGCGGTGATTGCAGTGGGTGCAAGGCACCTGATCGATATCCCCATGACACCATCACGACTTCCCGAGTATCGCGCCTTAATCGGGCAGTCGATTCAAGGGGCCTTGGCCGCGCGTGGTATAGGAGTCGTAATCATACTGCCGAATAATTATACCAATGTCAGTGGTATTTCTCGCATAAAGGCCGCGATTGCTTTCGTCGAGATGTCTGCGGTAATGCGCAGTACTGCTCCGATCTTAGCAGTGCCACCCACCCCCAAGTTAGTGCAACCCCCAACAGAAGCCGTGAGACCGTCTCGTACCAAGGTGTATGAGAGGCCTGGCAGGTTCTCCCCGGGCAATGGGTTGTTACCAAGGGATAAGGCGCCTACTCGACCAAATCGCCCCACCCGCCAGCCCCTCACCCGCGCGGCATTAAGGGCATCGCGAGAACGATTGGGTGGCGTCCCTGGCGTTACGACTCGTTTGTCGAATCGGTTTGCAAAAGTTGTAGCAATTGCGTGGAGGATTGGACACGGACATGCGCTCGAAAAGCATGGGCCGACCATCGGAACTATTGATCCTGTAGTTCTTTCCCGCATTGTTGCCCGAACGATGCTTGCTGGCATCACAATTTCACGCTCGCCACGAGCAACTGTGTATGTGGATGCGGAATCACGCATTATCGTTATTCGCGACAGGAATTCTCGGAGCAGTGTGGGTGTGGCAGATGCAGGGACAGTGTATCGGCTTCCGACAGGAAGCGGCGACCCCGTTGCATACGCAACAGAAAAGGCCGAAGAGATTTTCAAGAATGATGTTGCGCGAGCAATTGTCGCGGAACATGGTGCAGAGATGATTGCTTCGGGGCAGTGGCCAGTAACCAATCCTTCAAGCTTGCGCAACTACATCACAGCGTCAATGACGCAGGGTGTTGAGCAGATGACCCCCTCAGGCGCTAGGGTATTCGTTGACTCAAAACGCAACACCATCGTACGCGTGAGCCCGGGCGCTTCCGTTGTTGCGACGGCACAAAAATTCGCAAATAGAGAGGCTCTACAAGAAGGACTTGCACAAATTATGGGGGGCATGCAAGTGACGCCGAGCCCAACAGTTGCCATAGTTCGTTCACAACCACTGGCACCAGGTGTGGTAGAAGGCCCACGCTCTTCTGTGCGGCTTGAAAACGCGGCATTTGGTCGTCTTGCGCAAGGACTCTCCGTTACTGAGCGAACGAGTCTGAAACAGGTATTCGATACACTGCTTGCGACGAATGACTCGTTCCGTGCACAAATACATGCTTTTGGGCAACCGGATGTCACCGCGGTACAACGGGACGCACTGCGCCCAGCATTGCTCGCGCAAATTTCTGCCGGAAATCAGGTGTCGGCTACTGCCGCTCAACGGCAAAGCAACCCTAGAGGCCTTGTTGCACGCATTGTAGACGCATTCCGCTACGCGCTCAGCGGAATGCGGAGTGGGAATACGAGCACCACCAACATGTTCGGTGCGGCCCTCCTTGAAAAGTTCTTCACCAACTTCTCTGCGCGCATGGTGCAAACCCGCAATGTGGTGCAGTCTGAGCAGCAGACAACCTCACTTACTTTATCAGCGGTGCAACCGATTCCTGGAACGGGTGCTCTGCGGCGATTTGGTGCGGCAGGTGTCGAAGTGGCCAAGATCTTTTTCGGTATCACCCCGCGTCCGACAAGCGGCTCGGTTTTTGCCACAGATTCTTTCGGTGCAAATGTGCCGGAAGAAATCCCTAGCGAAGTGATTGATAATCTGCCTGAACTTAATCAGACCAGTCCAGCCATTGCTTCAAGAGTCATTTTGCCACCCGAGGTTTTGAACGATGGTGGGATTGATTCCTATCCCGTTAGCCGAGAAACGCTTGTCGATACTATTGGTGGTCGTTTTCATCCGCTTGATACAAAACCGACATCCCAAGCGGCACAGTTTGTCACCGCCGCACTCTTTAAAGGATTTTTGAATGTCTCTTCTGTTGTTAAAATCGGCGACCGATTCTATTCATACGAGGCCCCTGGAACAATGGCACATCCCACTGCAGGTTACCCTGCTTTTGATGCAACAAAGAAAGCCTCTCTCGAGGCCGACCTCGAGATTCTGAGGCTGGTTATGCATGATCTTGATCATAAAGCACCCAATCTCCACAATGTTGCTTTGTTGGAAGACGGGAATTATATGATTTTTGATTTCGAATTCTCGCATGATGGGTTCTGGCGTGGTTGGAGACTTTCGATTGAAACCGACGACCGTATTGTACAAAGAATCATGCTGACGAAGCTTCAGCGACTTCAGAGTTTCTATCAATCCGATGAAGGAGTGGCTCTCATGAAATCTGTGTTTGCTCGCGCTGGTGTTCCTCTGGAGGAGATATTTGAAAACCCGGCTAGCCAAGGAGAAAAAGATGCAAGCACCGCGGCATTTCATGCAAGGTTTATGGAACGGATTGCTATCGGTATTTCAGACCTTAGAGAGAAACTTGGTCCGGCTGATTTGTCAGTAGCTAATCGTGCTCTTGACAACTTGGTAGCAACCGCACCTCGTCCCGCTTCCGTGGATGCACCTGCCCCAGCCCAAGAGAACGACCTTCTCGATCGAATTGATACTACAGAGAATCTAATCAGTGCCCTTCAGGTGATAGTTCGGCAAGGACAATTAAATACTGCTGATGTTGGAAGAATCGCTGAGGTGTCGGTCGCGCTCGACAATGCCGCTACTGCGATGAGGAACGGAAATATGGCAGTGGCTGGAACTGAAGTGTCTGTAGCGGAAGCACTCATAAACGACCTGGCTGTCAGCAAACCAGCTCTCGTCGCGCAGGCTCGCGCAGCACAACCAGGGCGCCCACTGCCGGCAGGTGCGGGTGTGCCGGAAGGAACCCCGCTCACTAAAGCTGAAATACTAGGCAACTTGTGGTACGAAGAAAATCATTCAGTAAATAATCCAGACAGTCATAACTACAGAGCATCAGTCTTTTTGAACGGGAAACTTTATTCAGTGTTCTTTCTGTATAATATGAGTACAGATCTGGATGGAGAGAGGGTTTTACATATCGAACTAATCAGGAGTAGCGGGCAACCAGGTGTCTTCCAATCACTGCTTGCATTTGTCGCTGATCGAATTATCGCCGAAGGAGCCACTAAAGTTGACTGGTTTACGACGGCGAGCGAGACCACCCCCAATACTCATTTTGATGTAACGCGATTGAACGCGCTTTATTCGCGCATAGCGCGTTTTCCTGGATCAACAAAAAAGCCAAGATCTCGGAATACTTACTCTGGCTTTGACTACAGCGTGCCAGCCCGTGCATTTATTGGATTCCTAAGGAATGTAGGAATTTCGCCTCGAGGTACAATAATCACTCCCGAAGAAGCTAAAAATATATTAATCGATTCAATGGGTCGAGGAAGTCCTACTTCAGTGGAAGTAATTGTACCTGAACAAGTTCAAGCTACTCCTCAGCCCGCGATACCACCTGCACCCCAGGCTGATGCACCTGCCCCGGTCCAAGAGGACAGAGGTGCTCAGGGTGTCGCCTCTCGGTTCGTCGCTACTCCCAAACTAATCGATGAGCGCAATCGTCTTGCCGCCGCGTCCCGAGGGTTCGTTGGGCGCGTTTTGGAACGCGCTCGTGGAGAGTTGGTGCCGATTGAAGTGGGGCGAGTGAGCATTGGGGCCGCAGGAAATACGCGCATTTCCGGCATCACTGGCTATAGAGTAAACGACCGCGGTGAATCTTTCTTGCCAACTGCAGTAGGAGGAAGCTATATCCAAATACGCACGCCACGCGTGGGCCTGATGCGCGCACTCGCAGAGGAGCTTGGTGTTGCCGCTCCGGCGACGCCAAACCTGGCACCGATTGGTTTTGCAGGGCCAGTACCAGATGACCGCGCGCGCTCAGCGCCTGCGCAAGCTCAAGATGCGCCTGGTAGCCAAGCAGATACGATAGATGAGACACCTATTTCTGACGACAACAGTCTGCCACGCATATTTGAACGGGAAATCGCGGCAAGAGAGCAAGAGATTCGTGAACGGGAATTGGCGATACCTGCAGAAGCTCCCACACCTTCATTGCCTGCGCCTCGTACCAGCGCCGAAATCCGTGCTGCCGCGCGTGTAGCATTACCCACACCACCAGCTGCACCAGTACTTCCTGCGCCAGTTCGTCCTCTACCGGCTCCATTTCGCCCCGCTCTGCGCACCACAGCTTTGCCATCACCACTGCCAGCAGTACTTCCACCACCACTCCCGCCGGTGGCCACCCCACTCGCACCAGATCGCGCACTGCCTCCACCGCTGACGCCTGAGCAGATACAGGCAAGCTTTGCCGCACCAAGTTCACCGCTCATTGAGCCAGCTGCGCTCGATGTGATTTCTGCGTGGGCCGCTGCTCGAGAGGATGCAGACACAGAGATTGCGAGGACACAAGAGGAACCAGTGGTGCTTCGACCAGGTGTTGAGATCCTGACAACTGACCCAACGCGGTCGTTGCAAGTGCGAATAGGAAGCGCAGAAGTTCCATTCAGATGGAATGGATCACCAGAAATACGATTTGCCGGAGATGTGCGTCCACAAGCGGTACCGCTCGAAGGACGCGCATTCCCACTGCAGGACTATGTGCAAGCAATCGTTAACAACGAACCGGGTGTAAGTGGTGATGTGACAGCATATCCGATTTCCCGTCAAAATAATGTGAGTAGTGTAGGTACTCGAGGAATCGTGGTCGCTACGCCAAATCCAAAATTGGTGGGCAAGAGGTTGGTTATAACAGGTATCGGTGTTGTGCGATTGTTGCCACGCGCAGATGGAAGAGGAGCCGAGTTTGTTATTGAAGCACCAGATCCAACGCGAACATACGCAGGAGTGCATGGGTTCCCAAGTGGGGAATCTGTGGATGCTGCTGGAAATATTTCCTCGGTGTTTGATACATCGCCATTCGGCGCGTATACCCCATACGAATTGGACGCAAAAATTAGATTTACACAAGCTTTTTCTCCAAGGTACGGGATTGAAGTGGTGGCCGCTGGTATGTACGAAGGAACACAGATGGGGTGGTTTGCATACACGCTTCCCGACACAGTTCTTTCTCCGGAGGAGACCATGGTGGCCGATGTCGCGCTTCCTGGTCCCGCAGGGAGGATTTACGGTGCTGCTCTGGGATCACTATTTGCAGAAATTCGACGCTGGCATGATATGGGGATCGTCCATGGTTCGCTACACCCAGGAAATTGGTATGTCGACAGTCGGACGGGTAGGCCGACGGCTCTTCTCACTGATCTTGGAGCGGCATCATTGTTAAGCGATCCGCATGCCGAAGAACAAGTTGCGGGGCGGGTGCCGGCACCTGAAATAACAGCTCGCCTTGATTCCCTAGGAAAAATGACTCCTGCAGAAAAGAAAAAATTCCTTGATATTTCAACTGCCCTGTACCGCAATACCGCCTTTGTTTTTGGGCCCAGGACTCATGGTCTTCTTGCAGAGCAGACTGCACAGGGGTTGCAATTAGAGTCTTCCCTCCCTATCCCTATTCGTGGCCTTTCTGGTGCACAAGTGTTATACATGCTCGACTTGGCGGCGCGCGCCATGCACAGTTACCTAAAGGAACCAGCCACAGCACAATCTCTAGATGTCGTGCGAGGGTACTTAGTAAATAGGCACCAACAGCTTGCGGTCGCAGCTGCGAATCGCCTGGGTATTTACCAAGGATCAAATATTTCGGAACTTGTTCACTTGGTTGGACTCACGGGTGTTCCGTTTACCACAGCAACTTTCGAACTTGTCGAGGAGATTAGTCTTGATTTGGCCCGCGGGCAAGGCACCTATGTTTCCTTGGTCACACCGACGGTTGAATCGGTGACGCTGGAAGATGTTTCTGTTTGGGCATCAACACGAGAGTCTGCAGACGCAGAGCTTACGCGTGTACAGGATGAAGCTGTGGCGCTTTCAGGACTTGCACAGGCACTGCGACAAAATGTGGCGACTATGCGCGCGGCGGAAGCAGGAATGGATCCGGCTGGAATTCCTGCATGGCAAATAGCGCAACGACACTACGAGTCAGCTGCAGAAGTGCTTGATAATGCTGTGGCCATGGGTATGTCAGGTGGGTCTGCACTGAGCGAAGCGCAGGCGCTCATGACGCTTGCAGGCGATGCGGAAAAAACAGCAACAGTCGCAACTGCGCGCAGTGAGGCGAATGTTCGTGCTCGCGATATGCAAGGATTTGCACGACGCACGCTCGCGCGTATGACTGGCACAGGAAATCTTGATGCTGCGATCAAGTTTGTAACTGCCCGACAACGAGCACTTGGGGCCGAGCAAGCATTTCTTGCGGGACGCACTGCGGATGGCAATCGGCTCGCAAACCAAGCTGAGGACTTGTGGGTAGACGCTTCGATAATCGACAAGATAGGGAATCTACAGAAGCTTATTGCAGAAGTGAATACGCTTGCGCGCGGAACGCCGGAGGCCGATGATATTGAAAACTTGCTTTTGGATATTGCTCGTGAAGGTGCGAACAGGGTCAATGTGTGGGTGGATGGAGCGACCAGTGTCTCGCCTGCAGAGTGGTTTGATAATGCGATTCGTACTGTTGAGCCGCTCCACACTCGGTTGTTGCGCGATCGCATGACTCAGTTCGAAGCGAATGTGAACACGGCGGTTACTGGCGAGATTCCAGGGCTTGTTGCCGCAAACGACAACCGACCTGAGATAGAATTGTTGCGTGAGCAAGCTGCGGGTCTTGCTGGATTAATGCGAGGTGAAGCAGACCGCATACAGCAAATGATCAACGAAGGCGGCGTGCATCCTGATGAATTCGCGCTGTGGGAAACTGCGCGCGTTACTTTTGGTCGCGCCGCTGACACTTTTGCGCAAGAAGTAGATGCCACCGATGTTGCTGCAATGTCTGCGATTGGCCGCGAAGCGCTTGAATTGGCACAAACGGCGTCTGGATTTGAACAAACAGCCCGCGATGCAGAGCGGACTCGCACACAACCCGCGCCACAAAAAAGGCTTGCCGAGAGAATCCTTGATGCAGTTGCGGCCGCCGGTGGCGTACCTGAATCTGTGGCAGATACTGCCGCACCAACAGAAGTGCGAGAACGGCTAATAGACAGGATTGCTCGTTCCCGAGCAGGAATTCAGGTACGCAATGTATACCGTGGCGCACAACAAGGTGTTGAAGAATCTGATCCGCAAACAATCGTGGAGGATGCTGCAGGCTCGGGCAATTCGTTGGGAACGTCACGACCAAATGCAGAGCCAAGTCTCGGAGAAATTATCGCAGCTATTAGCGCGGACGCATCTGGTGTTGGCAGAAGCACAACAGAAGGACAAAATCCAACATCTTCGTTCACGGACACTCTGGACGCTGACGATGCGGTGGCCGCACGAGATGCGGTGGCCACCGCATTGAGAAATAGTAACAACTTGGATGCGGCCGACCGAACCCCTGATGTTGTCGAGCGGGAAGAGCTGAATGAAATAGCTTTTGACGCGTACACGAACGCGCGCGACTTGTACTCTCAAGCGCGCACAGCAACAGCTGAATCTGATGTGGCGCAATTGCGTGGTTTTGCACAAGATGCCATGAATCGTGGCGATCTTGCGGCACAAGGTGCGAATAGCAACAGTCCAAATGAACGAGCGCGTATTCGCACAGTCCTCGATACACAAGTAGGTGGTGGTGCAGGTGGACCACCTCCCCCTCCAACGGGAGGTAATGGAGGAGGAGGAGGTAATGGCGGATCTTCTGGCGCGTCGAATGATGACCTTCCTACATTTATAACTAGAAAGAGTGGTAATGGAGGAAGTGCCTCAAATCCCATAAACGCAGGTGGCGGGTCTGGGGGCACTGATGACGGAAGAGTTAGAAGAATGACACAAATACTGCTCAATTTGTTGCGAGCGATTTTCAACTCGGAGGAGCAGGAACAGCCAAAACCACTCCCACCTCTTCCACCCGCAGGGGATTCCGCAAGACGAGACCGTGTGGTGCCACCCGCTATACCCCCGAAGGGACCTTCTGATGCTGTACGGCGAGATTTTGAAGATTTGGCACGCAGATTCAGTCCGCCACCAGCGCCGCCTCCTATGCCACCTTCGCCTGACATACGCCCCGGCGACTTCTACCCAAGATACAACTTGGACGGCACAATCAAAGAAGTTGTTCCGCGAGATGGCAGTGCACCGCGTGGTCCGGATACTCCTGAATACGATGCGGTTATCGCAGATATGAGGCGTCGCGGGGAAGATGCACGCGTTCCCGACGGGGCACCTCCCGCCATGCCACCGGCACCTCCCGCCCCAGTTATGCCGCCTCCAGTTGCGCGTCCCGCACCTGTCGCGCCACCCCCAGCCACGGCACGACCGGCGGCAGATCCAGCTGCACCACCGCCTGCTCGTCGCCGGACTACCGCAGATCCAACACCCGCAGCGCGCCCTGCTGGCGCAACAACCCCACGCGGAGGTGCCACTCCAGGCACTAGTCCGGCAGGCGGTCCCGGCTCTATTCTCCCTCAGATAAGTAGTCTCTTCGACCAACTTATGAAGCTCTTTGGAAAGACCCCTCCGGCAGGCGCAGGTGGACTAGGTGGCTCACCACTTAATGGGCTTGGCCAACCCGCGGTGCCAACAAATCCTTGTGCGCGGTATCCAGGGACGACACTCGTAAACAACCGATGTACTTGTGCGACGGGGTATGGGTGGAACGGCACGCGGTGCGCCACAAAGAATGGCACTCCGGCACCAACTCCGGGGAAACCTGGTCCACAGGCCGATCTCGGCTGTTCGCCTGAAGAAGCGCGGGAAGGCGAAGCAATTGTGTTTGCCTGGAGTTGTCAGAATTCTGATACTGTTTCCGCTGTTGGATTTAATCCTGAGGGATTCATGGTTGATTCCAAAGAAGGAAAGATGCCAAAGCCGCCAGAAGGAAAGACCAAGGCAGAGTTCTCGGTGACTTGCACCCAGGGATCGGGAGCCACCAAGCGAGAAGCAAAGGCAACCTGCTCGATTCGTATTCGTAATGCAAATGTGCCAAAGGTGTCGCTCACCTTGTCGCCGCGCGAGCCGGCCGAAGGTGAGCGAGTAACAGCGAATTGGTTTGCGGCAAATGATTTACAATCATGCGAGCTTACGAGTCCTCAAGAAATTAGTTTGAAACAAATCGGTATTACTGGTTCCTATCTGACACCTCCTGTGCTTATTGCTCGCCCAGTGGTGCTTAACTTCAAATGCGCTCCCAAAAATGTAGGTTCACCGTATACCCAGCAAGTGGTGGTAAGGGTAAAGGAGTAGAAGCGTCTTTGTTCACAGGGCTCTCTACAGCCCTTGGAATTGTGAGATACTGATGGTAATTAGAAATTTAGTCATATTTTCATGTCTCTTAAAAAAGTTGTTCTCACAGCATTTGTAGCATTGATGGTAGTAGTGCCTGCGGCAACACATGCACTTACATTGGACGAGCTACAGATACAGATTCGCGACTTGCTTGCGTTTGTAAGCAGACTTCAGGCACAGCTCGACCAGCTTCGTGGAAGTACTATTGCTCCACCAAATCCTGGCGGTCCACCGCCATCGTGTCGTGTGTGGTACGACGGATGTAATACTTGTACACGGGGCAACCCTGGTGGCAACATGGCATGCACTGAATTAATCTGTATGCAGGCATTGGATCTTGCAGAGCGGCGCTCTTATTGCAGAGAGTACTTTGATGGTGGTGTTGTGATGCCGCCGCGCCCGCCGATTTGCAGACGCCTGCTTGATGCGGTAGGGGATCTTCCCGCTGCCGAAATTCAAGAGTTTCTCAGAGACGAGGGGATATTCAATGGCGAGCCAACAGGATTTTTTGGGGGTGTTACACAGGCGGCGCTTGGTCAGTGGCAAGAAGTAAACGGCATAGTCAATCAAGGACAGAATGGATGGGGCAATTATGGACCACGCACACGCGATGCTATTCGCAGGCGCTGTGAGGGTGGTGGCCCAAACCAAGGAGCGCTTCGCGCAAAGCCGATGCGCGGACTGGCGCCACTTCTGGTCACCTTTATGCCGGGGGTACGGGTTGCAGGTCCGACGATTGCTGATGCGCCGAGTTACAAAATAAACTTTGGTGATGGGAGTCCAGAACAAACGCTGGCATGTCCACTATCACCGCCAAGTGATACATCACTACGAGACGGCTTTTGCCAGCCGGAAGTGACACATACCTACGGAACTGCTGGAACATATACTGCGTCTCTCGTTCAATTTGGTGGCTACACGATGGGGCCACCCCACACGATTACCAAAGGTCAGGTTACGATTACGGTCGTAGGTGGCCCAGATATATGCCCTGCCGTCGAGTACCAACGGCCTATTTGTAGGGACGGGGAAATACCAACACCTGGACAACATCTTTCCGGACAATGTCCTGGTCCATGGATTTGCAAGCCAAAGGAAGACTCACAATGCAAGATGTGGGGAAGTGGATGCTCGGAATGTACTCGTGAATATCCGGGAGGCCCCGCAACATGTACGCCCACAGATGGATGCTATTCTGGGTATCAGTGCAAGAAATATTTCGATGGTGTAAATGGCAACAAACCACCAACAATCTCAAGTTTCTCTGGTCCCACGACACTCCAAAATGGAGAGTCGGGAACTTGGACGATTAATGCATCAGATCCAGAGAATGGAACATTGAGCTACGATGTAAAGTGGGGAGACGAAGTGTGGCGCAACGATGTCAATACGGCAGTTGCGCTTGCACAACCAGTCTTTACGCAAGCAACAACACTTTCACATGCATACAGTCAGCCAGGCACATACACAGTGAGTGTCATTGTACGAGATATTGCGGGGAATGTGGCACGCGCGAGTTCTACGGTGCAGGTAAGGAGCGGAGCAATTTCTCCGGCGTGTCCTGGTGCAGTGCCAAGTTCATACTGCAGTGGCTCATGGGAACAAGTGGGTCTCGGTGTGCCCGAAGGAATTGGTGTTTGTACTGTTGGTTGGATGTGCCGTCCGACGATTTGTACGGGTGAGTACGCACCAGCCTGTGGTCGGCCTGATGGATGTGTAAATACTTGCACTGGATCTGGTCCCTGTACGAATATATGCCAAATACCCCCGCCGCAGACCTATGCAAACAAATGTGTACTTCGCTCCGCACAAGCAACCTTCCTTCATGAAGGTGCATGCAGACCAGACTCAGGAAATTGGTACTAATACCATCTCCAAAAGTACAGATAAACAAAACCCCATGTAGGGGGTTTTGTTTTTAGAGTGCCGCGCGGATTTTTCTTGCATTCGCAGGAAGGTCTTCCTTGGCACCTGAAACCAAGTGCGGAGCAGGATAGAGCCAGATGTGCGCATGAGGAACTTCATTCCCCATAATTCTTGCATACACCTCGTCCGTAGAGAAAGCCTTTTGTATCGCGTGGACAATCTTTTGTGTGGTTGCGAAGTAGCTATCTCCATTTGGCACATCCCACACCCAGCGATAGTGATCTTTTGGGATAACAAGGGTGTGTCCAGGGGAAATGGGGCGAATATCAAGAAATGCGAGGAAAGTATCATCCTCAAAAACTTTCTCTGCAGGAATTTCGTTACGAATAATTTTACAAAAGACGCAGGGTGAAGAAGTTTCCATCGGAATAGTGTACTACCTAAAATGGTCCTCAGATAAAGAATCTATCACGCACCTTCAGACGCAAGAATACTTTCCACATGGTGGCATTTGATGAAAAATGCCGGTGCTATACTGAAAGAGCATTTTTAATTATATTTTCTATGAAAAAAATAGGTTTTTTTGGAGTACTGGCGCTCGCTGTGTGGATTCCCATGAGCACACACGCCGCAACGACGACCAATGTTTCTATCACCGATTTTCAATTCACACCTGCGGCAATCACCATTGTCGCTGGAGACACAGTGGTGTGGAAGAACAACGGGTCGATGCGGCACATTGTGAACGCGGTTGATAACTCATATACGAGTGATCTTATTTCTGTGGGTGCAAGTTATCAGCGCACTTTTATAAACTCAGGGACCTACCCTTATTTTTCTTTGGTTCATGGTACTCGCACGGGTGGTGGTATGGCAGGCACCATCACCGTGACTCCCGCACCACCGCCGCCCCCTGTTTTTGTTCCTCCGCCCCCGCCACCCATTCCAGGGACACCACTAAGCCCGGGAGGGAATCTGGGAGACCTGCTTGCACAGGTTGTGAGCCTTAGCTCCTTCGTTCAGCAGTTGCAAGCACAACTTGCGAAATTGACAGGGGGCATACCGACAATTCCGCGGCCAGTCGAAACAAAAATGTGCCCCGCGGTTTTCCGGACAATTCTGCTAGGTTCGCGCGGGCAGGATGTGAAACAGCTTCAGGAATTTCTCCATGAACGGGGTTATTATACCGCGTTCGGATTTAGTGACCTGTTTGGTGCGGAAACAGAAAGTGCCCTCAAAGAGTTCCAGTGTCGGCTTGGCATAGTCTGTAGCGGAAGTCCCCGCACCACTGGGTATGGAGCGCTCGGGCCAACCACTCGGGAAGCGATTCGTGGTATGGCATGTGCTGGAGGTACGGTGTCGCCCCCAGGAAGCTTCAACTCATGCGCACTTGCAGGGGTGACAATTCCACACCAAGGTTCACGCCTTTTCTATTCTCAGCCGCAAGCTGTGTCGTGTCAGGCGGTGTCGCAACTTCGGATTTGCAACCATGGGGTGATGTCGGGCGGACAAAACTTTGCTTACAGCACCTGCGGGCAAATACCAAGTGTTCCTGTGACGCCACCTGGCCCTATCACGCCACCACCTCCTGTAGGGACACCGAAGTGCACCTTCCTCTCGTACACTTTTGCAGAAGGTGAGAGCAAGACTTTCTTCTCGCGCGCAAATGCGCCATTTGGTGATTCGTGCGACAACTATGCGCAAGTTCGTTCGTGCAGAAACGGCGTGCTTACCGGCAGTCATGAATACTTCATATCTCAATGTCGTACACTCTCGACATCTTCGTGTACGGTAAATGGCGCGACGGTTCTGAATGGACAAACAAAAACCTTCTTTGATCGGACGAGTGTAAGCGCCGGATCCTCGTGTAGTGCTTACTCACAAAGTCGTACTTGCACCAATGGAGAGATGTCGGGTGACAATGGCTACATGTATCAAAACTGTACCGACGGTGCCACCTGTACTGTGGGCGTGACGACGCTCGCCAGTCACGAGACGCGCACTTTCTATTCGCTCGGGACAGTGCCGACAGGATCCAATTGCGGGAATTACTCACAGAGTCGTACATGTGTCAACGGGGTTGTATCAGGAGATGGGGTGTTTAACTTCCTCACATGCAGTGCACAGGTTGAGGGAAGCTGTACTCTCGACAACACCGTGGTACTAACAACGCAGTCGCGCACATTCTATCTACAAGACTTCGTGCTTCCTGGAGAACAGTGCTCTGCGTATGCACAGAGCCGTAAATGCACCAACGGGTCGTTTGACGGAAATGCTGCATACAACAAAGCTAATTGTACAAACGCAACCACAGGATCGTGTACAGTCGGTGGGTATGTGGTGAACAATGGCGCAACCCAAACCTTTTACACCGTGGCAGACGCTCCTGCTGGACATCTATGCTCTGAATACTCACAGAGTCGCTCATGTAGTAATGGCGCTGTTACTGGCACAACAAACTATGACAAGCCATCATGTGTCGATACCGACTCCTGCACGGTGAATTCGATTACTATCGGTCACAACGCAACATCCACACTGTACTCTGCACAGACGGTCTCGTTTGGGTCGTTGTGTTCCGCGGTGGCACAAGAGAGACATTGCGTTAACGGCTCGCTCTCGGGCGGTGCATCATATATCTATTCCGGATGTGCGGTATCTCCACCGACTTCATCCGTGGCCTTCCCGCAATTGGCCAGTGTATTTACCGCAATTGATTCACTAGTGGGTGCTCTTGAGAGACTGCTCACAAAGTAATACATGTACAGCGGTATCTCTGTTCGTCCGCGCGTGCTCGCCTCGGCTGTTCGCCTGGCAGTTCTCGTGGTCGTGCTCTGCACTGTTGGTTTTTACGGACAAGAAACGCTTGCGCCGTATGCGGACAGAGCGTTAGGTATCGAATACGATCAAATGCTCGCCGATGCCTCAGAGAGCGAGTTTCGGTATGTTCTCAAAAAAAGAGAGATACGCGTGATAGCCGAGGCGCGACTCAAGGCACTGATGGAAGAGTATAAGAACGATGTACCACTGCGCACCATCGAAAGACAGTCAGCATTGTTTCATGCCGTTGAGAATGAACGCCTGATCGCCGCTGATCTGAGTGTGATGCAGTTGTATCTCTATGAAGGAGGGAAAATTGTTGAAACCGTCCCTATCGCATCAAAAGGAAAACGCGGATCTCGTTGGGAAACACCGACAGGATTCTATCAGGTGCAAACAAAAGAGCAGGATCATTTTTCGTCTATTGGTGAAGTGCACATGCCATATAGCATGCAATTTTTTGGGAACTTTTTTATCCATGGGTGGCCATATTATCCGAGTGGTACGCCAGTCGACTCAGAGTTCTCAGGAGGATGTGTGCGCCTTTCAACAAAGGATGCCGAAAAAGTGTATGCCTTTGCAGAGAAAAACACTGCGGTATTTGTGTACGATGATCCACCCCTGCATCAGGGAGGGGTCTCATTATCGCGCCACAGTGGTTCCCCCGATGCTATCACAGCTCGGTCATTTATCGTCGCCGATGTGGACTCGGGGAGCGTCTTCCTTGAAAGAAACGCCGGGACGCCACGCACGATGGCATCAATTACAAAGCTTATGACTGCCCTCGTAGCAAACGAAAGCATCCACTACACCAAGACGCTGCAAATTACGCGTGACGACCGTACAGGCGAGGGCGACTACGGCACACTCTCGAGCAACGACACGCTGACGGTTGGCGATGCATTCTACCCGCTTCTGATGGAATCAAACAATGCGGTCGCTCATGCGCTTGCACGGCATTACGGGACAAATTCGTTTCTGACCTGGATGAACGACAAGGCGCGCGCGCTCGGAATGGTGCATACACAGTTTGCAGACCCATCGGGCATCTCGGCGCAAAACAAGGCAACTGCAGAAGATATTTTTCGCCTGGCACGGTACCTGCTCGAGCATCAATCCTTCATTCTTGGCGTGACTCGTCTTAAAGCAGCAATAGCAACCGACCAAAAGACCGGCGAAAAGCTTTCATTTAGGAACCTCAATCATTTTTCTGGAGACGAGCATTTTATAGGAGGGAAGACAGGATACACAACCGCCGCGAAAGAAACTATGGTTTCAATTTTCGAAGTTCCTGTAGGAACAAAGACAGCACGAGTCGCTATCGTGGTTCTCGGCTCTGAGGATCGGGAGCAAGACACAAAGAAGCTTCTTTCTTGGTTTACCAAATCCGCTGAAGAGGCAGAGAGCGGGTCTGTTATCGAAATGCGCACAATTTAAAAAGGGACCCACACAGCGTGTAGGCCTCGAGAGGGTCTGGATGGTACAATCCTCAGGTGACTGTCTTTGCTGATATTGTCGATACGCTCTTACTACAACGAGGGGTGTCTGATGCAGATAAAGACTCTTTCCTTAACCCCGATTTTGTTCGGGACACGCACGATCCATTTCTTCTTGAGGGTATGCACAAGGCAGTTGATCGTATTCTTGTGGCGCTTGGCGCAGGAGAGCGCATTGCGGTGTATGCCGATTTTGATTGCGATGGGATTCCTGGAGCCGTGGTTATGCATGATTTTTTTAAGAAAGTCGGGCATACCGCATTCGAAGTGTATATTCCACACCGACATACTTACGGGCACGGTTTTCACAAAGCGGCGATAGATGATTTAAAAGAACGGGGAGTCTCACTTATTATCACTATTGATGTTGGTGTCACTGCTGTTGAAACTGCCGCATACGCCAAGGAAAAAGGTATCGATGTCATTATCACTGATCATCACGAGCCGCCCGATATACTGCCTGAAGCAGTCGCGGTGATAAATCCGAAGCTCGGCACATACCCGTTCCGTGACCTGTGTGGTGCGGCTGTTGGTTTCAAGGTGGTTCAAGCGGTTCTTGCTGAAGGGGGGAAGCAAGGTGTTGCTGCATGTGTCGCAGTGCCGGAGGGATGGGAGAAATGGCTTCTGGATATGGTGGGTATTGCCACGGTGGCAGACATGGTCCCCCTCGTTGGAGAGAACAGAGCACTCGCGCGGTTTGGGCTTTTTGTATTGCGCAAGTCGCCACGACTCGGCATCCATGCGTTGTGTCGCAAGGCGCGACTCGATCAACGACGCATTACCGAAGATGACATAGGATTTTCATTTGCACCGCGTATCAATGCATCATCACGCATGGATTGTCCAGAGCTCGCATTCCAGTTGCTTGCGACAAGCGACCCTGCTGAAGCTGAGAATCTTGCCGCGCAACTCGAAAAACTAAACGCGCAGAGAAAGGGTGTGGTGGCGAGTCTTGTTAAGGAAGTGCGAAAAATTGCTCTCGAACGGTATCCGACAGGCGATGTGGTGATTTTGGGAAATCCTGAATGGAAGCCCGCACTACTCGGTCTTGCTGCAAATTCAGTTGTCGAAGATCGTGGGGGGATTGTGTGTTTATGGGGGCGAGATGGCAGTGGTGCACTCAAAGGGTCGTGTCGTTCAGATGGCAGTATCAATGTTGTTGAAATGTTCAAAGTGGCGCAAGGTGCGGGTACACTCGAAGAAAGTGGTGGGCATGCCTGCGCGGGTGGTTTTTCAATGTCGTCCGAACAAGTACATCGCGTGTCCGAGCTTTTGGGTAGCGCCGCTGAGCAGGTGCGCGGGAACGCGATTCCTGTTGATCCGCAATTCGATGCCGAAATCACTGTTGGAGATATATCTGCAAAACTTCTGGACGCGCTCGCGCTTCTTGCGCCGTTTGGAATCGCAAACCCCAAGCCAGTTTTCCGTACCACGGCAGATATCCGTGCAGTCAAAGTGTTTGGCAAAGAGGGGAATCACACAGAAGTTATGGTCGGCCTTGAAAATGTGACCGTGCGCGCGTTCGAGTTTTTTAAGACACCTGATAATTTCACTGTTCCCCCGCGAGTGGGCGAGCGACAACATATCCTCGTGACAGTGGAAAAGGATTCTTTTCGGGGTCCCCGCGCGGTGGCTTTGCGGATTGTCGATGTGTTACCCTTCGTCTCTCACTGACACACCTATGAGTATCATTCTATATACCGATGGGGGTTCGCGAAACAATCCGGGCATTTCCGGTATAGGTGCAGTGGTGTATGACGGCGCGAAGAAAGTCGGAGAAATTTCACACTACCTGGGTGTCCGCACCAATAACTGGGCAGAATATGAAGCGGTAATTTTAGGACTCGAAGAGGTTAGGCGGCAGGGATTCTCAGGCAAGGATGTCGAAGTGCGCCTCGACAGCAAACTTGTTGCCGAACAACTTTCCCGAAACTGGAAAATAAAAGAAGAGTCACTGCGTTTGCAGGCCGAACGAGCATGGCTCCTTTTTCCACTGTTCAAATCCGTACGCTTCACCTACATTCCGCGAGAGAAAAATAAAGAGGCAGATGCGCTTGCGAATCTCGCCATGGACCGCGGCCATTAACCCATGTTGGACTTACGAAGTCCAACATGGGTTAATTCTTTATATACCCCCTTGCCAGTCAAGGATCGCTTGCAGTGGGTACAGCAACATCACCACATTGAGGGCAAGGTTGTCGCGGATGACAAACCCCGTCCAAAGCTCAAAGGCGATTGCGAGTGCGACAGTAATCATGATGGGGAATCGCCACGCGATGATGAATCCAAAAACCATCCAGAGTGTGTCAAAGACTGAATTGATAACACTGTCGCCAAAGTAGTCGAGTGAGATGGTCACTTCGCGGTACCGGTTGATAATAAAGTCGGTGTTTTCAAAAAGTTCCCACCCTGCTTCGGCAACAATCGCAAGTGCCAGACGCGCCCCCCAATGCATCTTGGGGAAGATTAGTTTTGATAGCCAATAGAATGCAAATCCATGAATGATGTGTGAAAAAGTATACCAATCAGCAATATGCTGTGAATTTTCCGAGCTTATAGTGATACCATGCCAGAATTTTACATAGCCACACTCGCAGATGGGGACCTGACCCATAAACCACAAAAGAATCCCCTGACCGATAACCAGAATGACGGAAACCGCAGGCCAAAAATAGGGTGGTGACTGCATGGTTGCAGTATAGCGGGAAAAATAAGGGCGGGCTTAAAACTTGCAAAATACTCTGAATATGCTATAATAAAAGAAGCTCTGCGGATGTCCAAAACCGCGGCTGCTTTCCGGAAACGAAAGGAAAACGAATGAACAGGGCGACTCTTTTGATGGGGTGGACGACTATCAGCGTCATCTACTTCATTGGCAGCTTCGTGATTGTGGGTGGACCCTTCATCCCGCTCATGGTCTATGCAGGTCTCATGGTCGTGTTCTATGCGGGTTGTTGGATCAACACCATTAACGAATGGGAGCGACGGCCGGTCATGCTCTTCGGCCGCTACATATACACGGCCGGTCCAGGGCTGACTTTCATCGAGCCATTGTTCTTCACAACGCTCGATGATGTGCCGGTTCAGGATCTGGTTATCGATGTCCCCGTGCCGAATGTCCAGACAAAGGACAATGTAAGCATCGGCATCTCTGGTGTTCTGACTTATCGCATCGATCCTACCAAGGTTCGTGACGCGGTGGTGCAGGTGCGCCATGTGGCCTCGGCCATACAAGAGCGTGCGCTTACGACGCTCACTGACACGGCGGCCGGGACCGACATTGACCACCTGCTCGCTGATCGCAAGAAGTTCTGCCTCGATATCGCAGAAGCCCTCCGCGACCGTGTGAGCACCTGGGGCGTGGAAATCCGCGCCTTCGAGATCAAGGGTTTCAAAATCAACGACAAGGATGTCGAGCAGTCAATTGCGATGAAGGCGCGCGCCGAGAAGGAAGGTGCCGCCGAACTGATGCGCGCACAGTACCAGCAACGAGTGGCAGTTGCGCTCGATGAGGCGGCGCGCAGCTATGGCGAGGCCGGTCGCTGGCTCAAGGGTATGGAGGTGCTGGTCGAGCTTTCGCGCTCGGCACAGAATCACACCATCATGATCCCGAGCGACTTGCAGAACGCTCTCGCCGCGGCAACGGCAGTCGCGCTGGCCAAGCCGACCGACCAGGCGGCGAAGTAACAGGGTTCAGAATCAGTAGTGGCAGGCGGTCTTCGGACCGCCTGCTTTTGTTTGACCACTCGTCACTTTCTTGCTATTCCTCAAGAGAGAAGAGGAGGACTTCCATGAAAGTGTATCGCCTTCCGCGATGCTCTATTACCGATGTCGACACGGGGCTTCGTGCCGAACAAATATGGCGAGGCACCGCACGGGAACGCGCCACGCTCGAAGACTTCGTGTCGATTTACGAGCCCAACGAGGCGTTCTCAACCAGTATGCTGGGGAAAGACCGCGACATGGTCTCGGTTCGCGCAAAGACAAAAGAAGAGTTCGAGGAATATATCGAAAGAAAAAATGTGCCACTAATTACCATGCATCGAGGTGGCGGCATGATGTGGCATGGGCCAGGGCAGATCAATCTTTCCCCCTTGGTCGATTTACGAAGGTTGGGCATCTCGATTACTGAATATAGTGAACTTTTGGAAGAAGTGTGCGTACGGACCGTGCAGGTCTTTGGAGTGCGCGGAGTTCGTCACCATTTTCACAAAGGTTCACAGGGCGCTTGGGTTTCAGTGGGTGGAGTTCTGAAAAAGATTGCTTTTTTTGGGTGGAAGGACAATCGGGGTATTGCGATTCATGGGTGCACCATCAATGTCTCGCCAAACCTTCTCCCGTTTTCGTATATTAATCCTTGTAACTTGCGCGGAGTGGAAGCGACATCCCTGCAAGAAGTTCTGGGCTTTGCACCGCCACTCTACGAAGTCGCATGTGTTCTTGAGAAAGTGTTTGTGAGCCTTATACAGCAAAAAGCGCATGTCGACTGACATGCGCTTTCGTCCTATCAATTCACTTCAACAAAGGAATTCTCTCGGGGTGCATGAGTAGATAATGCTGAAGCACACGGAGAAACGAGATTGGCTCGCGGCCGTTCATGACCCGGTGGTCGAATCTAAACGCAACCCGCATACGCCTCTCGTCACCACTCGCACGCACTGCACCGAATGCAATGCCGCTCGCGATGCGCGAAATCAAGAGCGGGTGGGGATCTTCGCCGCCCAAGTATTCTTCTCCTCGCCACGACACTGGCGCACCGACATTGTTGATAATGAATGTTGGATCACTCATGTCTTCGACAGTCAGTCGTCCGGTTGATCCGGCAGCACTTACCAAGCGTTCTGTTTCGCGAATCACCTCAAGGAAGCGCAAGGTCTCTGCACAACGAATGGTTGGCGTCGCCAAGCCCGAGAAAATGCCACCAGCTTTTTCTGAGGGCATCGATATCGCGAGACCGATGTGCACATTTTTGTAGAGGCGGATTTCCTTGTGTGCTCCCTCCTCGTACCAGCGTGCATTCAATGCGCGGAATTCATTTTGTGAGAGGAGCCAGGCACACGACGCGATAAAGAAGTGTTCGAGTCGCAATTTCAGACCATATGTTTTTTGCACATGTCCCTTCAGATCCTCGCGGAGCTTCAAGAGTGCACGCACATCAACATCTACCGAATCTCCAGCAAGTGGCATGAGCTGCGCTTTGCGCATCTCTTCTGCAGTTGTTCGCTGTAGTATCGTTGGTGACACTGGCATATATGCCGACGGAGGCATATTGGGTGTCGTGGTGTTTGTAGATTTCTCATCACGAAGATCAGCTTCCCTGAGGATACTGGTCCCGGTGATTTTCACTGTCGATAAATCGACGCCCATTTCACGAGCCAAGCGTCGTGTACGCGGCGAGGCACGCACCGGACCGCCGTCAGGTTTTGGCGGAGGTCCGATAATGGGAGTGTCCGCCGTAGTTTCAACCAACTCGATTTCTGCAAGCCGGAGTGGCTCTTTGCGCAAATCAACAGAAACTATAGTGCCTGCGGGCACAAGTATTTTGATGATGCGTGCATTGATTTCAGGGCCAACGGCCTCGATATCTTTTTCACCTTTCTGCGCGAGCAAGCTTAGTATGTTCCCGCCACGCACTGTCCCTGTATCGGGGTCGACAGTGCCGGGAACTACATCGCCTTCTTGGACAAACCAGGCACGGATTTCGATGTCGAACGGATCCGGCGGTAGGTCATTGTAGAAGCCGAGGCGGTTTTTCTGTGCCTCGGTAATCTCGAGGATTCCTCGTGCCATTTACGCCTCCTGTGTCAGTGTTTTAATGGCGTCCACTACCATGTGCTCGTTTGGCAAACGGTAGTTCTCAAGCACCAGATGCGCAGGAATGGGTGAATTCAGTGCGGCAATACGCTTGATGCGTCCGCGAAGTTCGTAGAATGCTTCATCTTCAGCAATTGATGCAGAAATTTCTGCACCGAATCCCATAAACCGCGAGTCTTCGTGGAGAACAACCAAGCGACCGGTCTTTCGCACTGATGCGAGGACGGTTTCTTTGTCCCACGGATTCAGAATACGCAGATCGATAACCTCCACGCTGATATCGTTTTGTGTTGCGAGTGTTTCTGCACTCGAAAGTGCCAGCTGGAGCATCTTGGGTCCGTATGTTACGAGGGTTACATCTTCTCCTTCGCGCCGCACAATGGCGGTGAATGGAGTGAAGTATTCGCCTTCGGGTACCGTACCTGCGACCCCGTAGAAACTCATTTCTTCCAAGAAGGCAACCATGTCTGGATCTCGAACGGCGCTTTTCAGAAGACCTTTCGCATCTTCGGGAGTTGCTGGTACCACTACTTTGATGCCGAGCGCTTTTAAGAGCCAAGTTTCCACCCAGTTCTCGTGATAGTGGTTTGACTGTGGTGCATAGCCCACGGGGCCACGCATCACGCCAGGAATACCCACACGATTCATGAAGGGTCGCGTTGCCGCGATGGTGAGCAAGGGGCTTGGGCCAGCGAGGAAAAAGTTCCAAAACTGGTATTCGCCAATCACTCGTCCACCAACAAGTCCCGCGCCGACAACAAATCCGCCAATCGCCGCTTCGTCAAGTGGTGTGTTATGGAGACGTCCCCGCCACTCCGTGAGGAGGGGGGCGGTCACTTCAAACACACCACCACCAGGGAAACCGACATCCTCGCCAATCATGTGGAGGAGTGGGTCATGCGCGAATTCTTCGCGCAATGCCGATTGCAAGGCTTCTTTGAATGTCATACGACGGGTTGGCCCATGCGCAGGGTGTGCCTGCGCAAGCGCCGCGACCGTTGTGTTTGCGGGTTCCATCAATGTGGAACGATAGTTCTCGGGTGTTGGTTCCGGATCGAGCAACGCCTTTTGGTGGGCGTCCTCAACGCGTCTCTTCACAGTGTCGCGCAGTTCGGCATAGGCGTTTGCGCCAACATAACCGAGCTCTTCACATGCCATGCGCGTTTTGAAGAGCGGATCGCTTTCGCGTCCCATCCATATCCCCAAAAATGCAGGATCGTACAAGTGCTTCAGATAGTCGGTGCGCTCGGTGCGATTGTGGCCGCTCCGGCGAAAGGTGACAGCGTTTATGAGCGCAGGATGGTTTGCGTGTCGTGCAAAATCCAATAAGAACCAGGTGCCCAGATACATCTCGAATGCGTTGTCACCATCGAGTGTGAGCATGGGCATTTCATACGCGACTGCTCGGTTTGAGAGGTCGATACCTCCGTACTCTTCGCGGGGTGGTGTACGGAGTGAAATTTGGTTGTTGTGAATCGCAAACACGACAGGTAGTTGCCATGACTTGGCAAACTGCATACCGGCATGCGCCAGTCCGTTGGTCGACGCACCATCACCAATGATCGCCACACCAGCGATGCGTTTGTCTGGCGCAAGTGGTGTTCTCTCGTGATGCTCCTCGAAACGATTACGATACCAGGTTGCGCCGTTAATGAGTACAGCGGCCATTGCCATATCAGAGGCGAGGAAGCCAAGATCGTTTCGTTTCAAATCTCCAAAGTGAAGATTCGGATCGTAGCCTCCGGTCGGGCTTGTTGCGCGCATGAGATGCATGGTCCACAAATCGTAGACAGGCATCCCCCGTGCAAGCGCTGCAGATGCATTGCGATGATCGCGAGCAAGTATGTCGCCCGCACGCATTGCGTGTCCGATACCACTACCCACGGCTTCTTGCCCAAAGTTGTCGAGCAATGCCCCTTTGAATTCGCCAGCACGATAGCTAGCAAGAACGCTCTCGTTGAAGAGTCGATTCTCAAGCACGGTCGTCAAAAGTGCACGACCGAGATTTTCATCGCACAAAGCTATGTGTGCATGCAACCGTTCAAGGCTCTCTTTGAGCAGTGTGAGATACTCGGGGCGGTCCTTCCATGAGCGGTAGCGATTTTTCGCAACACTGACAAACTCGGCCATCTGGCATTCGAATGTGTGCGCTATTTTCTCTAGCATGACTCTTGTCCTTTGTTGACAATGTTCAGCTTCTGCATCATTTCTACTCGCTTCCAAAATATGCGCAAGCAAAAGGAGATTGGACAGTCAGTGCGCTCACTCACCCCTGTAAGATGTTCGACTTCGTAAGTCGAACACGGGGACAATTCTGTGCAATTACACAGTAGGGAAAAAGTGCACGAACGACCCATTGACAAATAACAAAAATGTCCTAGTATCAAATAAGCTCCGCACAGGTGCGGATGCTCTCTGAGAAAGAGAAGGGAAAGAAGAATGACCTCCATTTTGACTACTGGCGCCATGGTGCTGGTACCGCTTGCCATCGTGGCAGCGATACTGCTCATTGCGATGATGTTCCGCACGGTGGTCGAGACCAATCGGGTCCACATCGTGCAATCACGAAAACAGACCATTTCCTATGGAACTGGTCAAGCGGCCGGGAATGTGTACTACAACTGGCCGAGCAAGTTTCCGGTCATCGGCATCACGCGCATTATCTTGCCCGTGAGCAACTTTGATCTGCCACTTCATCAGTACAAGGCATACGACAAAGACCGCGTGCCGTTCGAGCTCGATGTCGTCGCGTTCTTCCGCATCAAGGATACGAATCATGCGGCCGAACGCGTTTCGAACTTCGATGATCTCAAGCATCAGCTTCTGGCAATCGTCCAGGGCGCGGTGCGAAAGATTCTCGCTTCGCACGACATCAACCAGATCATGGTGGATCGTGCAACTTTCGGCCAGCAGTTCACGGTCGAAGTGGCAACCGAACTTGCTAATTGGGGCGTCGAGCCAGTAAAGAACATGGAGCTGATGGATATCCGCGATGCGGACGGCTCCGCTGTCATTGCCAACATCATGGCAATGAAGGCGTCTCACATTGAAATGTCGTCCCGGACTGAAGTCGCTCGCAACAAGCAAGAAGCCGAGACCGCCGAGATCAATGCTCGGCAGGTTGTCGAGGTTCGCCGGCAACACGCCGAACAGGCGGTTGGCGAGCGGACAGCAGAAAAAGACAAGGCAGTTGGCATCGCAACGCAAAAGGCGGCGCAGGAAGTGAAGGTCGAAGAGGCCGCTACTCGCGAAAAGGAAATGATTGTCATCCGCGTCCAGCAGGTCAGGCAAGCTGAGATCACCCGAGATCAGCAAGTTGTGGCGGCCGAGCAGGACCGACAGACGCGCGTCATCATGGCCGAGGGCAACCTCGAAGCCACTAAGCGGCATGCCGAAGGTGTTCGCCTCGAAGGCGAGGCCAAGGGCGCTGCCGAACAGGCCATGCAGATGGCTCCGGTCAATGCGCAGATCGCGCTTGCCGAGAAAATCGCCGAGTTGGAAGGCTATCAGCAGTATCTGACGGCAATCAAGGCTATCGAGGCGCATGTTGCCGTCGGTAGCAAGCAGGCCGAAGCGTTGAAAGCGGCTGATATCAAGGTCATCGCCAACACAGGGAAGCCCACCGAAGGTGTGAGCAGTGTCATGGACCTGTTCACCTCGAAGGGAGGCACCGATGTTGCCGCGATGGTTGAGGCAGTGGCACAGAGCCCCTTGGGCAAGGCGGCATTGGAGAAGCTGGGCATCGTTGCTCAGACCCCCGAGAAGCGCGCGTCTACCGGCAACGGTCAGGCGCACAGCTAATCTTTGAGAACAGTTTTTGAAGCGGGCGCCACAAGCGCCCGCTTTTCTTTTTTCGCACAGTGCGTATCATGTCTTTATGGAAAACACACAAGCACCAATCGAAAAAAAGCAGGGAGCACTTGGAGGATTCATGCAGTTTATTCGCGAGCAAGGAGTGGTAGGACTCGCCGTAGGTTTTATTTTAGGAGGCGCTGTTTCAAAAGTCGTGTCTTCCCTCGTGCAAGACATTATCAATCCGTTGCTGGGTATGGTGCTTGGTTCGACTGAAAGTCTCGCCGGAATGGCAATCGGACCCGTAAAACTCGGTGCATTCGTCGGTGTGATGATTGACTTCGTGATTGTCGCGGCCGTTATCTATTTCGTCTTCAAACAACTCGGTTTTGACAAGATGGACAAGAAAAAAGCCTAATGAAACGATCTCGCATCGCTTGCATTATCTTTGATTTAGACCGGTGTATTTTTGACACCAGTTCCATGGGGCCAGAGGTGCTGGAGCCGATACGAAAAGTAATCCGAGAGTCAAATCTTTCAGACACATGTAAAACCCAAGCGCAGGATTTATTACTCACCACCTCGCTCACTGATCTTGCTTGTGCTTGCGAGATTCCTGAATCAGTCGTTTCACAGATGCGCGCCGCGTATCGTTCCATGACGGTTCCGGCGCAAGCTCGTTCGTATGGAGATGAACAAGTGATAGCCCAACTGCCAGGTGAGAAAATTTTGGTGACCACTGGATTCGAACGGTTCCAGCGAGAAAAGATTGCACATACAGGTGTCACACGATTGTTCAGCATGATTGTCATTGACGCAGTGGACGATGTATCGATTCGGAAAGGAAAAGAAAAAATTTTCAGCAATCTGGCGCACGAACGAGCGCTTCCCATGGAAGCGATATGTGTGGTGGGTGATAGTCCTGATTCGGAGTTGGGTGCAGGAAAACGCTTGGGGATGGTCACGGTGCAGACACTTCGCCCAGGCGTTGTGCCGTGGGACGGTGCTGATTACCGCATCCAGAATCTGAGAGAATTGACGACAATTATTGAGGGTGCGTAAGATGTCCATCGAGCGTGTCTTTGGTAGGCTCTGTTGATGTTTGTTGGCGCGCTACTTGGTTTTGTGGTGGGGATTGGTCTTGGCGAGATTACTCCGGCCGGCTTTGCAGGGGCAACCGCACTCATGGCAATGGGTGCTTTTTTAGCATGGATACCAGTCATGTGGCGTGTGCGTATCATCTGTGTTGGATTCTGTATCGGGTGTGCGTTCGGAATCATGCGTACCTCGCTCGTCAGTCCCTCTGCCGATGTAACTCTAGACTCTTTTGTAAGTGAACGAATTGTGATAACGGGACGCGTTGTCGATGAGCCGGACAAGCGGGACCAGGCAACACTGATTACTGTCTTGCCAACGATAGTGCGTGTGGGGGATCAGGAGTTGAATGTTGAATCTGGAGTGCGTGTGTTGGCAAAACTACCGCGCGACAGCGAAGTGTTCTACGCTGACACTGTGACTGTGCGCGGCCGATTGGCATTACCAAAAGCGTTTGAAACTGATGGGGGTAGATTTTTTGACTATCCAGGATATTTACAGACACGAGGGATCGGGTATGTGCTTGAGTGGGCACAACTTGTAGAAGTGAATGATGGTGGATTTACTGCGCGCGGATTTCTTTTTTCAGCAAAGCGGTGGTATGTGGAGGGGTTGGGCGCAGCTCTTCCCGAACCGTATGCGTCGCTTGCAGGGGGTATTACAGTGGGCGACAAGCGATCTGTTGGCGAAGATCTATCAGAAGTATTTCGTGCCACCGGCCTCTCACACATCATCGTGCTTTCAGGGTACAACATCACTGTCGTAGTCACGGCACTCTTGTCCGCACTCGCATCACTTTCAATTCGAAATCGCTCGGTGGTTGGTGTCTTGGTCATTCTCGCATTCATTATGATGACGGGAGCGAGTGCGAGTGGTGTGCGCGCCGGCATCATGGCGTCAGTAGTGCTTTTGGCGGGGATATTGCATCGCCGATATGCCGCCTCGCGCGCGTTGCTGTGCGCCACTACAGTGATGCTTGTGTGGAACCCGCTTCTGCTACTTCATGACCCCGGTTTCCAATTGAGCATTGTAGCAACGGTCGGTGTCATATGGGGCACGCCTCTCGCAGAAAAATTACTGCGATGGACTACTGTGCGGTGGGGTATGCGCGAAATTCTTGCAAGCACGATTGCGGCACAGGTAGTCGTGTTGCCACTACTCTTGTACCAAAACGGTTTGTTTTCAGTCCTGTCGTTTCCGGCGAATGCCCTGGTGCTCCCTTTTGTGCCTGTGGCAATGGCCGCATCGTTTGTGGCTGGTATTGTGGCGGCAGTGAGCGCGCCATTAGGAATCATTGTTGGATTGCCAGCATATCTACTACTTTTGTACATGGTACACATTGCTGAAACACTCGCCTCGTTTTCGTTTGCGACGGTAACCTTTCCATCTTTCAGCATAGCAGTACTCTTTTGTGTATATAGTGTGATGGCAGGGGCTTTTCTATGGCATGAGAAAAACCGCACGGAGTGTTAGTGTCCGATAGCTGAAAAACGCTCTTCTATCTTTTTCCAATTAAGATTTTTTAAGAATGCGTCGATATGCTTTGCTTTTTCGGCTGGCACATGGTCCACCATGTAGGCATGTTCCCACATGTCCATGGCAAGGAGCACTTTCACATCAGCAAGCGTACCGAGCTCATGGTCTACTGTCCACCATATGTGGGGTGTTTTTCCTTTTTCATCCCATGCAAGTGTGCACCAACCACTTCCGCGACTCATGCCAACTTTTTTAAAGTGCGCAATAAACGCATCCCACGATCCATATTTTTCCGTAAGTGCTATACCTAGTGTCGATTCGCGCGGCTCTGGTGTCGCGGCACCTTCAAATTGTGGAAAGTAAAACTCGTGCATGCGCATACCGTTGAATTCAAAACCAAGGCGCCGCCTGCATGACTCGATGGCAAATGCGTACTTCTCCGCGTCTTGCTTGGTGAGGTCGGAAATTTGTTCCCGAAGGATATTGATGTGCTTTACATAGCCCTGATAGAGACCAAGGTGCACATCAATCTGTTTTTGCGAGATGCCATCGAGTGCAGGAATCGCAAAAGGTATTGCTTCGTAGGTATGCATAGTGTGAATATTAGCTGAATAACAAAAGTGAGTATACCATCACGCACATGAAGAAACGGCTATGGGTATCGTGGGCCTGTGTCGTGTTGGTCGCGCTTATCACCGTGACTATCCTCAGTATCTCTCGTGACAACGGGCGCTACTTGCGCGTTTCTTTTCTCGATGTTGGGCAGGGAGATGCGATTTTTATCGAGTCTCCGACAGGATACCAGGTACTGATTGATGGGGGTCGCGACAGATCAGTGTTGCGCGAGCTTTCGCGCGAGATGCATTGGTATGATCGTTCAATCGACTTGGTGATCGCGACGCATCCCGACAGCGACCATATCAGTGGACTGAACGACATACTTGATCGTTATCGTGTTGCCGAGATTTTTGATTCAGGAGTCGTGCATGATGCACCGGCGGCAATCTCGTTTCGAAAAAAATCCCAAGCCGAAGGTGCGCGAATGAGCGCCCCGTTGCGCGGGCAAGTTGTCGACATTGGTGGTGGCGCATACATCGAAATTTTGTTTCCCGATAGGCCGGTTCCACATCTTGAAACAAATACCGCGTCGATTGTTGTACGCGTCGTGTACGGTGCGACTTCGTTTATGCTCACTGGAGATTCGCCACAAGTAATCGAAGAATATCTCGTCTATCTCGATGGTTCAGCATTACAAAGTACTGTGTTAAAAGCAGGACACCACGGATCACGGACATCGTCGTCACCGCAATTTGTGGCGACAGTCGCGCCTACATACGCTGTGTATTCCCGAGGGTGCGACAACAGTTACGGGCATCCACATAAAGAGGTAGTAGCTATTTTTACTCAGATTGGTGTTCAAGTACGCGACACCTGTACGGACTCGCGTGTAACATTTATATCCAACGGCTCGACCCTTATAGAACAATAGTTGACGAGATTTGTTGGCAAGAGCATAGTCGATGCAGTATCAAGGCATTGAAAAACCAGAGAGGAGAATCAGGTGCGATTCATCTTGCGTCTGCTCGAGACCTTGCTTTTCCTAGTGTTTGCAGCAGGCTTCGCGTTTCTCACGCTTTCGGTGGTACTTCTCACCAACGATCGTGATCGCGAAGAGTCAGAAGACGGCTACGATCACTTTCTTACTGCGAATCTAAGGGTTGATGCGCCCTCATGGAGGCGATCGAGTCTTATGAAGACGCAAGTTGCCGGCAGCCAGATAGTGGTTCGCTGGCCGGGAAAGCTCGGCGAGGGGGCTACCGTTCGGTACCATTTTGTGGAAAAAATAACTGAGTTTCGTGGGACAGGGCCTGCAAGCTGTACTCGTATCGAACCCGTTACTCCAGAACGCGTTCGGGGAGTATCTGTTGAAATGTTTAAGGCAAAAATCGAAGACGCATTCAGACAGTGGTCGGCAGTGTCCGGCCTTGTGTTTACACAAGTTGATAGCCCTCAGGAAGCAGATCTTCTATTGGGCATGTCTCCACTTGCGAACGGTTTGTCATATGTGCATCTTGGTGCTGCCGACTTCCTAATTGGCAACTCGCTTTTGGGAGAGCAGACTGTGTATGAGAAAGCCACGACTTGCTTTAGCTCAAAGATTTTTTGGGGGCATGGTTCGACGACATGGCGTCTCGGGTGGTCGGGGAATCTGGACGCGGTTTCTCTGCATGAGATTGGGCACACTATCGGACTCTTTCATACGCGACAACGAGACTCCGTGATGTGTGCAGGCAGTCATTGTTCGGAAGGAGTAGTGACTCTAGCAGTGGGAGATATTGCTGCAGTTCAATATCTGTATGGCAAACCCAGAAGCGGGCGCACGGCACGCAAGTGATAGATGAGAAAAACCACGCTCCGGCGTGGTTTTTGTATAGTTGCTTTTTACGCCATATATGCTATAATGCAATTTGGGCAGGTGCTCGCAGGAGAGAAAAGTGACGAAAATCGCATACAGCCTGGTCATCGCTACGCTCGCGATGTGGGTCCTATTTCTCGTTGCGCCCGCAAAGGCGCAGACAACAGAGTGGCGCTACGAACGGCACTACCATGGGGAAACCTTCGGGAATCCTCATGGGTATCATGTGCGCCGGTATGGCTACCCGCTCGCGCTCCCGCGCAATTCCGGCTATGGACAATACCAGCGATACCCGACGCATCCGTCCTTCCGGCCCCCGGCTGAAGCGTGGCGTTCGGTTCCACGGTCCCATCAGCCGCGGCCCCACTGGTATGATCAAGGGCGCCCCTGCTGGCGCACCAGCAAGTACAATAGTTGGTGCCAGTAAGAAGGGGAAATAGAGCACGGTTTCAGAAAAAACAAAGGCCGCACTTTCGTGCGGCCTTCTTCCAATCCCTCATCGCGCTCTCCACTCGATCCTCATTTTAAGAATGCGAGCTACGACTGCTTCAGCTGTGCGCCTTATTTCCGCCTGATGAGCATCGCGGGCAATATAGTGCAGCACAAGTTCCGGATAGATGCGCATCATCTCATCCGTGTAGTGCTGTATCGCCTTGCCGCGCGCGGTCATTGTAAGAGTTTGTGACGCGCGAATGAGCTTGAGCCGCGCTTGTTTCATTCGGATAGAGCGCTTGGCATCAAGAATGACTAGTGTCGGCCCCGCTCCGCACACCCAGATACCTCCTGCCTCGACAATGACAGACACCGACATGATATTCGCTCGATGGAGATATCTTGAGTTGTATTCCGCACAATCGTCTGAACCTGTGGGCCCGACGAGCAATTCCGACGGTTTGGGTAGGGAAAGTGCCGGATATTTGCCATTATTATTTTCCGCCACATACCGTTTCGTAAAGAAATCGGCCGAATGGCTGTGTAGAGTGAACAGGAAGCGCAGGGCTTCGCTTGGGGCATCTGAAGGCACGAGCTTGAAGAGTTGAGCGTCGGTGACATCTCGAGGTACAAAGCCTATGCTTCCTTCGGATACAACAACGGCGCAGGCCGAGTTCGTCTGCACGCTGTTGCATAGCATCGAAGCCGAATATTCAGGTTCTCCGCCACCCGGCAGTGCGCGCGCACGAAGAATAGCAATCACTTCGTGCAACTCTGCCTTGCTAGGGGAGGTTTTTTCTTCTGCGCGCACCGAACCAAACAGTGCAACACCAAGGGCACACAAGGTAACAAACAGTAGTCCTTTTCTCATTTTCCATACTCCACTGCTTCCGTTATCATGACATATTCTAGTATAATTTCAAGGATTGTGGCGACTTGCTTTTTATTGAATACATGTCATTATTTTTATAGGCGTGACGCAGAGACGACATGCCGCATCAGGAGAGAGTGTTATGACAAAAAAGCCTTCCCGCTCGCGGGAAGAGCGCTTCAGTAGAACTAATGTGCCGCCCTCACTCGAAGTAGCGCATGATCGCTTTGCCGATCTTGGTGAAGACATGCTCCGCATCGACGGTGACTTGGCCGCAGCTTCGACTGATTTGCGTGACCCGACATTCCCTGAACACAAGAAAGCAGAGCTTCGTGAGTGGCGCACGCGCGCTATCAGGGCACGGAGCTGTATTGGCAGGGAACGCAAGTGGCTCGAAGAGTGGTTGCGGCAACAGGTGATCGGGTCCAATACTACCGGCCCGAGAGCACATGTCTTTCTTCGACGCGCTCACAAGATCCTTGCGGAACTTGTGCAAGAGGACGCCGTCGAGTTCTTTCCTGAAGAAATCAGATTTATTCAAGACACAGGCAGGATTCTAGAGATTGCGCGGGCAGTTTCATAGAAATTAAGAGCCGGGTTTGTACCCGGTTTTTTCATATCCGTGCACGGGAAGACTTTTAAATCAGCCCAGCTTTTTTGAGTACTTGGTGCGCGCCGTGTTTGCGAATTGTCTTAATACCCTTTGCTGATACAACAACAATGATGCTCTTGCCGAGTTCAGGAATGAAAATCTTCTTTTTCTGGAGGTTTACATGGCGACGACGCTTGCCGGTAGGGTTGAATTGGGTGGCACGCGTGCGGTTTGAATATCCGCCGCCGACGCGAGAGCGTTTCCCAGTGATTGCGCATTCCTTTGCCATAGTGTCGAGTATGGTACCATCACATTATGGATTATGCAATTGGCGTATCCCTTCGTTGCTTCGTGCGGCGATTTTCTCCACCGTACTAACATAGTACGCTTGCGAAAATCACCTTCTCACGCCTCGGGTTACATCCAATTCCATAATCCATACCATTATGCAAATCGACATCATATTCAACATTGTCATCATTGTCTTCTCGGTAGTTATTCACGAGGTATCGCACGGCTACATGGCCAACTTTCTGGGAGATCCAACAGCCCGCCTCCAGGGCAGGCTGACACTCAATCCTATCAGCCACCTAGACCCTTTCGGATCGGTTATATTGCCACTCATGCTCTCGCTCTCAAGCTCGCCACTTCTTTTCGGGTGGGCAAAGCCAGTCCCGTATAATCCCTACAATTTGCGGCGCGGGGGACTGTGGTCGGAGGCCTTGGTTGCTGGCGCTGGCCCTGCGTCAAACCTTGCCATCGCACTGATGTTCGCACTTTTCATTCGCATCGGTTCGAACATGGGTGTTTCTGAAAGCGTGCTCGCGCTGTCACTCATGGTGGTGGGTATCAATGTCATGTTGGCGCTGTTTAATCTCGTGCCGATTCCACCACTCGATGGCTCAAAAATTCTGTCGGCAATTTTGCCAAGAGGTATGGCGCAACGCTGGGAGGTGGTGCGTGTCCAGTTAGAGCAGAACCTGCTATTTGGGTTTGGGGCCGTCATTCTTTTTGTCATGTTGCTCGGTCCCTTGCTCGGAGGTACCGTGAGAAGTGTCGCGTATTTCCTTGCCGGTATATAAACCCAATGAACTCAAGTTTTAAAAAGTTCATTGGTATATAACCACGGCGTACCACAAGAGTACTTCAGAAAACATAGTCGCTGTCACTCCTTGTTTTCTTGGTCGTCGGAGAAAATGAAAGAAAATCTTTCGCTTTCTCCTCGCTTGTGGTTATAGTACCGCGATGGTGCGCGTAAAGATTATAGTTGCTCTGGCACTTGCAGTACTTTTGGGCGGATTCGTACTTCTTTTGTACTTGGCGCAAAGCAATGTGGCGCACAGCGTTGCTATGACAGATGATATGCAGGTGGCAATCGTACTTACACCAACCGGATATGAACCAAAAGAAGTGCGTGTAAAAAAGGGAACAACCGTTTTGTTTACCACTACCATCGGACATGCACATTGGCCATCGTCGGATTTGCATCCGTCGCACATGATTTACGCCGAGTTTGATCCGAAACGACCACTAAAATCCGACGAGGCTTGGAGCTTTGGTTTTGACAAAGTGGGTACCTGGGGATTTCACGATCATATACGCGCCTATTTCACCGGGGTTATTTATGTCGAAGAATAGAATTCTGTTCTCTGGCGCAGGATGCTTCTTGCTTCTGTGTCTTGGGTGGCTTGTTTGGTCGTTCTTGGTGTCAGTATCGTCAAATAATATATCGGCAATCACAGCTTGTGCCCAGGAATTTACCGGTCAATCAGAGCGGATAAATTGCTGGTATCGGTTGATTGAAAAAGAAATCATCAAAGATGGTGTGCCCGCAGGTATGCATGCCTTCACCTACATATATGACAACTATCCAGACTTTGTTTCAACAGGATGCCATGTGCATGCCCACAAAGTGGGAGACATGGTTTATTACGGCGTCTACTTGGCCGATCCTCGGCTCGAGGCACTTGAGTATCCCGATTCACTCACTGCGTGCGGCTACGGATTTTTTCACGGGTTTCTTGAACACCTAATCCAAGATCATCCGACAACAAAATTTGTCACAGAAACATGTGAGTGGATGAGTGAGCGTCTGGAGGAAAGAATGCCCGCGATACGCACCATTTGCTATCACGGTTCCGGACATGGTTTTACTCTCGCTCAGGTAGAAAAAGTACCACAGGCGCAGTGGGGCGATCTGATTGCTTTCACTAAAGACCCGCTTGAAAAATGCGACGCTCTTTCCGTGCCGAGAGAGATTGAGCGAGAGGAGTGTCGCGAAGGCGTGTTCAATGTACTTATCAATTGGGCAGAGGGAGGTGAGTATGGGTTTTCGTTTAATCGCGATAACCCGCTTGTGATTTGTGATGCTTTCGAGAAAAAGTGGCGACACGCATGCTATTACGAGTTTTCGCAAAAGCTGGACCATATTGCACGAAGAGATGTGATGGAATTATGGCGGGTGGCAAATAAAATCAAAGACAGAGATGAGGCATCTGTCGTATTTCGTGTGGCCATGGCGGGCGCGGTTCAACAGACTATTGCCGACGGTACTTATATCGGCCTCACAAAGAAGTGTCTTTTGGCCGGCCCTCAAGTGGAGAACATGTGTATTGAAAGTATTGTGAATGGCCTATTTGAGCACGGTTCTCCGCGGAAAGAGCATGATAAGGCTCTCGCGTTTTGTATGGAAGAGTGGCTGAATGATGCCCAACGCACTCAATGTTATACGGCGGTTGCGACGCGGCTCTTGCGATTTCATACCAGAGAAGATGCTGATGATGATTGCAGAGACTTTCCCAAAGAGTATCAAAGCATGTGCCTTAGGGCTCGCCCATAATGCGTCGTTGAACAATTGATTCACCCACATTACTTGCATTTATTGCCATGCCATAGTACGCTCTTCGGGCCTGAAAGGGCTTTTTTTACATGGCGACAATCAATCAACTCATAAAGAAAAACCGAAAGGACCCGGTGCGGCGTTCGCAGGTCATGGCACTCGGGCGCGGTTTTAATCGTCTCAAGAATCGTCCGTCGTTCTACCCGTCTCCATTCAAGCGTGGTGTGTGCACCAAAGTAACCACCAAGACTCCTCGTAAGCCAAACTCTGCTATCCGCAAGATTGCGCGTGTGCGTTTGACAAACGGTATGGAAATCACCGCGTATATTCCTGGTGAAAAGCACACCCTGCAAGAGCACTCAGTGGTGTTGGTCCGCTCAGGTCGTGTTAAGGATGTTGGCTTGCGTTACACGGTTGTGCGTGGCAAGTTTGACGCCGCAGGTGTCGACGGGCGTCGTCGTGGCCGATCTCGCTATGGGGCCAAGAAGCCAAAGAAATAAGGAAGTAAGGAATAAAAATAATATATGCGCCGACCATTTAAAAAGAAGCATCGAGCTACTCCCGACCCTGTTTACGGTTCTCTACTCGTTTCCAAGCTCACCAACTATGTAATGGAGCGCGGCAAGAAAGACACTGCTCGTCGCGTTGTATACGCTATGCTCGAAGATCTCAAGAAAGAAGGTGACCCCATTACTATCCTCGAGACGGCTATCAAGAATGTTGAGCCGGCAATGGAGGTGCGATCTCGTCGTGTGGGAGGAGCAAACTACCAAGTGCCTACCCCAGTGCGTCCTGAACGCCAGCTGGCCCTCTCTCTTCGCTGGATTATCGGCGCCGCTCGCGCAAAGAAAGGGACTCCTCTCGCACAAAAACTTTCCACAGAAATTCTCGCGGCTCACAAAGGAACCGGAGAAGCGGTCGGCAAGCGCGACAACATGCACAAGATGGCCGAGGCCAACAAGGCATTTGCACACTTTGCGTGGTAATACCATCGCCACTAGTCGAACGCTTTAGACACCTTCTTTTTCTTTGGTGTCGACGGTAATGCTCACAATTGGGTGATTTCCTTTTGTCGGGCCGCCAGCGCTCCGTACACCACCAGCTCTTCTTGGGGATCAATATCAAGCACTTTTTCAATTGCCTGGTGGTCGAGGCCTCCGAACGGGCGCAGGCGCACTCCGAGCGCTGTAGCAACGAGCGCCATGTTTTGCATGATATGACCCGCTTCAAGGAGGGCGAGCGGATACGCGAAGTCGTGGTACTTGCGCGAAGATTTTTCAAGGGAGGCAGTTAGAAGTAGTACATTCGCTCCTTGCAAAGACTCTGTTCGCGAGACATATGTCTCGACTTTTTCTTGTGTGGACAACGCCCACAGATGCTCGAGAGCATGCACATCAGGCCGGTAGTGAAAAACTGCACGCTGGAGTGTCTCGACGGAAAATGCGAGTAGATATGCTTCAATAGGATAGTACCCACCCCCAGAGGGATATGGACGGCGTTTTCGTTCCGTGAGCTTCATCGCTCCGCCGAGCAGGTGTGAGATGTCCGAAAAAGAGAGTGGTGCGCACGCGGAGGGCATATCAGAGTTTCTCAATTCGAGCGCTCTGAAGAGGGATACTTCTGGATCAGAGAGGTGGTCCATTGGTACGAGCTCCATGCGCTCGTATCTCTTTGCCAGGCGTGTCTCGTGCAGATGTGCTGTTCCATGTGTAAAACGGCTGTCTTGAAAGTGTTGATGTATTTCCCGGTAAAGATTGTGAGGCATGACAGAGTTATGCAAACGGATGGGGCTCCTCGGCGAAAGGAGTTTCTCGTGGAGTGTATCCGAAAAGTTTTGGAATTTCAGTGAGACGCGCACCACCAAGACAGGGAAAACGCTCATTGATATGCAAAGGTTGTAACTCGGGAATCACGACGAATTCCACATGCCATGGTGTCGGATTTTTCGGGGAGATGCCGAGCGGGACAGAGGCGCATCCATACCCACGCTCTGTGCACCACCCTACGATTCTATCCAGATGTTCGTCTTTGGTGTCGTGTTCCCACATGGCTTGTACGGGCTTTTCCAGCACTCCATTGGTGAGAAATGCGAGGCGCGCCGCGCGTTTTGTATCCGTCCAATAAACCGCGCGCTCGAAATGCTTGATGCGATGTGGCACGATTGCATCTACGCTGTAGAGGTGCCGCCACGAAGAGCGAATATTTTTTCGAATACGAAGTGCCTCGCGTATCGCATGTGCGGCCGCTTCCGACAAGCGCGCATGTACGCCAAGCCCGAGTACGACAGGAACCCCGCCAGGAGCATCATCTCGGATGACAGCGCAGACAACATGCGCAGGTGCATCCGTAGGGAGCTTGATAATATCCGCACGCAGACGATAGCGCTCCATCCGTTGCAGTAACAGCGAGAGCTCATCGGACTTGTGTGCCAAATAATCGAGCGCGATGCGTGGGCAGGTGAGCTGATTAAGCCACATGATCATAAACGCATCGCGCTCGATTATCTCGAGCGCACCATTAAGAAGTGCAAATTCCCGTGTTGGTCCGGTAGCGAGCCCTGTAGTAATTCTGGGTCGTAGCATCGGCTCTCGTTTTTCCTGGAGATACTTTCCACTTGAAGTGATTTGTGCGGGAATATACATACGTGCGTTTGTTTTAAGGCAACGACCTCTAACCCATGCAAATGCTGAATCATGCGGTACTGCGGTGGAGCGCTGTGCTCGTTGCGCCCTAGAAAAACCCGCAAAAGAGGAAATGGGGAGGTGTCGCTTCTTGGCCATATCTTGTTCTGTGCTCCAGCACAGGCCCTGCATGTGTTCGGTGTCATAGCGCCACAGGTGTCTCTCCAGACATTCGGCAAGGGCGGAAGCCAGCGCCTGCGGGTCAGATGTCGCTGAAGACCCGCCGGCCGCCTCGTCCTTCGCGAATTGCGCGCTCCATGCGTGCATGTGTGGCTCGTCAGGCATGTGGCCGGTTTGTCGAATACCGAGAAGTATTCCAGCATCTTGAAGATTACGCACAATAGGGCGAAGCGGCAGCATGTCGCTCTGAGAAAGACGAGTGGCGTCGCGTACCAGCTCGGCTCCAAACGAAGCCTCAACAGACTCCGCAAATGCCGCCCGTGCTTTTTCGAACACATTTCCCGAACGATACTCTGTAACGACTCGAGATACAGAGCGAAGTGTCATGAGGGGAGTATACCAATGGGCAGATATCGTCGAGCATTGACATATCTCCGTAGCGGTTGTGTTCCGCCGGTTGTGGACACGATACCCTGATACCATGACGCCATCTTCCGCCATGAACCCTGATTCTCAAAGAACAAAAGCGTACAAGATTTCCGCACACCAAGATTCTTTGGCCGGACGCCCCGGCAAGGACACTGGCGCGGATACCGACTTGATTACTTCTAAAAACGAATGGACGGTGGCTCTGGCACATGCGCGCGCGGTGATCGAAGCAGAACTCCTCGGGAAAAAGGCACCACAGTTTCCTTTCTCAAAGGCGCCACAGTTCCTGAGCCCGGGTACGGCAGGGGTGTGTATATGGGTTGGGGGCTCTCTCCGGGGTTCGCATATAGTCGAAGGCGCACTTTTGGGGAATGCAGTGAGCGAATCGGCGGCACAAACAGTGCAAGACCCTCGATTCAAACCGATTGCGGAAGCGGATAGTAAAAACATGAGAGTACAGGTGAGTCAGATTTCTTCTGTGTGGGTACGCATTGATCCACGCACCGGGACGCTCGCGCACAATAAAGGGTATGCACTCGTGCACGGAGGGAAGACAGGGTGGTTTCTTCCGGAGGTTTTTAGCATACGGACATTTACCAGTATTTCACAGTTGGCACGAGCGCTGGCACGAGAAAAGTTGCATCTTCCGGAGGAAGTTGCATTCGGGAAAGATACCGAGTTGTATACATTCGAAGTATACGAGGTGGTGGAGTCTATGTGCGAGTCCGAGCTGTCAGTGGGCGGTGCTCAGACATACCCCGTGCATCTCGATGGTCCAATACCTCGCGAAGCTCGCACTGATCGCGAGAGCTCCATCTCTCGGATGGTAGCGTATGCGGTACGCTGTTGTAACGAGGACGGCAGTATCACCTGTGCGCTATCGGAAGGGATCGCAGACGCTCGCTACGAATGGGGGAGAGCATTTTTTTCAATTGCTGCCATGGCCGAATATGCGCGCACAGCACCCTCCGCACTAACCAAGGCGGCTCATCGTGCGTATCACTACCATCGGTCACATCTTTTTGGGAAGCGTGGCGCACATCTTCCGGACACAGCGCTTTTGTATGCATACCTGGGGCACGCGGCGCTTTCCTTCGGTTTTGTAGACGATGCGCGAATGTGTTCCGAATATATTAAGGGGGTGGTCGAACGGGAAAGATTTTCTCCGATACCGTTCGGTCAAGCGGCGAGTTTCCTAAGCAGAATGATTCTGGTAGGTCTGGATATAAAAGCGCATGCCGCGGCGTACTGCTTGGCAACTCTTGCGCGCCATTTCGAAGAGGATACAAACAAGTCGACAGCGTCATATGCAGAACTTGCCACGGCAAGTGCCATCTTCTACAAAGCAACACAGAGTGAATGGGCGCTCGGTCTTGCCCGCATGACAGCGCGGTGGCTCATGAGCGAACAACTTTCTGACGGAGCGTTTAGAGGTTCGCAGTCGAGCACATCTGCATATACACGAGGTACGGGGAAGGTAATCGAAGCGCTCGCCGAATACGCCCGTTCGTGCCCGCTTTCAGAAGACGAGCGCGCTCGCGTCGTCACCGCTATGGGTCGTGGCGAATCGTGGATGATGCGCATGCAGTATTCTGCAGAGAGTAGCTTTGCGCTATCAAAAACCTTTCGAGAGAAAGTGCAGGGGGGATTTCGTCACGACTACTTCAGCAAAGATGCATGGCTTGATGCAGTGTGGCACTTCCTGCTTTACAAAGCGCGCCGGGAAAGCAATGACGAAAAGCGAGCACATGGTCATCAGACGATAGAATTCTTGCCTCTGCGAAATGCCCCGCGTTTTTTTAAGGAGCACGGCGAAGATTCGCGTCTTCGCACCGACAAGTACGCTGCTCTGGGGTGGGCGTTCATGAAGAAGCTGGGTGTGGGGTCTGCAATTGAAAAATTATCCACTCGAGAGCTTCTGGATGCGTGGACAATTCTGCGACGAGCGCGCATCACAGAGAGTGAGGTTGCGCACACTATGCGGTACATGGCGTTTCCGGACACGCCTGGATTTTTTGCGTGCCACCCAACTCTTTCCTATGAGCCTGGAAGCACCGACGGGAGGACAAAACAGCGCAGGTATGCTCATGGATTCAGTGAATCGTGGGAGCGCGCACTCGCACAGTCAGTGGGAGAAATGTATGAACGGTACTTTCTCTCGCTGTATAAGAGCAACGAGTTGCGCCTTGCGTCGGTAAATGAACTAAAGGCTGATCATGTGGCGCATCTCGACCCAGCATATCTGACTCGGCTTTCCGAATCACAAGTCAAGGCTCTCGGCTCTCGATCGTGGGACGAGAGTGTGCCGTTGCGCTGGGTGGAAGGAGTGCGGGTGAGTTCAGGCAAGAAAGTGCTTATTCCTGCGCAACTCGTGTTTTGGAATTACTCGTGTGCGAATGACGAGGCAAGACTCTGCGAGAGCAATTCCAGCGGTCTGGGGGCAGCGGGAAGCTCTGCGGGGGCGCTTCTTGCCGGGCTACATGAAGTGTTGGAGCGGGATGCTTTTCTTGCGCACTGGCTCACTAAAACACCGCTAGAGCGCATTACTCTTGCGAGCGTGCCCGGAGAGAAATGTGCGCGCTTTGTCGACCGCGCGCGAAAGCATGGGGTTCGCATGAGTTTGTTTCGAGCAGGAACGACGGGAGGTATTGATGCATTCTATGCGCTTCTTGAAGACGAGAGAGGTCGAGGAAATCCGCGTGTGGTGCTTGGCGGTTCCTGCAAATCGAATCCTGTGGCCGCGATTGAACGCGCCCTCGAGGAAGTGTGGTCAATATATTTCGCTGTGCGCGCAGAAGAGAAAGGCTCGTATGAACTGCTGGCCGAAGATTATGTGCCGTTCAAGAGCCCGCTTGCCATAGGCAAACGAGTGTCACTCTGGTCTCACCAAGATACCGCTCCTGAAATCTCCTTTCTTCTAAAAGTAAAAGAGCAAGACTTTAGTGTACCCTCGCGTACTGGTACCAGGAACGCACATGAAGAGCTCCTCACAACTGTGGAAGACATTGAAAAGCAAGGGGTCGGCTACGAGGTGTTTGCGTACCATGCGGTGCACCCACTTCTCGCAGAGGCGGGGATATTTGCGACGCGCGTGATAGTCCCGGCGCTCATACCGCTCTACTATAGTGAACACATGGCACCGACACTGCTTACACATCGACTTGCGCAGTGGAGCGCACAACAGGGTTTTGGGGACAAAAAGTGCGCTATTTCCAATGTGTTTCCACACCCGTACCCGTGAGACCTTTTCTAAAGTTCGTACACAACTTGTTGCGCAGATTTCAATTACATAGCGACACGCTGTTTATCCACACAGACAGTCAAGAGTGTTCGGAACGCGGTACTATGTGTGCATGGTTGCGGTCCAAGTATCAAAAGATTTTTTGAGGCGGGCTGGGTATGCGCTTTTGGTAATACTCGGTGTGGGTTTATCGTTAGGCGCCCTCTTGTTCCCTCGCGCATCCGGCACTTCACACGGGCTGACTGGAAAGGACACAGCCCATGCGGATGTCCCTGGTTGCGGAGGGGGAGGATGCGCTGAATCATGTGGTAGCTCATGTGGTAGCTCATGCGACAGTTCATGCGACAGTTCATGCTCGTCATGCACGGCGTGTAGCACGGATGGGGGGTGTGATTCAGGGTGTTCATGTGATTGTGGTTGTGCTGGTGGGTGTGGAGGGGACTGTTCTGGTGGGTGTAGCGATGGGTGTGGCTCGGCTGATGGGTGTGGCTCGGCTGATGGGTGCGGGTGTGGATGCTCCGAAGGTGGTGGAGGAGGTGAGGGCGAAGGAGAGGGCGCTTAGTTAGCTTACGCCAAAAATTTCACTACACTAAATATATGCAAGCAGAAAGTTTGAAATCAATATATCGGGGAGTTTTCATAATCGCTTTTCTCGCAGTTTCTGTGGTCGCCTTCTATGTTCAATACGAGTTAAAAGGACAGAGTGCGATGTCTAAGGAGGAAATCCGCGGGGCAGAAGAGCTCGCGCTTCGTGGCCAATATGATAAGGCACTTGCGATGGCTCGGAATACAGCCAGTGCCGCCTCGGACCCTCGCAGTATCTTTGACGCGCGACTCACGGCCATATTTTCTGCTTTTATGGGAGGGGATACTGACGCCAGGCTTGCAGCTGTGCGAGTCGCGAAAGAGCAGTATGCGATTGCCGCCGAGCCGCGTGAGCGCTCATACATAATCGGTATGCTCATTGGTTTTATTACAATAGATAGAAACCCAAAAGTGTTCGGAGAGGTATTTTCAGGAGATATCTTTGGCGCACTTCGCGCAAAAGATGGAGATCCTTTGGTTTCTCTAAAGAATCTTGCAGAGCTTTCTATAGTCGAAAACCCAACATCAGGAGCATATCTCCAGATAGCGACGCTCGACGCCGCTCGTATTCTAGGCGCCAAAGCTCTCAAGCTTAGCAAGGAAGATCGGCAAGCCCATGCTAAAAACATACTCACATTGCTCGAATCCGCGGCGGCTGTTTTTTCCGATGAGCGCACGCATATTCCCCGTACACTCTTCGGCAAGCTTCAGTTCGCGAGTTACTACAGCCGGACAGGATATCTGTACGGTGCGGTGGCACTAGTTATCCCTGATTATTTCAAGCAATCGGAGGAGGCGTATCAGACGCTCTATGCACTTCGCGCAAAAGAAGAGGGTGGGAAGCAAGGCCTGATTTCGTCATGGGTTCCTCATGCGTATCTCAATCATGCACTGTATCTTGATTCGGTCGGGGGTGTTTCTAGGCGCGGAGATATGCAAGAAGTACTCAGCTCGCTGGTTGGTTTAGTGCAAGCCGATCGGGCTGTGCACGAAAAATCCTTCCTGGGTTTCTTGCGCAACGCGAAAGAAATGGAAGCGAAGTATGGTTCGTATGACGCCAAGAACCTACGCCACCTTGCGACCTTATCTCCAGAGCTCAAAGATTTCCTAGTCCAAGAAGGGTGGATATTCTAAAAGTATCCTGCGCGATTATTTTTTGCAATTACGCTGTAGTCTGTTATAGTTCGGTGGTCGCTTCGGCGGTTTTTATTTTAACTAAGTATCTGTTTTATTCCCCTATGAATCGAGATTATCCACTGGAGAGGGTGCGCAACTTCGGCATCATCGCACACATCGACGCGGGCAAGACCACCACCTCTGAGCGTATTCTCTTTTACACGGGTGAATCTCATAAAATCGGTGAAGTGCACGACGGTAACACCGTGACCGACTGGATGGAACAGGAGCGCGAACGAGGTATCACGATTACCGCCGCCGCAATCACTTGTTTCTGGAATCCTTCGTACATGGGCACCGACCTCTCATTCAAACATCGTTTCAATATCATCGATACTCCAGGCCACATCGACTTCACTTCTGAAGTACAACGATCAATGCGCGTCCTCGACGGCGCGATTGTCGTGTTTGACGGTGTTGCTGGTGTAGAGCCACAGACCGAGACCAACTGGCGCTACGCCGAAGATGCAAAAGTACCCCGTCTTTGTTTCGTGAATAAGCTTGACCGCACAGGCGCATCTTTTGATAAATCGTTTGGCATGATTCGCGAGCGGCTGTCGAAAAACGCGGTGCGTATGCAAATTCCTATTGGCGAAGAAGATGCGCTTGAAGGCGTCATTAATCTTATAGATATGCAGGCGTTTCGTTTTGAGGGAGACAAGGGGCGCGTCGTCATTCCTATGCCGGTACCCGAATCTCACAAAGCAGAGGCAGAGAAGTACCGTGCCGAACTCATCGAAGCGATCGTCGAGCACGACGAGGTGCTTATGACAGGATACCTTGAGGGGAAGGAACCGACCGTCCCTGTGCTTAAAGCCACGCTCAGGAAGGCAGTTATCGAAAATAAAATCTTCCCCACCTTCTGTGGTTCCGCACTTAAAAATGTTGGAGTCCAGCTGGTCCTTGATGGTGTTGTGGACTACCTCCCGACACCGCTTGACCTTCCGCCAGCAAAGGGAATCCATCCTGATACAGGCGAAGTGATCGAACGCAAACCAGCCGACTCTGAGCCATTCTCTGCGCTTATTTTTAAACTCCAGACTGACCCGTTTGTAGGTCAGCTCTCATTCTTTCGCGTATATTCAGGTCAACTAGAGGTGGGAAGCTATGTCTACAATGCATCAAATGGCACCAAGGAGCGTGTTGGCCGTATGGTTCGCCTCCAGGCCGACAAACGAGAAGAAATAAAAAAGGTGTTCACTGGTGAAATCGCGGCACTCTTGGGCGCAAAGGATGCCAAGATTGGGCACACCATTTGTGATGAAAAGAATCCAATAATTCTCGAAGAGATTAAATTCCGTCAGCCAGTTCTCTCTGCTCGTATTGAGCCAAAGACCAAGGGCGATCAAGAAAAGATGGGTATGGCATTAGCAAAACTTTCCGACGAAGATCCAACATTCCGTATTCGCAGTGACGAGGAAACAGGCGACACCATCGTGTCCGGTATGGGCGAGCTCCATCTCGATATCATTGTTGATCGGATGCGTCGCGAGTTTGGCGTTGAGGCAACACTCGGCAAGCCGCAAGTCGCTTACCGCGAGACCATTCAGGGTAGTGCTGAAGTTGAAAATAAATACATCAAGCAGACCGGAGGTCGCGGGCAGTACGGCCATGTCAAAATTCGCGTCAAACCACTCGAGCCATTGGTGGAAGGCAAGAAGATTCCTGCAAATACGACTCGTGAAGACCACTTTGAGTTCATTAATACCGTTAAAGGAGGCGCAATTCCTCAGGAATATATTCCTGCTGTCGAGAAGGGTATTCGTGAAGCGCTTGAGCGCGGAGTCCTTGCGGGTTATCCGGTTGTCGATGTCTCTGTCGAGTTGTTTGACGGGTCGTTTCATGAAGTCGACTCATCCGAAATTGCCTTCAAGATTGCCGGTTCCATGGCGTTTCAGGAGGCTGCACGACAGGCACGACTTGCGCTCCTTGAGCCAATTATGAAAATCGAAGTTGTTACCCCGGACAAATTCATGGGCGATGTTACGGGTAATCTCAATGGCAAGCGCGGACAAGTACAATCTATCGACGATCGCTCAGGCGGCCTCAAAGTTATTATTGCGCATGTACCGCTCTCTGAAATGTTTGGGTACACCACAGCACTTCGTTCGATGACTGAAGGCCGTGCGACATCCATGATGGAATTCGATCATTATGCAACGGTACCAAAGAATGTAGCAGATGAGGTTGTTGCAAGTAGAAAGTAGTAATGTGAAAGAGACAACTACGGTGTTGCCGTGGTGATGCAATGCAGAGCGTTATTAAAGGTCGGGACATAGGTCCGGCTCGTCTCTTGATCATACAAAATCTTGCCAACAATCCTTTCTGGGAACTGGATGTGACCTAGTTCTTTTCCTGTTGTAGGGTCGATTTTGTACAAGACACCGTCGTTCGAACCTATAAACAACGAACCCTTGATGAGGGCAGGGCTACTAAAGATTCTCCCGCGTGTCAAAAATTTCCAATGCAGTTTTTTATGCACGGTGTCGTAGGAGTAGACAAACTTATCGAGTGAGTTGATGAATAGTGTATCGCCAGTCCATAGTGGGGTGGAGTATATCGCCTCGAGTGTTTCAAATGTATCTGAGATGGCTAGAGTCTTGGTGTCAATAATATGACACTTCTTGTCGAATGCTCCGAAGGCGACTTTCGATCCATCAGATTTTTCTGCAAACGATGCACGAATCGGCGCGCCGATAGTATGCTCCTGTAGTTGTTCGCCTGTTTTCGCACGGTACATTCGGACAATCCCATCATTAGAGCCACAGAAGAGCAGATTATTTTTTTCAGACACATAGGGAGAGCAGTGGGTAAGACCGGTGTGCTGACCACGCCACCGTTCTTCTCCTGTCTCTGGGTCAAGTGCTACAACGGCGCCTCGTTTTTTCCAGAGACCAAATTCGAGACCAATGTACAGTAGGTTATTTTTTGTGGAAACGGCAGGAGAAGATCCGATCCAGTCAGCATCCATAAATACCCACTTTGTTTTGCCTGTTTTTGCATCGAGTGCGTACAGATTGCCGTCGTACGCACCAAAGTACACGATATCGTTGAATACCAGGGGTGAAGAATAGATCATTTTCCCCTTGTCTCCAAAACGGACCGTGTGGGTCCAGAGAGTAGAACCGTTTTGTTTATTGATACAGTAAAATACGCCCGAATCAGTACCAAAAAGTAATGTGTCCCCATGCATTACCGGTGTCGACTTGGGGACAACATTTTTGTAATTCACTGAGGTGGGAGAAGTGGTGAATGTCCAATGATGGGTAAATGGGAGTGGTTGTAGCTCGCGTACATTTTCAAAATTCCTGACACCCAACGACTCTTGGAAATCGTTGAGTTCGAAAAGGGTGACAAGGCGGATGCCATTTTGTGTCAGAAAATCGTAAAACGAAGTATCTCGGAAACGCACAAGGCAAAAAATTGCCTCGACCTGCAATCCCGCCTCCCGCAATGTGGCGATCTGCTTCTCTACAGACTTCCCGCTATTCAAAATGTCGTCTACCAGAATGATGGGCTCTTGTGTAGGTGATCCTTCAATGGACTTGTGTAAGTCGTGTTTCTTCCTGCCTTTGCGTATAAAAAGACCATTTGCCCTAATGTTGCGTGTTTCAGCAGAAAAAACCAGGGTGGTCAAAAGAGGGATGGATGCTGATTCAAGGCCGCATACTTGGAGGGTTTGCTTGTCTGGAAACGCCTCGAAAAAAGCCGTCGCATATACATCCATAAATTCCTTCGTCATGCTGACATTTCGAAAATCAAAAATCCATCGCTCCTCGCCTGTGTCTTGGAACCGTGAAAAAGTCTTTTGCTCAATCAGTTTCTTTAATGCCGCATGTCGTGGAGAGCTCATTGTCTTTTGAAGGTTGCGTACAGCACTGCGCTACAGGCACCCAGGATCGATAGAATCCACAAAAGCCAATATCCCGATACCAGGTTCTCAAGGAGTTTTTCGTTTTTTATAAGGTCGGGAGAGACTTTTATCTGCGGGCTGATATCGTACGCAAATCCATTTTTAAATATGGGGGTATCAAGGACCTGGGCGTTGTCGGTACGAATCCATTCGTTATGTGCAAATGGACGATATTCGAGGACACACACATCCTCAACATCAACAATCCTTTCATATTTCTCACCGTTGATGGAGTGGTCGAATGTCCATGAAATTCGCGCAACAGAGTCGTCCCGCATGCATTTTGTTTTCAGGGGGAACCAGTAGCGATAGGGGTCGCAGCGATTATTGGCGACATGATTTTCTCGAGCAAGGACAATTGGCTCGGTGTTGCCAGTGCTATAGACAGTGGCTTTCGAGAAGCATTGATGGTTTGCTTCAAACATGTACATGCCGTAGTAGTTTCCCTCAAGTGTTTTTTTCTGATCTCCAGGGATAAGGATCCCCGTGAGTTGCCCCGCCAATAAGAAAAGAAGGAATAGGTACCCGAGTAAAGTATTCCGCGTTATTCTTTTAATGTGGAAGTGTCCCTGTTGTGAAAACAAGATAAAGAGGGCGGGGATCGAGATTGCGATATAGCGGTAGTTCACAATAATACCCGAATAGATGTGGAAGAGGAGGAAATAGGTGAGCGCAGCGGTCTGAAGCAGCCTTCTATTTGAGAGAAGGAACCAGCTACCAACCATTTGCATCACGATCACGATATTCGTAAAGAAGGGAAGAATTGCATGATTAAACAAGGGTGCTCCGGTAAAGAGCGAGTTGAAGTAGTTGGCAAAAATCCAGCCACCATCAATTTTTATACTTGAGGCCAATACATACAGAAATACAAAAGTGATTTTTGCAAAATACTCTTTTTCGCGCATGAACAGCCATACGAATGCGAGCGCCATGTCGTAATAATCAAAATTTCCTGTCAGGCCATAGGTAAAGAAAAATCCGACGATTACTTTCCAGATAAGACAGGAAAGGATGACGACATGAGCAGAAGTCCAATCCTTGCGGTATGCCGCATAGACACCGTAGCTTAAGGCGAGGAATAGGAGTAGGTAGAATGCGCTCTGACTGTATCCATAGGGAAGTGACTCGAGAAAAAGGTATTCGCCACAGGATGGAAAATATGGTGGGCAGACATGGAGGCCATTTTGATAAGTAGAGATGCTAATGAAATTCTTTTCAACCCACCCGAAAAAAGTAATGAAAAAAGAGAGACTTAGAGCATAAAAGAGTAGCTGAAGGACAGGGCTACTTTCAATCTCCTGAATAGCAAAGAACTGGTAATATCTTCTCTTTAAATTGAACACCATGAGTATGATAGTATAGGCAAGTCGTCCCTCAAGCAAAGTGCCTATGCTTAGTCGAAAAGAAGTTGCATTTATACTACTGGTCATCATCTCGTCTTTTGCAGGTCACCAGTATGTCCAAGAGCTACGGACAAAGAACATAGCAGATTTCTACACCATCATCGAAAACCAAGAGAAGATTAAGGATGATGTTCCGATCACTCCTGAAGACTTCTCAGCAATTCAACAGTGCGGGAGGGTTGCAAAAAGTAGCGGCGCCAGCATGGAAGAGTGCGCGCGTGATTTTTATGATAAGTACACCATGAAGCACGGTGGAGAGGCGGCATTTGCGCACCTGGCTCGACTCCAAAAGGAGCATCCCGATCTACTGCCAAGTTGCCATTACATCTCCCATGGTATTGGGCATGCAGTTTTGCGCCAGAATAATAACGACCCTTACAAAGCTTTTGCTTTTATGCAGTCAGGAGGATATTTCAAGAATGTAGTTACCTGCGGGAACGGCTTTTTCCACGGTGTTATCGAAGAAATTGCAAAAAAAATTAAGGACAAAGATCAGCTTGTTGAGGTGTTGGGTTCTGTATGCGCAAATGAGAAGATAACTAACAAAGGCAATTGTTTCCACGGTATTGGACATGCCGCAATGATTCAGACTGACTATAGTATTCCGGACATGCTGTACATCTGCGACAGAATATCCCCGCGAGCGAGTCGTGTATTCGGGTGTCATACGGGTGGTTTTATGGAGTATGCACAGGCCCATACAGATGTAGTCGAGGTGGGAGACAAGAAGATGAGCTTTGTTCTGTGCGACTCGATGGAAAAGGAGTACCAACCCGCTTGTTATCTGGAGCAATCGTCATCTTTCGAATCTTTTTCGAAAGAGAAAAGAAATTACGAAAGGAATATAGGCTTCTGTAAGCAAATCGACGATGATCTCAATCGTATGGCGTGCATAAAACTATTTGGTATACGATCGGTGCGAATCGCGCACTTCAAAGACATTTACGATATGTGTTTAAACACAAGCTCGGTGTATGAACGAGTTATGTGTACAGCCGTGATTGCCGATAGGATTGCAGGCTCCACAGACAGCTCCCGGAGAAGCGAAGCCTACCGCACCATTGTCGGAGATGTCTGTGGAACACTCAACTTGCTAAATGCACAGCAGTGTAAACATCTTGTATTTATAGACGCGGATCGACTTTTTTATACTAGCAATGCAGATTTTATTTTGCCTGGACCTTTGACTCTTTTTAAAGAGCGTAACGAGCTCAAGTAACGCTGTTATCCCCATGCTCGAGTTGTACAGTGTGGAGGCGTTGTTAGACTAGGCTGTATATATGAGCCTACAAAAAATTTCTAAACTACTGAGATTCGGTGTCCTGACGGCTACGGCGGTTGTGTTCGGTCTGTTTATATCAATCAAGGCAGATGATCAGTCGCGAGGATCTATATTGCTCGATTTCGACACTCAAACAGCATCAGCGGATGTTCCTGGCGGAAGTGCTGGTGGAAGTGCTGGTGGAACCGCAGGTACTGGTACTTCTGATAGCGGTAGCTCCGATGGTACTGCCGCCGGCAGTGATGGCGATGGCAGTGGTGGCAGTGGCGATAGTGGCAGTGGCGACTGCGGTGGTGGTGAGTGACCCTAAAATATGGCTAATACTACGAAAGACTTAATACATACCATTCTCGCTGTTTTGGTAATCGCACTACTTGCATTTTCCTATTACTTCGCACCTTTCTACCGACTAACAGCCGAGTTTCCCTTTATACACAATCGCATTTCTCTGGAAAATCTGCAGGACATCGTTACAGAGGATTCAATTGATACACGCATTCCAACGAGCGAAGCATTTCAAAATTTTAAAGGTGCAGAGACGGGCACAAAGTACAAGCATCTCGAGGAGGATGTAACAAAAATGGAGCAAGATATAGCAAGCTCCGCCGCAAGGGATACCGAGATCGAGCAGTTGTTTAAGAAGGCTGTTTACCACCAGCGTCTCGCATCACTGGCAGTTCTTATTGTTGATGAGCCTGCGAAAAAAAAAGAGATGCTCCTCACCGCTTTCAATGGTCTCTATGATGGTCTGTTCCGGATAGCTGGAGCGGCTCAAGACGAGAACAGGAACCCGCGCTATGTGCGCAGGCTTTATGTCTATGTAATTCAATATGTTTATCGAAATGCTCGGGATGCGCAGTTGTTTACGACATCCAAATTTGCTAATGAAAAGGATTTTCAAGCGATACTTGAGAAATTCCCGCTCAATTCCGACTTGGCATCCACGCTCTACATCGACACTTTGTTTAGCAAAAAAGATTTGCCTCGTGACAAATTCATGGTGAGTATCAAAATGCGTAATCTTGCAGATTTACTCAACTACCCAGAGGTGGCGAGCGATGCTCAATTAAAAGCAAAAATTGTGAGCGAAGTGAGTTACTTGAAGACAGTGTTTCCCACCGCAGAATCTACGCAGCTCACCAGCTCACCAGCCGAGAATATGGTTCGCCCACTTGCGAACTATGCCATAAGCCTCGGGGTTCTGACCAGATTTGACGATTCTATTCCCGCAGAGCAGGTAAGCCAGGCCTTCAAGACGGCCCTCACCGCACTCGACGCGAACCTTCTTTCCGAAGAAGATCATATCTTGTTTGTGAAATTTACTCTTGATTTGAATTATGCGGTCTTCCTTTTCAATCAGAGTGGGAAAAAGATAACTGACGAGGTCAGTACCCATCTGCGCAGTGCTGAGTCGCTCAAGACAAAATTTGCAGCCAACAGAGAGATGACCGCGCTACTCACAAGCTACCTCCTGGCCCTCCAGATTGGTAATGCGTGGCGAGACATTGCTACCCAGGATGTTCGTGAGATTGCTCGGCAAGATGCACAGTTCAACGACTTCCTCGTTGCTAGCGGAGTAAAATTATAGTCCTAGTCCTGCAAGGTTCGTTTTTTGAGTTGCGAGCATATTCTCCAATATCTTTCGTGGGTGGTAAAATAGGTACACATGCGTCTATCGATAAAACAAGTGCTAGTCGTCGGTCTGTCGGCAGTCACCTTGGCAGGCGGTACTGTATACATTCAGTATCACACACCCAAGGAAGATTTGGACTACTACTATTCAATCATGACGGCACAAGAGACAGTCGCCGAGGGCGTTACAATCAGTAGCGAGGACCATACGCATCTGGATGTATGCAAGAAAATTACTGGAGAGCTTGCAAGTAAGAGGAAGCAAGAATGTCTAAAAGGTTTTTACGAGCGCTATACGCTTGCGCATGGTGTGCGCAAAGCCTTTTCACATTTGGCACTTTTGGAAAAAGAGACTTCGGACTTTCTTGAAGACTGCCACTATATATCGCATGGCATCGGACACGCACAACTCAAGGTTAATCATGGCGATGTCGGAAAAGCCTTTGCAACATTGTCCGAAGACGCTTATTTTAAGAATGTAGCGACATGCGGGAACGGCTATTTTCATGGGGTGATCGAGGAGTATGTAAAAGGACAAACAGACAAGAACAAGCTGGTTGAATTACTTTCAAAAGTTTGCAAGGAGCCATTGCTAAAGAATACGATAGATTGCTTTCATGGAATGGGGCATTCAGCATTTGTACAGCTAGAATATGCCACGACGGACGCGCTGTATGTCTGTGATCATGTGGCCGACGACCCGGTGCGCAATTACTCGTGTTATATGGGGGTGTTTATGGAAATGGCTCAGGATTTTTCGACACGCGACCTGGTTACTGTTACAGATGGAGTGATGAGTTTTAACATATGTGAATCGCTTGATGAAAAATACAAACTCGCCTGTTATGCACAGCATTCAGTCTTTTTCGAAAATTTCAATACAACCCCGAAAGATTTCAAGAAAAACATTAATTATTGCAAGCAAATAGAAGGTGATGAGTACCGTATGGCATGCGTCAAATTTTTTGCAGGGAGGGCGATACGAGCAGTAAGGTACCAAGATGTAGCTGGTATGTGCAAAAATACGACTAATGGGGACGAGCGAGTTATGTGCACCGGGGTTTTTGCCAGCAGAATCGCTCGCTCGATAGATAGTTCAAAAAGCAGCCAATTGTATTTGCAAGCTGTTCGTGACATCTGCCAGACCTTGCCATTCTATCTATCCACACACTGTATCGAATTGGTGCAGCATAACTCAGAAAAAATATACTTCGACTCAGATCGCTCAAAAATGTAACTTTTCCGACTGGGTACCGCTAAGACGCGAGATGATTTCTTAAGAACCGTTACTTGCTCTATGCCAGGTCATTCGTATCTGGACTTGTTTTGGCTGGCATTATATGTAAACTCGCCCGAGTAGACGAGGTGTGACATGTCTCCTAGCGAGTATGTGGTAGTTTATGGATGTCGGTTTGGTGGGGGATTCCCATACATCCGATTTGAACCTGAAGTGGTCTCATGGAAAACATATCTGGAAAATGCCGGAAGATGGCACCAAGACGGCAAGCATGAGTTGATACGGAACTTGAAGTGGGCACTGGAGGAGCTGGAAAAAACTTCGGGTGTTCTGGATGAAGATCAGGACTTGGGGATGCTACCGCCACTTAAGAGTGTAATCTATCCAATCAAAGACTGGGGCGATGGAGTATATGAAATCATTCCGGTCATTGTTGATGGGTATGTGATTATGAACAGTCGGGTGTGCGTATTGTTCGGATTTTACTACAAACCGGTTGCGGAGGCCTATCGGACCAGAGCTGAGGCCGAGAGCGCTCTCAAGAAGCTCCGGGAGGAGAAGTCTCCCAAGGCCCAGTAATTGGGCCTTTTTCACGGCAAGTCTCTTGGACAATCGCGCCAAACATCTTGTTTGGTGTAATAACTATTGAACGACATATCCGCATACATAAGTAACTACTGACTTTGTAACGACTCACCATTGCGCAGTAAGCTAGAATATGTACAATCGTATGTATATGGCAACTACAACAAAGAAGCTGACGATTCTAGTCGACGCAGATGTGCATCGTGAGCTTATAAAAAAAATAGGGCGTGGCAACATCGGCCGCTTTCTTATAAATTCTGCAAAACCACACTTATACAACAACGATCTTGTCCGCGCTGGCTATGCGGAAATGGCGGCAGATAATGAGCGAGAAAAAGAGGCACTTGAATGGAGTGAAGGCCTTAGTGCTGATTCATATGTCCCGGAAGCCTAATTTTCCGAAACGCGGCGAAGTGTGGTGGGTTATTTTCGGTCTGCCGGTTGGTACTGAATCGTCAAAAATCCGCCCCGCCATCGTCGTAAGTAACGACGACTCAAACGAATTCCTTGAACGCATTCAGGTTGTGCCGCTCACAAGTAATGTTACAAAAATATATCCAAGCGAAACTATTGTAGCGTTGCGAGGGAAGAAGAATAAGGCCGCCTCGGATCAGATCACCACGGTATCGAAAAGGCGCATCAAAGAAAAAATAGGTCGCCTGACTGATGACGAACTTGCGTCCGTCGAGTTTGTAATTAAGTTGCAACTCGGACTTTCGTAGATACCAAAGAGCGACCAGCAGGACAAGACTAGTCCTGCAAGGTATCCTTGACGCTTTGTCTGTATTTGTTACGATTACCCGCACGCATGGGCGCTTTTCTTTATGCGTCTTTATGCACTTAGACCGTTATTACCAACACTGATTGTTTTAAGGGTGGATAGAGTGTTCTCGCGCTCTCCCTCCTCAAAGCAAAGGTGACTAATCGCAAATATATGGCAGATACATTTGACCGTTCAAAGCCACATGTGAATGTGGGTACCATCGGCCATGTCGACCACGGCAAGACGACGACAACCGCGTCGATTCTCCGCGTTCTCGACATGGCAAAAGACCAAGGATACGGCGCTCGCGTCGAGGCAATCGACAGTATTGACTCAGCACCAGAAGAAAAGGCTCGCGGGATTACCATCTCACTCCATCACTCAGAGTATTGGACCCCGAATCGTCACTATGCGCATATCGACGCGCCTGGGCACGCTGATTACATCAAAAACATGATCACAGGTGCCGCTCAGATGGACGGCGCTGTATTGGTAGTTGCCGCAACTGACGGTGTTATGCCGCAGACACGCGAACACATTCTCCTTGCTCGCCAGGTTGGCGTGCCAAAGATTGTTGTGTTCCTCAACAAGTGCGACATGGTTGACGACAAAGACCTCATTGATCTCGTTGAAGAGGAAGTGCGCGAGCTCTTGACCAAGTACGAATTCGACGGCGTTAACACCCCTGTTATCCGCGGTTCTGGTCTCAAGGCACTCGAGGCAAAGTCATTGACCGACGAGTGGGCAATGAAGATTCTCGAGCTTGCAAAGACACTCGACGAATACATCCCGATGCCAAAGCGCGACAAAGAAAAGGCATTTCTCATGCCTATCGAAGACATCTTCTCTATCGAAGGGCGCGGCACCGTGGTCACTGGCCGTATCGAGCGCGGGCAGGTAAAGGTTGGCGAGGAATGCGAAATCGTGGGCATCAAACCGACAGCAAAAACCACAGTCACCGGTATTGAAATGTTCAACAAGTCACTAGATCATGGAGAGGCTGGTGACAACGCAGGTATTCTTCTACGCGGTACAAAGAAAGAAGATGTACATCGCGGGCAGGTTATCTGTGCTCCAGGATCCATTACTCCGCACACTGAGTTCGACTCAGAGGTTTACATCCTTTCGAAAGAGGAAGGAGGACGCCACACACCGTTCTTCACTGGATACAAGCCACAGTTCTACATGCGTACCACTGATGTAACCGGCGAGGTAACTCTCGCAGAGGGTGTCGAAATGGTTATGCCAGGGGACACTGTGAAATTCAAGGTGAAGCTTGTAGGACCAATCGCACTCGAAGATCAACAGCGCTTTGCTATCCGCGAGGGTGGTAAGACTGTGGGTGCAGGAGTGGTCACAAAAATAACTGTGTAGTATAGGATTCTGCAGATTCCTTGACCGGAGAGCGCGATTCGAGTAGGGTTATCCTCACGCTTCGGAAGAAGCATTGAACTATGGCAACAAAAAAGAAGGTACAAAAAGATGGCATCGGGCCGACTCAACGATTACGCATACGCGTTCGTGCATATGAGCATCGCGTCCTAGACAATGCTGTCAAACAGATTATCGACACTGCGGCACGTTTTAATGCCACGGTAGTTGGTCCCGTACCTCTTCCTACTGATATCAAAAAGTACACCGTGAACCGCTCGACCTTCGTCCATAAGGACGCGCGAGAACAGTTCGAAATGCGAGTTCACAAGCGGATGATTGATATCATGAATCCGAATCAAAAAGTCATCGAAGCTCTTACAAACATTGACTTGCCCTCGGGTGTTTCAATCGATGTAAAGATGGGCTAGCGCTCCAGTAACTTAATTTTTCGCAAGAAACTTTTCCGTGCTGTAAAATTAAATTAACGAGCACTAGTCCCAAAACAAAAAACCCCGCCTTCTCGGCGGGGTTTTTTGTTGATAACCTCATATGCGAAGGTTGACGCAAGTATACTCAGAGCATGGGCAAGACTTTCATGAGAATAGGGGTTTCCTGCATAGCTGTATTTATGGTTGCCGGCCCCATTTTTTTGAACGCACAGACCACAGATGTTCTCGAAAGGGAAATTAGAGCACAACTTATCACAGGGAATCTCACCGACGAAGAGCGTGAATCGATAATCGAGTCACTTGCCAAGGAGGCTCGTGACTCGGCTATTACCTCGATAGAGAGTGAACCTCTCGCTGAATTTTCTGCAGACGCGAATGCCAATGCAGTTTCACCAGCCCAAGAACAAGAACCGTCTCTCGGAGTGGGATTTGGTTTTGCGGCGCTCATTGTTCTTATGGTTTTTGTTGCTTGGGTATGGAGACGCATGCATCATGGCGGTGCGCTCGGGCCGAGTCTCCAATAATCTTTGCCTGACAAAGGGTCGAGGGCGTGGTATGGTGGCGTCAGTACTCAACAGAGTAGAAGGGAATACCAATGCGCAGGTTGGCACTCTTCGGAGTTGTTTTCGCGTCGTTTCTTTTGCCCGTGACCACGGTAGAGGCACAGGGACTGTGCAAGGAACGGTGCTATGAGTGGTGCGCCGAAAATCGGCCCACCGAGCGTTGTCGCGCCGATTGTGCAGGTCGGGCGACCTGTTTCCAGAAACGGCCGATTCTTTGCAGGGAGCAATGCTACACATGGTGCGCCGAAAATCGACCCACCGCTTTGTGCAGGGCTGATTGCGCCAGAGCCGAGCGTCCCAGTTGCAAGTGACGGTACTTCGCGAGGCCCCCAAGGGGCCTTTTTCTGTAAGAAGCTGTCTAAAATCTTTGTGGTTTCCTGACAGGGGGAAAGATTCTAGACAGCTTCTAAGGATAAAATCAGGCTTTCTTACGGCGAAGACAGTACACTTCATTTGAAACAGTTGTTACAAATAGATTTCCGGTTTCCGGGTTGAAAGCCGGTTCGCTCACTATCCGTTCAGGAAATTGGGTGACCGATTTTCGTGTTCCATTTTTTGGATCGAGTTCATAGAGTTTGCCGTCATTACTACCAACCCACACAGAATCATCGGCTAGATACGGTGATGAAAAAATCCGCCCGTTTGTCGCTGTGTGAAACAGCTCCTCGTGTGTATCGAGATCGATTGCGTAGAGTCGTTTATCTAGTGATGCTATAAATACGGTGTCATCTTTTACAAATGGCGAGGAATAGAGTGCCTCTGTTGCTTGAAATGCAAACATGGGCTTTCCGGTATCCACATCAAGCGCATATAGTTTTGAATCCATGGAAGCAGCGAAAACCAGGTTACGCTTTTCGTCGTACGCAGGAGCCATCTTTATATCGCCTCCCGTTTGAAACTTCCAAAGAAGTGTTCCGGATGTTGCTTGGTACGCGGAAAGAGTTCCATTGTTTCCGCCTATAAATACGATTTCTTTTTTTTCCACATACAGTGGGGAAGCGTGTGTCAGATGTGTGCTTCGGGCGGTCCATATGGTTTTCCCGGAATGTATATCAATTGCCGAGATACCTCCACGCCTTCTGAGAAGGCCGAATTCCAGACCGATAAAAATGAAACCAAGGGACTTTGCCAGCGCGGGTGATGAGCCAATCCAATCCGCATCACGATTTATCCAACGGCGGTTACCGTTTGTGGTGTCCAATGCATAGACATTACCGTCATAAGCACCAAAAAAAACAGTATGGCCGCTGATAAGGGGACTTGATAGTATTCCTTTTCCGGGTGCGTGTGCACCAATGGTATATTCCCAAGCCACAGTGCCTGTTGCTTGGTTGAGTGCACGAAAGACACCGGCATCGTTTCCGTAAAAAAGCCGGTGAGTATCAAGTGCGGGTGTCGACTTATGCACAACTAAGTCAAAGCTAGGAGATTCTGGTGGAGTATAGTGCCACAAAAAATCGAATTGATTGGGTGTCGGACCAGAAGTTTTGCTCAGCGACACACCAAAATCTTTAAGTGAAAAAAATGATTCGAGAGTGATTCCTTGGGCCGCAAAAGGATACGCATTCAAATCTCGAAACGCAAGTATTACTTGAATGGCCGCAATGCGTTTGTGTGCCCTTTGCAATACTATAATCTCGCGAGCAAGCGTACTACCACTATTTATAAGATCATCGATGAGAATAATAGGGTACTCGTTCAGGGTTCCTTCAATGGTCTTCATGAGGTCATAGCGTTTGCGAGATTTCCTCAAGTAGAATCCGTTCACTGGTGTGCCGCGTGCAACACTCTTCATAACAATCGCTGTGATAAGTGGAATGCTGGCAGTTTCGAGGCCACCGACTTGGAAAGGGAGGTGTCCTTGATATCGTTCCCAAAAGAGTTCGGCGAAACAGTCAAGCCATTCGGGCTGAAGCATGAGTGCTCGGAAATCAAACATCCAGCTTGCACTGCTCCCTACAACACCGTTTTTTGCGATGCGGGCACCGTCTTGTCTCGTGACAAAGGCGTGTTTTAAAATCGCTTGCCTGAAGGCAACGAGACGAGTCTCGTTGCCTGGTACAGATTTATTATTCATAAAGAGGTGGTGTGTCTTCTGATTTAGGTGATGTGCAGAGGAGGACTCCATAGACAGGTTGCTCGATACGCGGATCGAGTCCTAAAAGACGGATAACATAGGTGTCATCAAAACCACCCACTGGGCGTGTCATAATCCCCAGTGCGGTTCCTACAAGGGTAATATTTTGTGCCATGTGCCCCGTCTCAAGAAGGCCTAGAAGATAGGCAAAGTCTCCGTACCGTGCACTCGAACGGTCCCACACCGCTGTGAAAATAAGGATGGTAGATGAAAGTGGCGTCATTCCGGTTCGGATTATGCGACGCATTTCAAAATCGTCTGGGAGATCCCAGAGATGTTCCAATGCGTGGTCGCGTGGGTGGTAGTGAAACACACCAGGTACTTTACCTTCGCGTACGAGACCGAGTATATATGTCTCGATAGGGTAGAGGGCGCCACCAGAGGGATAGGTGCGCGTTGGTTTTCTGTTTGTTTTTACACCAACCGCATGACCGAAAAGTGTACCGAGTTCTGTGTCAGTGAACGCGCGCGGAATAAGACATTCTCCGGCAGACATACGCGCGGCCAACACTTCGTCGAGGCGGGTAGTAAGTGGTACGGGATGAGGTAGTGCGATACGAGGCATGCGTGGATATTCCTTATGTTCCCCAGGTAATGCACTATCAGAAGATTTGGTCAGTCCAGTGCGTAGAATCCGTGCTTTCCGGATTGATTGATGCACCTGTTGGATAAAACGAGTCATGCAAAGGGATGGGGTTCGTTTGTATAGGGCTCACTTCGCACTCTAAAGCCGAGTCGTTTCGGAACATCGTGTATGCGAGCTCCTCCGATAGGAGGTGTTGCTTCAGTGTAGTGAATAGGGATTAGCTCAGGAATCACCACCATTTCAATGTGCCAGGGTGTATGGTTTGCTCGGGCTTGAGTAAATGAAACTGACGCGCACTCGTACCCTTGCTCGCTGCACCAGTGGATAATACGGTCGAGATGCTGTTGCGGTGAATCGCTATCCCATATTTCTGGGCGAAGTGGTTGCTCTTTTCCTGACAAAAGAAATTGCAGGTGTTTGTGGCGGTCTGCCTGTGCCCAATAGACGAGACGATTACGCTGTCCTGTGTGTCGCACTGTGGCTATGGGGCGACCTTTCCTCTCGTATTTTCTTATCTGAGCACGAGCCCCCCTCCTCGCTCGAAGAGCCTCGATAAGTGCCCGCTCAGCGGCGAGTGCGGGGTCACAATCCGACTTGAGGCCAAGGCCAAGTTTAGGGGCATGGGGCGTAAGGTCTTCCAAAAATGCACCAATGGAATATGTTGGCGCATCACTAACAAGGCGGATGAAATGAGGTTGTAGGCGGTATTGCTCGCAGAGTGCAACCAATGTAGCTAACGAAGGTCGGCGCTGAACAAGTTCGTGTGTAGGTATGCGCGGAGGTGTAATTTGGTTAAGCCAGGTAAGCATGTATGCGTCGCGTTCGATGACTTCCAGTGCACCCGAAAGAAGAGCGCATGACTTTTCAGGGTGTGTTGCAAGACCGGTGGTGATAGATGGCCGAATAATAGGCTCGCGCTGTTCGCCTATCCCACGGACAGCCAGGTTCATGCCGTATCGACTAATTGTTTGCGCAGGCAACCACACCATTTTTTTTGTAATAAGAGATGTTGCGCGTGTCCATAGAAATAGTGAATCGGATTGGATATGAAATCGTGGATCTTTTTTTCGCTGCTGAGGATTGAAGCTGGCAAAGCGGTCTGGTGTGAGTGCCGTGCCCTTCCTCTGGATTTCCGATACTGTTGCTCGGGTGGGGGAAACAAGCATGTCGCTCTGTGTAAACCAAATATAGCGTTCAGTTGCCTCCGCTAGTGCGCGACTAAATGCTGACCGTTCATCAGTTATGTCTCCACCTGCGGCGCGTACTGTGGCACCACCCTGGATATATTCCATGTACCAAAGAGCAAAAGGAGGTTCGTCCGGAGAATAGGGTGCCGGATAGTACAGTTTGGCAACTCCTGATGCAAACATTTTTTCGGCAATGGAAAAAAGGTCGAGCATGTCGGGACGACCAAAGGGTACCTCGCTGTCATCTTGGACAAGGTGCGCTCCGAACTGGCGTTCAAGAAATCGTAAGAAATTGATTCGTGCATGTTCAGTACGGTCGCCTCTATAAAGGCCACGCCAGACAGTCTCAAGGGAGTGGGCACTATGTATCATGGTGTCATGATACCGTGATGGGTCTACAGTGAGAAGATTGTCCTAAGGATGAATATGTTTCGCTACATATCCACAGTTCTCGTGTGGTTTTGCACATAGGAAAGATATCTAAGGGAGCATCATGCTATCATGAACATGTGGCTTTCAGTGATATACAAAAAAGAGCAGTCGGATTTTTAAGTGCCTGCGGAGCGATTCTCCTCTTGGTCGTCGGTTTCCTTGTTATTTTCATGACGCCAGCAGGAGGTTCGCGTGGCGGGAAAACATGGAAAGCACTTTCTCCACTCGACGCACTTGGACCGAGTACCGCCCTTGCAGACGCTCCTGCAGACTCAGATTCTGCCGCAGACTCCGCTGCGGATTCCGCTGCGGATTCGGGCACAGACTCCGGTACAGACTCCGGTACAGACTCTGGCACAGACTCCGGTACAGATGCTGACTCAGGTGCCGACGCTGGTGCCGACGCTGGTGCCGATGCGGGTGCCGATTGTGCATGTGACGCTGGTGCCGATGCGGGTGCCGATGCGGGTGGTTGCGAGTAGGTCCCACTTTAGCTAGCCAAACTTATCGTATGCAAAAAGACACAATTATTGGCGCAGGGGCAGGAGTTGCAATACTCGTTGGAATTGTTGCGTACGGATGGTATGTCTATGGCCGAGATGTCCCCGCTGAGAAAAAGCCTTTAAGATACACACATGAAAGGCCGCCAAATGTTGTCCTTGCGAAGGACAACAAGGCTTTTGCTGTTGCTGATAATTATTTCAAAAATGGTCGTTTTACTGCCGCGCTCGAGAAATACAACGAAGCTATTCTCAAGGCGCGTAATCCAATTGAAGAGAATCAGATTTTGTACAGAATTGCATTAACAACAGAGAGACGGGGAAACGCGAAAGAGGCGATCCCCCTCTACAAAGAACTTATCGCAAACCCAGAAGCAATATCTTTCATCAAAGCATACTCCGCTCAAGAGCTCGCGCTGATGCTTGTGAGTCCTGAAACTATCCATTTAGCTCCGGATATTTTTTCAGGAGACCCTTATGCCAGTTTTAATACAGAGGGTAACCGCGCGCTCTCTAATCGAAAGATGTTCGAGTACGCCTCCTCCTTTTACCCACTGGCACTTTCCGAGCTCCGTGTAGCCGATTGGTATGCCGAACAGCTTTTAAAACCCGCGGTGCGCAAACCAGTCAGTGCTTCGCATGAATATGTTGGTATTATCGAAGATCGCATGAAAAACGCGGACGCAGACATTACCCGTACATTTGATAGTCCAAGCGAGAGCGGGTTCCTTGATGAAATATTGACACGCAAAGCTGTAGTGATTGGGAAACTCGCAATAGTCAAAATTGTTTCCCACGAGGAGGCCGAGCGGGCTTTTGCAGATGCCTTTAATCTTATCGCAGTTCGTTCCCCAGGGACATCTGCCGACCGATGGATGAGATACTATCATGCAAGATACTTGCTGAATGTTCCAAGTAGCGAAACCAGGGTTCGAGACATCATTGCGCCTTTTTACGAGACAAATATATACAAGGATGGAGAGATGAAGACTTTCTTCAAAAACGAAAGGACCAACAAGCAGGGGCAGAAAGTGTACTTACAAAAAATGGCAACGATAGACTCGGATTTCAAGAAATACTTGCTGGGGTTGGGGTGGCAACCATCAGACTTCCCAAAGTGAGCGTATGGTAGATGAATCCAATATTGTTCAGCGTACAGCGCTCGGCCTGATTCTCATTGCGGGAGTGGTAATTCTTGTTGGAGCATCCACATCTTCCCGTTATGCTGGGCAGGCCCGAGAAAAAAGTCAAGAAGATTTACAGCTGGCTACACGCGTTATTACCGAGCAGGATCATGTGCAAGGATCGCGCGATGCGCCTCTCGAAATAGTCGAGTATTCCGATTTCGAATGTCCCTATTGTCGGGCGCTTCATCTGGGCATAATTCCTAGACTCAAAGAGAGGTATGGAGAGACCATGGTTCTGGCGTACCGGCATTTTCCTCTTCCGCGTTATCCGCATAGTGTGCGCGAGGCAGAAGCAGCCGAATGTGCCGCGAGTGTCGGGGGTGAGGACGCATTTTGGAAGTATACCGAAGCACTTTTTATGGAGAAACCACGCGAGGCAACATTGACTGACGAAAACCTCATTGTGTTGGCGACCTCGATGGGGATTCCAGGTGAAGCATTTGAAATATGCATGGCATCGGGCGAAGCTTTCGCTCGAGTGCAGAGCGACAAAGCGGGTGGGGTGGTTGCTGGCATTGCCATGACACCCACACTTCTCATCACCTATGGTGGTGCAAAAGTAAAAGTGCAGGGAAGTTATCAAGACCGAATCTTAGAAGCTATAGATGAACTTCTAACGGTGTCCGAGAAGCCTCCAGAGCAATAAAGTATGAAAGATATACAAACATATACAGTTATATCCTTGGCGACTGCGGTGGTATTGATTGCACTCATATACCTTACCCCCCTAAAACACATCAACCTTATCGAACCTACGATTGACGATATCAATCCCCAAGAGTTCCATGCTATGTTTGTGGCAAATCCAGACAACTACATTTTCATCGATGTTCGTCCTGAAAATGCCTACACTGCCGCACATGCGCTTGGCTCGGAAAGCATGCCACTGCATACACTCTTTGATACGAGGCATCTCCTCCCAAAGACCGGAAAGACCATAGTCCTGATTTGTAGTGGGGGGCGTGCCTCGGGGGTTGGCTATAGCTATCTTGAACATTATGGCTTCTTTAATATCAAGCGAATCGATGGTGGTATTGAACGATGGATAAGTATGGGATTACCCGTTGACGGAAAGCAAGTCATTAAGTGACACATGAAGAGATATTAAAATATGTGGGCAAAACGCACCCTAGTTGTTGGAATTCTTTTACTGCTCGGTCTGGTAGTGGGTAGGGTCCACGGCGCTCGTATTGCGTGGGATTGTTGCGGCATAACATCGTTCGCTCAGGTGCTTGCGCCACATGATGCAGAGTTACACTTCAATATCGGGGATTATTTTTTCGGGAATGGTGCATATGATCCAGAGTGGGCCTACAAACACTTTATTTTTGCCCGGAATGCTAATCCTGCACTTGCCCGTGTGAACTACCAACTCGCGCGTCTCTCCTTTCTAAATGGAAATTTCTCAGATGCATATGCGTCCGTACTCAGAGAAAAGACAATTGACCCGTCTTTTGGAAAATCTCACTACATGGAAGGATTGATTCTTGGATACCGGGCATATCCAGGAGATTTTGAAAAATCAGTCAAAGCATTTAAGAATTTTATCGCTTACGATCCACTTAATTGGGCAGGGTATAATGATCTTTCGTGGATATACTTTCAAAAAGGTGATTATAAGAATGCATGGGATGTGGCAAATCAAGGTCTTACACAAGCATACGGAAATCCATGGCTTTTAAACTCGCGAGGGATTGCCTCACTCGCAATGAATAAATCACATGATGCCGAGCAAGATTTTAACGATGCGCTTGACACTATCGCTACCATGACTGCAGACCAGTGGGGAGTTGCGTATCCCGGGAATAACCCTTCTCTGTATGCGGCGGGCTTCGCCTCTATGAAAGACTCAATCGAAAGGAATTTGGGTCGAGCGATGGTTAGGACTCGTCCCTAAGTCAGTTGTGGATAAATAGTGCAGACCACAAAAACTCTTCTATACTGAAGTGATGTCTGCAATGAGCTTGGAAGTCTCCTCAAAAAAAGTAGTGTTTGCTGTAGGAATTGCCCTCGGTCTTATTGTTTTTTTCGGGGCTTTCCCCGGAATGCAGCAGAAAGTAGTTTCAGCATCTCCGTCGAGTGAGATGTACTTCTACAGCCTTTCGCCTTTGGGTGATGAGGGGGGTAGGAGTGTTCCTGCATCGTGCCCTTCCAATCTTCATGACGACGCGCTCTACGGTCGCCCATGCCAAGCAACAAACGCGTGTGGCTCTTCAGCTAACGGCGTCTATCAATGCGGAGGAATTTGCAGCGTTCCTCCACCGGGGCTTCCTGCAGGGTATGGCACGACTTGCCAGTCATCACCGAATATTTGTGGCATGTTTGCCTACGGAGCAATTAGTTGCACCGGCTCTTGTTCGGCACCGACAGTACCAAATAGTCTCTGCGCCACATGTCCAAATGGTGTCTGTGATGCGGGCGAGTCAGGAACACTGTGCCCTCAAGACTGCGGCGGCGGGAATGGTGCGCCAATCGTCTGTACCATTTCAACAAACCCACATCGAGTGTTGCAGGGGCTTCGTACGCTTGTCACCTGGAGTGCTCCGGGTGCCACCACCTGTACTATTACAGGAACCAAACTGCTAGGAGGTGCTCAGGTAGAGCAATTCACCGCTGGTGCGTCAGGAAACCAGTCAAGCGCTGTGATTACCGAGGACACCGTCTACAAGCTCGTGTGCAGCAACGAGACGAGCAGTTGCGTCTCCCCGAACTCTCTTGTCGATAGTATCTACAACCCAGACTGGGAAGAGCTCTAAGGTGCCAATCTCTAGGGTTTGCTGGTTGCGTACTAACGAAAATCGTTCACCATAGCGCGATGGACAAGCAGCTCATCCATGGGGTTACCGTAAACCGACTGAGGCGGGTTTTTAACGGGTTTCCGTTCTCGATACCCGCATACTATGTATCCGTGGCGGCAAGGAATTTAGGTGCACGAAAGGAGCGGTGGGCGAGAGAACGAGTGGAGGGAAAGAAGTATCCAGAAATTTTAATATGGGACTCGCCAAATTTTGACGACCCTAGAGCAGGGCTTATTGCAAAAGTAGGTAGCTCGGGTGAACTCACAGAGCTCATTCAGAGCGAGCCGGCGAACGGCATGTTGCTGTGCGATGGTAGGGTGCTCAGCGCTCAACATGATGCAATGCAATCCTATTCTTCCGATTTGCAGCAGTCACAAATATTTGCATCGTTTCCGGTGTGGAATGACTTGCACACTCTTCGGGAATCTCCCAAAGGTATTCTGGTCACATCTTCGGGCACCGACTCTATCACTGAAATCTCTCGAGACGGAAAACAGATTCTGTGGTTGTGGTGGGCAGGCGAACATGGGTACACAACCGATTCGTTCGGAAAGAAAAGGACTCTGGACAGACAATTAGATCATCGTCATTTCCTGTACAACACATGGCTTCGAACAACTCATGTGAATTCTGCCCAGCCACTTTCAGATGGGTCAGTACTCGCCTCCTTCTTTCATCAGGGAATCCTTGGATGTATCAACCGCGAGACTGGGACGGTGACCACAATCGTAGCTGATTTGAAACGGCCTCATGCTGCACGCATAAGCGATGGGAAGGTTTCTTTCGCTGATACAGGTAGGGGCATTGCTTATCTCGGTACACTCAAGGGTGATAGGTTTGTGACCGAAAACTCTGTTCAGATTGAAACAAACTGGCTCCAAGACGCACAATTTGTAAACGGAATGTGGTTTTTAGCCGATGCGCAACATGCGCGGATATACTTTGCGAACAAGGGGGGAGAAGTACTCGCCTATGATCAGTTTGATCCGGAGTGGGACTTTTTTGAGGTCCTTCCATACAGAGAAGATTAAATTGGCGAAGCCCTTACCCCGCCGCCTCTGGGGCGGGGTAAGGGCTTCGCCAATTTACTTAAAATAGGTATGCGGGTAAAATTGCAACATGAGCATGCGGTTTTTCCAAAGAATCCTTCTAAAAAAAGGTTGGCGTACTGATTGGATCTGGACGATGCGAATACTGTACCGACAGCCTTTTAGGCGGATACCATTTTATTTCGATACAAAAGCCCTTCTAAAAAGTCAGTATTGGCCTCGCGATGTATTGGAAACAATGACCTGGGCGCGTCTACAGAGTATGGTCTTGGCTACAGAACGGATTCCATTTTGGCGTACTGTGTTCACGCGAGTCGGCCTTGACCCACAGGATTTTTCCAAAAATGACTTTATAAAACTTCCGACGATGTCTCGGACAGATTTTAACGAGCAACCAATTGAACAAATCGCGAACATGACGCATATTAAAAAAAGTTCTGCAGACCGGACATCGGGTTCAACAGGAAGACCGTTTCGTTTCTACTTTGACCGGGGTGCTTCCCTACGCTCCTTTGCAGTAACTGAGCGCATGTTGCAGACAGTTCTTGCAGGCACTCGGGTGCCGGTCATATCATTGCGCAGTAGGCCCAAGCTCGGGTTTTCTTTTTGGCGTCATTTTCTTTTTTTTGTAAGGAGTGGTACCGGTATTAAATATCGCATGAAAGAGTTTGAAAGATTTACAAAAAGACTTGGCGAGTCCTTCCTGCTCTATAGTTTCCCTTCATTTCTCATAGAATTTGCTGAGCAGGTTGAAAAGCTTTCCTTAAAATTCCCCATCAAAGTAGTGGTGGCAAGTGGCGAAAGTATACGCCCACAAGACAAGGAACGAGTTGAGTCAATTCTAGGTGCGCGCGTATGGAATTGCTACTCTACTAGAGAGCTTGGTTTGGTTGCGTATGAATGCGAAGGAGGGAATATGCACAGTAACGAAGAATGGCTGTATTGTGAAATTCTCGACGATCAAGGGAAAGAAGTACCGTTTGGGGAGATTGGGCGCATAATCGCGACAACACTAGACAATCGAGTCATGCCTCTGATTCGATACGATACGGGTGATCGCGGAACAATTTCGGATAAAGCTTGTCCCTGTGGACGCACGCTTCGCACCATCTCCTTCACAGGAAGAAGTGTAGAGTACATAAAATTGGATGGCGAGCGAGCGGTGCCTCTGCTCGAGGTTGCACCTTTGTTCGATGTGTTTTGGCGAGAGGTGAAACAGTATCAAATCATCCAGAAAACCAGGTCTTCATTTGTGGTGAAGGTTGTTCCGGGGTCGTCATTCGAATCAGTACAGGGTACTATTCAGGACAATTTCGTGCGAGCGTTGCATCCAAAAGTCACGATTGAATGGGAAGTTGTTGCGGAAATCCCTCCTGCACCAAGTGGCAAGGCACTGTATTTTATTGTGGCTAGTGAGGAGCAAAATGATAGGAAGCGAAGCGGACTTTCATTTTCTCCGAGCGACGACACAACGAAGGTCCATATCTCGCAGCCTCTGCAACAAGGACCTTCGTTTCCGATGTCTTCATAGATATGGGATTTCCTGTGATGCGATATGTGAGCGAGTGTGTTGCCTTCATGCGATTTCATATCCTACATCGTCGTTCACGCAAGGTGATTGAGAAATGGCAGACAGACAGGCTACGACGGTTACTCGTTCATGCAGAAAAAAATGTACCACTATATAAAGAATTGATGGCGACACAAAACATCCGGGCTACGGACATCAGCACGCTTGAAAACCTCTCCTTTTTGCCAGTTATCAACAAGAAAACATTTATTGGAAGGCAGGTTGTTGAATACACTGATGGCAGTCGACACCTTTCTGGTCAATGGGTAACAACATCAGGATCGAGCGGTGTTCCTTTTACAGCACTTCGACGAACCGAAGTACAAACACTGTGGTATGGGTACTCCCTCAACTCTCGGTTCCTGACATGGGAAATGCCGTGGCGTCTGAATGCTGACTGGGCACGAGTGGCGCATATTCGTGTGCGCCCACGGGAACGAAAGAATCATTTATGGATTCCACTAGGCGCATTTTTGAACAATCCAAGGTCTTTATTACAGCAGATTGTCGATTTCAAACCCGATGTGGTTGAAAGTTTCGCATCAGTACTATATGTGTTAGCTCGCGAGGTTGATCGTTATGGAATTGTCTGGAAGCCGCGCTATGTGGTTTCAGGCGGAGAGCAATTGTCGCCGGCAGGGCGTCTTTTTATTGAAAACACACTGGGGTGCGAAGTGTACAACCGTTATGGTCTTGAAGAATTAGGCACAGTGGGCGTTGAATGCATGCAACATGACGGACTCCACATAAACTCCGAGTCGTTGATTGTTGAGATTGTTGACGAGAGTGGCGCAAGTGTGCCCGAAACAAATCACGGAAGAGTTATCATAACCGACTTGTTCAATACCAGCATGCCTTTTGTGCGCTACGACACAGGTGATCGAGGGCATATGTCCTGGGCGCGTTGCGCGTGCGGATTGCGTGCACCCCGGTTGTGGATTGAAGGTCGTTACTCGACTTTTCTACAATTAGGAGATCAAACTTTTCATCATTTCTATTTCTCATACACCCTGAAGCCATTCAAGAATCAAATTCTTCAATACCAAGTAGTAAAGCGTGCTGAAAATGACCTGCTTATCCGCATTATCCCGGGGTCTGCTTTTGGGGACGAAACAACAGTGGCTATTCAAAAAGAAATTGCCAATCTGGTTAAAGAGACAGCTTCGGTTCGTGTCGAGTGTGTTGCAGAAATAAAACGAATGCCCCGGGGGAAATCTCAGGTTATCGTTGACGAAACGGCTGGCACTCAAAAACCAGATATTCTCAAACAATAAGTGAGCTTCACCATTGAGAAGGTCTGACCTTCTCAATGCGGCTAGCGAGGAGCGAAGTGATAGGAAGCGAAGCGGACTTTCACTTCGTCCGAGCGAAGACGCACTACAGGGTAGAATACCCTTTATTTTGACAGAAAGAGTCTCGCCATACAAAAACTTGCAAAGTCGTCTTCTTTCTGTATACTGCCCCACACATCCCTTCCCAGAAGGAATGTCCAAGTCCCTCATATGCATGGAGTAGCGAGAGGGACCAATGGTCGACATGGGTAACCATGCGCGCCATTGGCGCGCTGTTTTTCTAAACAAACAAAACCAAAAGACAAACACTATGAAATTCCTTATGGGTACAAAAGGGCGAATGACCCAAGTTTTTGACGAAACCGGCAAGGTCCATGCGGGTACTGCTGTCGTATGCGAGAGTATGACTGCCGTACAGCTCAAGACAAAAGAGAAAGATGGGTATGATGCAGTGCAATATGGTTTCGGTTCGGCGCGGGTAGACCTGCAAAACAAGGCGGCAGCTGGTCACCTCAAGGACCTGCCTGCTTTGCGTTTCTTGCGAGAAGCCCATGGTGCAACTGGTGTCGCCCGAGGTGATGTTGCCGGTGTTACACTCTTTACTCCCGGTGACATTATCGAGGTAAGCGCCCTTTCAAAGGCAAAAGGATTTCAGGGGGTGGTCAAGCGCTATCGCTTTGCCGGAGATCTTGCGACACATGGTCGTAAGCACACCGAACGAGCACCAGGTTCAATCGGTGGTGGCGGACGAGCTGGTGGTCGCGTGATCAAAGGCAAACGAATGGCGGGGCGCATGGGAGGAGACCGTGTGACAGTGAAAAACCTGCGCATTCTTGCTGTCGATTCAAAAACCAACACCATCATCATCTCAGGAGCTGTTCCAGGTCATCCTGGAGCGCTTGTCGAGATCCGTGGCTAATCAATGAGTATGGAAAAAACAGCTACAAAAAAGAAGAAAGCAACTCGTGTTCGCAAGACCGCTCCCGCACCACAAGGAGACTTTGCGCGTGACATTTATTCTGCAACAGGGAAGAAGCAGGGTTCGTACACATTGCCTACCGAAGTATTTGGACTCCCTTGGAATGAATCGCTGGTGTACCAGGTGACACAAGCAGCACAAGCAAATGCGCGTACTCCCGTTGCTCATACCAAGACACGCGGCGAAGTGCGCGGTGGTGGCAAGAAGCCGTGGAAGCAAAAAGGTACAGGGCGTGCTCGTCACGGCTCGACTCGATCACCTATTTGGGTGGGTGGTGGAGTTGCTCATGGGCCGCGCAACGATAAGGACTATTCGCAGAAGGTCAATAAAAAGATGCGTGCAAAAGCCCTCAATGTCGTGCTTTCACGCAAGGCAAAAGACGGTGCCATTCTCTTGGTGGACGATCTGGGTATCACACAGCCAAAGACCAAGGATGCGCACAAGGTCATGGCTGCTCTTTCAAAGATCGAAGGGTTCACCACGATGCTTTCCAAAAAGAAGAACAGCTCCTTGGTGGTACTTCCCGAGAAAAATTCGCCGATCTCAAAGAGTTTTGCGAACTTTGGAAACATATTCACGCTCGAAGCTCGTGAGCTCAATGCCACACTCGCGCTTACCTATGCACACATTGTGTTCATCAATCCCGAGCAATCAATCCCGGTTATTACCCAACGAACTGCGCGCACATAACTTATATGGCTCTCTTTAAGACAAAGAAAACTGCAGTGGGGAAGACTGAAGCTAAGCCCGTGTCTGCAGGTGCATCTGGCCCGGTTGATCTGTCGTGGGTATTGAAAGCGCCGCGCATCACAGAACGAGCAACTGATGTGATGCGTGTGCGTGCGTATGTGTTCAATGTTTCTCGTAAGGCAAACAAGCGACAGATTGCACAAGCAGTGCAACTTGTCTACAAAGTAACTCCTGTCAAAGTACGCACCGTACCGCTTCGTTCCAAAGTCCGTAAGAATGCGCGTACAGGCATTGTGGGACACACTGCCGTGGGCAAGAAAGCTTATGTCTACCTGAAAGAAGGAGATACTATCACGCTCGCCTAGTTCTCATTTACGAATATGAAACATTTCAAACCATATACACAGAGTCGTCGAAACATGACACGCGTATCATACGAGAAAGTTGTGACTACCGACACACCAACAAAAGCGCTTACTCACGGTTTTCGTCGCGGAAGCGGACGCAATAACCAAGGGCGTATCACCACGCGTCACAAGGGAGGTGGTGTGAAGCGTCGTCTGCGCGATGTGGATTTTCATTTCAACAAGCGCGGTATTCCCGCAAAGATTGTGTCGGTGGAATATGATCCAAATCGTTCTGCATACATTGGACTCATTGCGTATCTTGATGGCGAGCGTCGTTATATTGTGTTGCCACAAGGAGTGACTGCAGGTACGCACATTTTAATTGCCGAAGATGCTCCTGCATCACCAGGTAATCGCCTCATGCTTAAAAATGTTCCTATCGGCACACTGATTTACAATGTTGAACTCAAACCCAACGGTGGTGCCAAGATTGCTCGCTCTGCAGGAAATTTTGTAGAACTCATTGCCCAAGATGCAGGGTGGTCACATCTCAAAATGCCGTCAAGCGAAGTGCGCAAAGTGCTCGACACCTGCTGGGCTTCGATTGGCGCCGCATCAAACGATGAACACAATTTGGTTAATCTTGGAAAGGCAGGGCGTTCGCGAAAAATGGGTATCCGCCCAACCGTGCGTGGCACCGCAATGAACCCGGTTGATCACCCTCATGGTGGTGGAGAAGGCCGTTCAGGTCGTGGTCATCGTCGCGCGCGTTCACTGTGGGGTCGCCCAACAGGCAAGGGACAAAAGAGCCGTCGTCCAAAGAAATACTCAAATACCTTCGTACTCTCTCGCCGCCGTGTGGGCAAGAAGCGAACTCCGTAAGCGCGGTGACCACCTCGGTCTAGGTCGACTTGACTTTTGGTCCAAATGTGATATCATGCCGTCCAGGCGTGTTTTTGCCTGCAAAACTAGACGATAGACGAAAAAAGGGATGGAGCATGACGCGAATCCTCGTATTGGCAGTGCTTGCACTGCTTTTTGCCACCCCCGCCATGGCCGCTGACACGGTGACATTGACCTGTGAAAGGGTCCTGGGCTGGTTCTCGTGGATGGGCTTCCTCAAGACTCTCGGCGTCACGGCGCTCACGGTCGGCATCGGCGGCCTCTTCTGGCACTGGCTCGTTCCAATCGTTACTGCGCTCTGGAAGGTGCTCGAGAAGGTCATCGATATCGCGGCACTCCTCGCGAGCGCCGCACTGATTGCGAGTGGCCACATCACTCCCGATGCCTACAAGCTCTGGCCGGTCTTGGGCGGGTCTATCGCATTCGGCGCGAGCACCCTGCTCTTCATCGTCCTGCGTAATATCAAGGGCACCAATCCTGCAGGCCTCTACGCTTTCCTGGCACTCGTCTGGGGTGGCGTCGCGGTGTTCTACGGCATGAGCGAAGTCGGCTTTCTGACGATGGCGGCTGTCATGGGCGTCCTCGGCTATACCGTCGTCGTCTCGCCGTTCTGCTACGGCTTCGGCTTCAAAGATGACGACCAGATTGCGACTGGAAGCTCGGCTGCGCTCCTGATCCTCTCAGCTTACACGGTGCAACATATCTTCTTCCCTGGCGCTCCTGCTTGGGTAAAGGTCTTTGCACCAGGCGCGTTCTGGCTTGGGTCGCTGGTGTCGTTCACCGGCATTCTAATCATGTCGAATGTCTGGTACGGACGGGGAGCGGAGCGCTCGAACTACGGCCTCATGCAAGCGGTTGCCCTCGTCATCTATCTGGGCGGCGTCTTCGCCGGCATGACCTTCGGCATCAATCCGCTCGCGGGCATGGCCGGCTTCTTCTTCGTCTTCTGGGTCGCGGCCAAGTTCATCGAGATCCCGACGGAGAAGTGGACCGGCTTCTACCTCAAGCTGACTCTGATGGGGGCGTTCCTCTCTGGCGTGTGGTGGATTGGCCACCAGAACGAAGCCCACATCATCAAATACCTCACGACGACGCTCCCGATATGAGCGTGCACTGAGGTAGAACAAGGGCCCCGGGATCATTCCCGGGGCCTTCTCATGTTAGGTACTCATCTTTGTTTTCGGTTTCGTTGGGTAGATGAGCCATGCATCCTCTCCGGTCTCCAAGTAGATACACTGTTCACCGAGGATAAACGCTACCTGGGCAAGGAATTTTTCCAAAACCGGTATTTTTTCCTTCCCGTTGAATGCCACGCTGTACAGGCGGTGTTCCCCGTAGAACATCTCTTGGTCGGCACCTGTCCAATAGCCAAAAATGTTGCCGGCGGTTACCGTAAATCCGCCGAATTGAGCGATCAAAAAATGCTGGATCGCATCCTCTGCGGTTTGCCGTTTTGTTTCATCCCACCAACTTTTGAGTTTGAGGGAAGGGAGCAGGAAGACAGCCGGTCTTCCCAGACTCACGCGCTCATATTTCATTGGCGGCCCTCGTTTTTGTCATGAGTTCCAGAAGGACCTTTGCTTCCACATCAAACAAGTGGAGACGCTCCTCACAGTACCGGCGCACATCCTCTATGTACAAGCCGTTCCAGGGCGAACCTATGCTAGATATGTCCACAACGAGCGGACCACCCAGGCTTGCGACTGGGTACATATCGAGCGCAAGTGCCGGATGATCTGGTGTGTGCATGCGATAGAGCCATGAATGCTCTTGGCCAATGCGGCCGAAGTAACCGGTTGCCACGCGCCATTCTGAAAATGTCTCCGGCCACCTTTGTTTCATGTAGCGTACAATACCGTGACATGACCAGAGGCCTTCCGGTTGTATGCCTAGTGGCGCCGGTGGAAGTCTGCCCAATTGCAAGCGCACACTGGCTACCATCTCGCGGAGTCCTTTCGGTGCCCCATAGAATTCAAGGGCTGTTTTCATGGTGTTCCTCCTGCTGTACTCACGCGATAGTAGGCGCATTGTTTGACAATTGCAAGGATTACGCCTATTATTCCGTTCACGCCGTCTGGCGCTGTTTTTATGGCAAGATCAGTAAAAAAGGGTCCCTTTGTGGACGCAAAACTCGCAAAGAAAGTAGCGGCGCGTAAGCCCGGTGCTGGCTCTATAAAGACCTGGGCACGACGCAGCCAGATTCCACCCGAGTTTGTCGGCTATACTTTTGGCGTACATAATGGCAAATTGCATGTCGATGTGCTCGTCACCGAAGAAATGGTAGGTCATCGTCTTGGCGAATTTTCTCCGACCACTCGGTTCGGTCGTCATGGAGGCAAGATGCAAAAGGAGATCGAAACACAAAAGAAAGAGGCTGAAATCGCTGCAGCAAAGTCCGCTAAGGCCGCCACCACCGAGAAGAAGTAATTTCTATGAAAGCGACACTTTCCAATTTCCAGCAATCGCCTCGCAAGGTCCGTCTTGTGGCAGATTTGGTGCGCGGAAAGGAGCTCCCTCGTGCACGCACATTGCTCGCTTTTGCCGAGAAGAAGTCTGCTGAGGCACTTCTGAAGCTCCTCGATTCTGCAGTTTCAAACGCACGCACAGGCGGTGTTTCTGCCGAAGGCCTTTTTGTGAAAGACATCTGCGTGAACCAAGGGATTTCCATGAAGCGCTTTATGCCGATGGCTCGTGGCCGCGCCAATCCATATCGCCACCGTCGTAGCACCGTCGTTCTGACACTGGGCACGAAGGCTGTTTCCAAAGACAAGAGTCAAGAAAAGCCAGTACAAATAGTTGCCCCAAAAAAAGCCAAAAAGACTAGTGCTAAGCGCGCCACAAAATAGGTAATAATAATATGACACATACTGTACATCCATTTGCACATCGCCTCGGCATTCTGCGCGACTGGAAGTCTCGTTGGTTTGCAAAGACACCTGCCCAATACCGCGCATATCTAAAAATCGACACGCTGATTCGTGAGTACCTCAAGAAGCGCTTGCGCGGCGGATATGTCACACTCGTGCAAATCGAACGGGGCGAGAAGCAGGTACGCATCAAGATAAAAACATCTCGTCCAGGTATCATCATCGGCCGTGGTGGCGAAGGTAGCACCAAGCTCGTCAAGGATATCGAGAAGTCCTTGCGTCATTCAGGTATCAAGGCGATTCCCGCAATCAAGCTCGATATTGAAGAGGTCCGCTCGCCAGAGGCGCAGGCCCCGGTGGTGGCATACATGGTTATCGAAGGTCTTGAAAAGCGCATGCCATTCCGGCGCGTCCTCAAGCAAACTGTCGAAAAAGTCATGGCCAATCGCGATGTGCAGGGTGTGCGTATCGGTATCTCTGGCCGCTTGGGTGGTGCAGAAATGTCACGCACCGAAGAGATCAAACGAGGTCGGGTGCCACTCCAGACACTGCGTGCGGATGTTGATTTCGCACGAGACGAAGCCTATCTCCCGTACGGCGTCATCGGCATCAAGGTGTGGATTTACCGTGGCGATATTTTTGAAGACGACATTGCCAAGAAGTAATAATTAGTATGCTTTTCCCTAAACGACCAAAATATAGAAAGTGGCAGAATGATCGCAAGCACCCGACCAAGCTTCTTGCGCTCGATACGCGTGGTATCACTGTTGCGTTCGGCTCGTTTGGCCTGAAAGCTGCTAGTGGTGGCCGTATTACCGCAAACCAAATCGAATCTGCGCGCAAGGTAGTCAGTCGTTCGCTCGGTAAGAACGGCAAGATGTGGACACGGATTTTCCCTGATCGACCGCGTACTATCAAAGCCGCCGAAACTCCCATGGGCTCAGGAAAGGGTGAGCTCAAGGACTATGTGTTCGAGGTGCGTCCCGGCCGTGTATTGTTCGAGATTGACGGTATCACCGAGCCAGTTGCTCGCGAGGCTCTCGTCAAGGCAGGCAAGAAGCTACCAGTTAAGGTGCGTGTGGTTGCACGATAATTGTATGGACATCTCAGATATTCGAAAGAAAGCAGATGCAGATATTCGCGTGCTTATCACTGGCTTGCGTGAAGAGTTGCGCGTATTTCGTTTTGGCGGTGCAGGAAGCAGGACACGAAATGTAAAAGAGGGACGAGGTCTGCGTCGCCGGATTGCGCGCATGCATACGGTCCTAAAAGAGCGAGAGCTTGAAATTGTAAAGAAATAATTGTAGGATGCGCACTCACTATGAATAAGACTACTGAAACAACAAACGGCGGAAAGACACTGCGAGGTATCGTAGTAAAAGCCGCCATGACAGACACGGCAACCGTTTCGGTGCGTCGTTTTGTAAAGCACCCAAAGTACAAAAAGTACCTCACTCGTGAGAAGTGCTATTTGGTCCATAATGCGGGCAACAAGGCCCGCGTAGGGGACGCCGTGGTAATCCGCGAGACTCGCCCTATTTCAAAACTCAAACACTTCACCATCGAATCTATCTCACCTGTCCCAACTGACGATTCGTCAAAATAATATGATTCAGCCAAACACAGTGGTGAAAATAGCAGACAACTCCGGTGGAAAGATCGGGTTTGTATTCAAGATTCTCGGTGGCTCTCGTCGTCGTTATGCACGCATCGGAGACGAAGTGGTCATATCTATTCGTGTCGCTGAACCACGCAAGCAGGTGAAAAAGAAAGAGGTTCTTCGTGCGGTCATTGTCCGTCAGCGCCAACCATTTCGTCGCAGTGATGGCTCCTACATCCGCTTCGATGAAAACGCGGTCGTGATTGTCGACAAGGCCGGCAAGAAAGAGCCTGTTGCCAACCGTGTCTTTGGTCCGATTCCGCGCGAAGTTGTCGAGCGCGGCTACCAAAAGATCGGTTCTCTGGCACCAGAAGTTCTCTAAACTATATGAAAATAAAGAAAGGAGATAAAGTGATTGTGATTGCGGGCAAGGATCGCGGCAAGACAGGCTCGATTCTGCGTGCACTTCCAAAAACCAATCAGGTCATCATCGATGGTATCAATATGGTCAAGCGCCACCAGCGAGCAAATCGCGCTGGCCGCAAAGGACAGATTATTGAGCAGGCGATGCCACTCCATGCGTCCAATGTGCAGATTGTAGATCCAAAGTCTGGCAAACCAACCCGCATAAAGATCGACCGCAAAAATGGCAAGTACGCTCGCGTTGCAAAGAAGAGTGGATCAGCCATCGCATAATTTTATGACTTACCACACTGTTCAAAAACAAAAGACTGTACTCGCTGCTCTCAAGGAGCGTTTTGGGTACAAAAACCCGATGCAGGCTCCAAAGATTACCAAAGTGGTTGTTTCAGTGGGTGTCGGGTCTGTTTCTGACAAGAAAAAGAAAGAAATGATTGGTGACCGGCTCATGCGCATCACTGGCCAAAAGCCAGCGTCGCGTGTTGCCAAGAAATCTATCGCCTCATTCAAGCTCCGTGCGGGCGAAATGGTGGGGTATCAAATTACGATGCGTGGTGCCCGTATGTGGTCGTTCCTCGACAAGCTTATCCATGTTGCGCTTCCACGCACACGAGACTTCCGTGGGCTAAAGACATCAGCAATCGATGAAATGGGAAACATCACCATCGCTATTCGTGAACACTCAGTGTTCCCAGAGACAGCTGATGAAGATGTGCGCGACATCTTTGGTCTTGCCATCACTATTACCACAACTGCAAAAAGCAAAGCCGAAGCCGAAGCACTGTTCCGCCATATCGGACTGCCACTTCAAGAGACGGCATAGTATTCACAAGGATGGGTTCGAGAAAGTTGCCAGAGGCAACTTTCTTTCGTAGGGTTACGAAGGATATCGATAATGGAGAATACCATGGCGCTTGCGCGCGAAGACATCAAAGTAGGTGCGAAAGTGGGATGGAGCTCGTGGGGCTCCACGCTTGATGATGACCGTTATCACCACGATAACTACGGGATGATTGTGGCGGTATGCGAGAAGTCTGGTATTTACCAGGTTCAACATTTGGAACACATGTATATCGGTCGGCACAACATAGTCATTGTGAACAAGGACGACACATTCAGCACTCACACCATGACCATTGTTTCTGAGAAGGATTTTCAGGAGGTAGTTCGTCACAAACGAGACGATCTCAAGAAAAAGATATCCTCACTGAGGAGTTCGCTCGCCGAATCTCTGGCAGAGAGAAAGGTGGTAAGGCTTTTTTCTCAAAAAATGAGGAAGGTTCATGCGTAGGTTAGTCGCTGTTGACACAGACGGCTCATAAAAAAACCGCCGGTTACCCGGCGGTTTTGTTTTTGTCGTCTTCCTCACGCTTTTTCTCGGCGCGGTTTTCTCGGATAACCTCGATAGTGCTTTTACCTCGGTGTTTCCTGCCATGCCACTCTTTGAGTGACTCTGCTGACCGGGTAACCCACGAAAATAGGGGGCCAAGCCACATCCAACGAATCCAAGGATGACGGTCGATGAAAGCTTTCACTGGCGCCCACTTCTCGACTATGATTGACGAGAGGGCATCAAGGCCGATGATTTTGAGTTTCTCGACCATCATCCAGAGGAGTATCGAGGCGACGAATCCTTCAATCTTGCCGATGTGTTCGTTGATCCAGACAAAGCCCCAAAAGAACAAACTGATGATAACGAGTGCGATAAGCGCTCGTACCCAGCGTGGCCAGTCTGGCTTGAAGAGCACGACTCGCTTGAGTGTCTCGAGTATGCGCGATTGTTTCTCGCCAAACCACTTCTCGATTTTATCCTGGCGAACCTGTCCTAGTAGGAAGAGGGCAATGAGAATAGTGACGAGCCGCCAGAAGGGGCGCGAGATTTTTCGAATCATCGTGCGTTCAGTTAAGCCGCGGATACTGGTTGCAAGCGATTGCGAGAAGATGCCGACCAGACGGGCAAAGAATTCAACAATTGCTCGCCATAGCCAGATGATCATCCGGCCGGCGGCTCCGAGGATGTCTGTGTCAAAGATACGGTCGATGACATGTATGCCACCCACAAAGAGAGCAAGCATGAGTATGATGCGGACGGCAATGATTACCACTGTAGACCTCCTTCCCTATAGTTCCGAGTTTGATTATGACATCTTTTACCACTGTAAGCAATACTCGTGTACGAGGCCTCGGGAAAGTTGCCCTATGAGTTTGTTGACAATCCGTCGTGAAGGGCATAGTATGCACAAGCCTTTTTAGGCCCATTTTTCTTATGGCAAAGACATCCATGATTGCAAAAGCTAACCGCCCTCCGAAATACAAGAGTCGGGTGGTTCGTCGGTGCTTCCGTTGTGGGAGGCCGCGAGGCTATATGCGCGCCTTTGGCTTTTGCCGTATCTGTTTCCGCGAACAGGCTCTCGAGGGGCACATTCCTGGGGTAAAGAAGTCTTCTTGGTAATATGCTACACGATCCCATCAGCGACATGGTTGTCCGTCTCCGCAATGCAGGAGCGGTAAAGAAACAAACAACCTTAGTTCCTTTTTCACAGCTCAAGATGGCTATCGCTGGCAAGCTCGCCGAGCATGGCTACATCAAGTCTGCCGAGCTGAAAGGCAAGAAGGTGAAAAAGATGCTCGAGGTAGCTCTTGCATACAACGAGGATGGAACACCAAAGATTCGTGGCACCAAGCGGATTTCAAAGCCTGGCCGTCGCATGTATACGCTAGTGCGCAATATTGCTCCTGTAAAATTTGGTCATGGCACAGTAATTATTTCAACTCCCAAAGGGATACTCACGGGTACCGAAGCGCGCAAACAAAATGTCGGCGGAGAGATTCTGTTTGAAATCTGGTAATACCACTATATATGAGCCGTATCGGAAAAAAACCAATTACTATCCCAACCGGCGTCGCCGTGTCTGTTCTAAACGGCACAGTGACCGTGAAGGGAAAGGCTGGCACATTGGTGCGGAACTTTCGTCCTATCGTCTCCATAGTTGCCGAAGGTAACGAGGTAATTGTTTCCCCTCACGCAAAGACTCGTCTCGCGAAAGCGCTGTGGGGTACATACGCAGCGCATGTTAAAAACATGATTGCTGGCGTGGAAAAGCCTTTTGCAAAGCAACTCATCATCGAAGGTGTTGGTTATAAAGCAAACATTGTTGGCAAAAAAGTCGTACTCGCTGTGGGTTACTCACATCCAGTCGAGCTCGAGATTCCTGACGGCGTTACTGTCACGGTAGAGAAGGGAGTCGTTACTATCAGTGGTATCGACCGCGATATAGTCGGACAGTTTGCCGCAAACATTCGCGCTACTCGAAAGCCAGAACCATACAAGGGTAAAGGTATCCGTTACAGTGATGAAGTTATCCGTCGCAAGCAAGGCAAGAAGACAGTTGGATAAATCATATGGCTAAAACATCACACAAAACAGTAAAAAGACAACGGCGCCATGCCCGTGTTCGTTCGCGGGTGTCCGGTACTGCTGATCGCCCCCGTCTCTCAGTGTACAAATCGAATACCCAAATCATCGCGCAGGTCATTGACGACGAAGGAGGGGTCACTCTTGCCGCAACAGCATCAAAAGCGCACAAGGGCGCTACACCGCGCGCTCGTGCAGAAGAGGCGGCGAAAGAGCTTGCTAAGGCCGTCAAGGCAAAAGGAGTCACCAAGATTGTCTTTGACCGGGGTGGTTCAGAATATACTGGCACCATACAAGCATTTGCTGATGCAGCTCGTTCTGCCGGACTGGAATTCTAATGAATTTTAATTTTACTATGACTGACACACCAGACAACTCAAAGATCGCAAAGCCAGCAGGAGATCAGGGGGCACGATCACAAGGTGATCGTGGTGCACGCCGAACACCTGATCGTTCTCGTCGCGGTGGGTCACAGGGCGGTGATCGTGGTGATCGTCGTTCTGAATTTGCAAACAAAGTTATCGGTATGCGCCGTGTTGCTCGCGTGATGGCTGGTGGCCGTCGTTTCAACTTCAGTGTGGCAATGGTTGTCGGAGACAAGAAAGGCCGTGTTGGTTTTGGACTTGGCAAAGCCGCCGACACTGCTCTCGCTATTGAAAAGGCGACCAATGATGCAAAGCGCAATATGATTACCGTGATACGCACCAAAAACAACAGTATTCCACATGATGTTTCTGCAAAATACGCCGCATCGGTAGTGATGATTCGTCCTTCTGCAGGTAGCGGATTGGTTGCGGGAAGTGCCGTGCGCGTCGTCCTGGAGCTTGGTGGTATTACAGATGTTATTGCAAAACTTCATTCGCGGAGCAAGAATCCAATCAACAATGCGCGCGTGGCAATCAAGGCACTCGAGCAAATCGCCAAGAAATAACCAACACAGATTATGAAACAAGCACTCCACACACTTTCACGAAAAACACCACGCAAGGATATGCGTGTAGGACGCGGTGGCAAGCGCGGCAAGACTGCTGGTCGTGGTACCAAGGGGCAGAACGCTCGTGCGGGTCACAAAAAGCGTCCTGAAATCCGCGATTTCATCAAGAAGCTTCCGAAGCGTCGTGGGTTTGGCAAGAATCGCGCAAAAGGCACCTGGAGTGATCGTCCAAAACCAAGCGAGGTTACTATCAAACAACTTGAAGATACATTCGACACTGGTGCGGTCGTCAGTGTGAAGACGCTCTTTGAAAAGAAACTCATTCCGGCACTTGGTGATGTCAAAATCATCGGCAATGAATCGTTGACCAAGAAGCTCACCATCGAAGGGTGCCGTATTTCAAAAGGTGCTCAGGCGATTGTCGAGAAAGCAGGCGGCACAGTTGCTGCTGTCTAATATGGTAGAAACCTTCTTGAGAAAGATGCAGATTGTCGTACAAGACGCGACACTTCGTTCACGCATTCTGTTTGTCCTCGGGGCGCTCCTCTTGTTCCGTATTCTCGCAGTGATTCCAATTCCAAGTATCGACACCGCACGCCTCGAAGCATTCCTTGGAAGCAACCAATTTCTCGGTCTTCTCAATATTTTCTCTGGTGGCGGTCTTTCAAACCTTTCGATTGTCATGCTTGGTGTTGGTCCGTACATCACTGCCTCTATCATCATGCAGCTCGCAACCGTTCTTTCTCCAAAACTCAAAGCAATCTATCAAGAAGAGGGAGACGCCGGCCGTCAGCGCTTTATGCAGTATTCGCGCTACCTCACAATCCCCCTTGCTTTTATACAAGCATTTAGTTTTCTCGCACTGCTTCGTCAACAAGGAATTGTTGCAGATCTCGATTTCGTCAACATGCTCACCAGTGTCATGGTGATTGCCGCCGGATCAGTGCTCCTGATGTGGATCGGCGAGCTCATATCAGAATTTGGCGTGGGGAATGGCGTGTCGCTTATTATCTTTGCAGGTATCGTCGCGAGTATTCCCCCGACACTTTCGCAGTTTGCTTTCACTTTTGATTTCGCGCAGATTCCGACCTATATAGGTCTGTTGGTTGCAACTGTCGCGATTACTGCCGCAGTGGTGTTTATCACCGAGGCCGAGCGGCCAATCCCTGTGACCTATTCACGGCGTGTTCGCGGTGTGAAGGTGTTGGGTGGCGGATCGACCTATCTACCACTTCGTGTAAACCAGGCTGGTGTTATTCCAATTATCTTTGCACTCTCGATTCTTCTGTTCCCACAAATGATTGCCACTTTTCTTACTACCTCAAGTATCGTTTGGCTTTCCGCTGGTGCAAAGGCGGTAGTGAGCGGACTGAGTAATCAATGGGTGTACGGCACGATGTATTTTTTCCTTGTGGTGGTGTTTACCTATTTCTACACCGCGGTTACCTTTGAGCCTAATCAAATTGCAAAGAACCTCCAAAAGAACGGCGCGTTTATTCCCGGAGTCCGTCCAGGCAATACCACAGCAGAATATTTGGGAGACATCATTACGCGCATTACACTTTTCGGCGCACTATTCCTTGGGCTTATTGCGGTCCTGCCGATTATCGTGCAGGGCTTGAGTGGCATCACTACGCTTACTATCGGTGGCACCGCACTTCTTATTGCTGTTTCTGTAGTGCTTGATCTCGTCAAAAAAGTAGACGCGCAGACTTCCATTCGAGAGTACTAGGTTTTTCTCGACTACTTCAAAATGCTTTCCCGCGCTATCGGAGCGTGGTAGAAATCAATGGGCAAAGGAGATAGGTAATGCGTATAACAGTGTTTGGGAGCGATGCGCGGGCGCACGCTCTGTGCACACGACTGACGATGGATACTGTAAAGCCCGTCGTTACCTGCGTGCCGGGAAATGCGGGAATGAAAGAACCGATTCGGCGCAAGCACATACTTCCTGCGTGTATGGACAATCTTGCACGGTCTGTAGAAGGAAGTTGTGATCTGGCCATAGTTGGGTCTGATAGACTTCTAGCACAAGGACTTTCTGACAAACTCCGAGAGCGAGGGATTCCGACTTTTGGTCCGTCGAAATGTGCTTCAGAAATTGAATGGAGCAAATTGTTCGCAAAGAGCCTGATGGATCGCTATCGTATTCCCACAGCCAAATGGGGTGCAACCAGTGATGAAGGAATGGCTCGCGCAATGGTAAAGGAACTCGGTGGACCTCCTATTGTACTCAAGGCTGACGGTCTTGCCGACGGTAAAGGAGTTTTTGTCGCCGATACGGACATCGAGGTCGATGAGGCGATCACCGCTCTTTTCACTGAGAGACGATTTGGCGGTTCAAAAACTGTCATTATTGAAGAAAAACTCAGTGGATGCGAAGTCTCATACACCGCTCTGTGTGATGGTAGGCGCATCATGCCACTTCCTTGCGCTATGGACTATAAGCAGGCGCTCGCCGGTGATAAAGGCCCAAATACGGGTGGTATGGGGGCACATAGTCCTTCGTTTGTACTCACTCCGGCACAGTGTGCGTGGATTGATGTGCATATTATGCAAAAGGTGGTTGACGCACTTGCTTCGCAGGGGCTTGAATATCGCGGCGCGCTCTATGCGGGATTGATGGTTCTTCCTGGGGGAGATATCCGGGTCATCGAATTCAACGCTCGCTTTGGCGATCCTGAGTGCCAAGTGCTGATGCCACGAATTGGCGAGGACTTGGCACCGCTTTTGTTGGCGGCCGCGACGGGGAATCTTTCTCCTCGTCCGGTTCGGGTTATGCCAGGCGCCGCTGTATGCGTTACGCTCGCAAGCGCTCCATACCCCGAGAAAGCGACTCCTAAAGGATTTGTCATCGATGGAATTCTCGCGGCAGAAAAAATTCCTGGGGTGCACCTATATCATGCACACACCACTCGGCAAGGGGATGCTTCTTACATCGAAGCAGGTGGGCGAGTACTGAGCGTGTGCGCCAATGCCGATTCTTTCAAAATGGCCCTAGAAAAGGCTTATGTGGCGGCCAGGACCATCACTTGGCGAGACAAGACAATGCGTCAGGACATAGGCTGGCGGGTACTTGACAAATATACCAGATAGGTATACAATAATAAGACGCTAGGTAGGCCCCGCAAGGCTCGGCCGAGCCTAGGTCGGCAATGGCAACCCCGTTAGTGTTGCCTCAATGATAGGATTTTTTCGGAGGACCCGGCACATGCACTGGCCGTAGGTACTCAACAACACGAGATTGATTATGACGGGACCCGCTAACCATGCGGGTCCCACTTTTTTGCCCCAACATGGGGCCTGCTCAGATGGATGCAGTTCTAGGCGCGCAAGAAACAGACGACGAGGCGTACTGAGGTAGTACGACAAGGAGTATGTTTTGAAGCGCAACGAAGAAATGCGCCATGTGTGCAGGCCCCGCATCTGGTATTATGCCTGCATGAAGCATGAGCCAAAAAGAGTGGTGGTCATTGCTGGTCCGTCAGGGTCCGGCGAAAGCACTTTCACGGAAGAGCTTATGCTTGCATACCCGAATTTTACTCGCACAGTTTCCGCAACCACACGGGCTCCCCGCGGAAACGAGAAGGATGGCGTGGACTATTATTTTATGACCAAGGAGAAGTTTTTTGAAGAAGTGCAAAATGGCAACATCCCCGAGCATGTGCTCGTGCGGGCACGCGACGCCTACTACGGTACTTATTTGCCCGACCTCACCAGGCGATTGGCATCAGGAAAAACAGTTGTTGCCAACACCGATTTGTCTGGAGCGGAGTATTACAAAAAAAACTACAATGCGGTGACCGTTTTCATAAAACCAAAATCAATTTTTTCTCTGTACAATCGTTTGGTGCATCGCGACCCCACTATGCCCAAGGAAGAAGTGCTTACCCGCGTCATGAGCGCTGTCCAAGAAATACTTGAGGCTGAAAGCAACTATGATCATGTGGTATTTACAGGGGACAATGAATTTGCAGAAACCCTCATTCACATTGTCGATAAACTGAAGCATGAAGGGTATGTCGTTTAGTCACCATGTCATCCGTCCTGGGGTGGTTATCGTTGCAGGTCCTACGGGGGTGGGTAAGGACAGTATTGTCCGAGAAATTATCGCACAATGCGAGGGGTGTGTAGAACTAATCACTGCCACGACCAGAAAGCGTCGCGAAAATGAAGGGCAGGGCGAATATCATTTTTTTACAAACGAGGTATTTGACAAGGCACTCGCCTCTGGTGAAATACCCGAACACTGGACACATCCAAGCGGTGCCCGTTACGGCACCTACTTGCCCTATCTCACGGAACAACTTGGAAAAGGGAAGGTGATTATAGGGGATATGAATATTGTGGGGGCACGGTACATGAAGGAGAATCACCGCGCGCTGACACTATTTATTCTCCCTCCGGACTTCTCGGTGCTACGAGAACGAATAATCAAACGAGGGCGTCATGATCTTTCGGAAAAAGAGATAGATGCGCGACTTCGGCTTGCGCAGCAAGAGATTGCCGAGCACTCGCCTTGGTACGATTATCGTGTAATAAACAGAGAAAACCAGCTCGATACTGCAGTGCAAGAAGTCCTTGAGATTCTGACAAAAGAAGGCTATTGTGTCAGTGATGTCTGAAAATAATACTGCGAAAATTGAACGGCCCATCTCGGTCGTCTTTTTTGGTGTCTCGGGTTCTGGCAAAGGGACTCAAGCCATCCTTCTTGAGGATTACCTTGTGCGAAATACAGGCGAGAAGGTCTTGCGCCTTGAAATGGGAGAGCGACTACGGGGTTTTGCTGCGGGAAACAGCGATGCAAGCAGACGAGTCAAGGGCGTCATGGAATCGGGAAAATTGCTACCCGCATTTGTCCCGTCACATATGATGACCACTTTTTTTCTTGGAGAGTTTACCGGGTTTGAACACTTGATATTCGATGGCGTTGCACGGCGCATCGAGCAATCATCAGTCTTGGATGACGCTCTGGTTTTCTACGATCGGACCGACTACCAGGTGATCTCTCTCGAACTTTCGTTCAATGATGCACATGAGCGGTTACGACTGCGCGGGCGGTCCGACGAGGCGGACGAGGTGAAAATAAAAAGTCGTTTCGCATGGTACGAAAGCGAAGTACTTCCTGCACTCCATGAGCTCGAGAAGCGGGGGAGGAAAGTGCATCGTATTGACGCACGACCCGCAATCGAAGTCATTCACAAAAATGTGCTTACTGCATTAGGGTGTGAGATTACATGATTATCCGCGCCGATTTTGAACGAGAGGCGTTGCGCAAAGGAGGTGCGCGTTTGGCGACACTTCTGCAAAAGTTGGCAACAATGGTTGCGCCGGAGGTTTCGGTCATGAGCCTTGAGGCAGAAGCACAGAAACTGATTAAAGAAACGGGCGACACTCCAGCATTTTTAGGGTACCAACCGCACGGCGCAAAGCGGCCCTACCCTGCCGCGCTTTGCGTCTCGATAAACGACGCTATTGTCCACGGTATTCCAGAAGAAGGGACTGTCATTCAGGATGGTGATGTGGTGACTCTTGACTGTGGCTTAGTGCATGAAGATTTCATAACCGATTCTGCCGTTACGGTGTATGCAGGCACTGTATCTGAAGAAAAGAAACTGCTCATTCGGGCGACCGAAGAGGCGCTGGCCGCTGGTATCAATGCCGCACGCACTGGTAATCACATGGGTGACATAGGGTATGCAATCGAACGGGTGGGGAAAAAATATAGTCTCGGCTCACCGCGCGAACTTGGCGGGCACAGCGTGGGAAACGCAGTCCACGAGGAACCATTTGTACCCAACTTTGGTACTCCGGGGAAAGGCCCCATTCTTGAAGAGGGTATGGTAATTGCAATCGAGCCAATGTTTATGCTTGGTTCCAGTGGCATACGGCTTGATGCCGATGGCTATACCTATCGAACCCGCGACGGCTCCTGTTCCGCACATTCCGAACACACGGTGATTGTTGGTGCACAGGGTGCGGAAGTGCTCACTAAGCGACCGTAAGCGCAGTGTATACTGAGCGATATGGAGCCGCGTTTTACACCTCCCGTTGAAACTTCACCGTATGTGGCGCAACCACAGAAATTTCGTACCCCCGAAGAAGAGATTGCATATCTGCGTTCACGCATTGCCGAGAAAGAAAAAGAACTTGGTGCAAAGCCCACCCCGTTTGAACATGAGCGAATTGCAAAACGCGAGATTGTACAGTACGGAGAGGAAACCCCAAGCCAGGTATTGCACGAAACAGTCATTGTTGCCGAGCATGACGCGATGCGACAAGCGCTTCAACTAGAACCTGAAGAGCATGATACTCAGGTAGACGAACTGCTCCAGTTTGTTTCCGAGCGAGGCGTACGAAATGCTCTATCTGTTGCAGCGAAATTAAACAATGCGCACATCATGGACGACTTGCATCGTGCACTGGTGCGTTACATTGCCGAAGGTCTTCCTGTGGGTGGAAGTGTGCTCACTAATCCACTCGAATCAGGACAGACATGGCGCGCATTGCATATGACACTGTATGAAGTACAGCCACAAGGAGCATTCAAAGAGGAAGATCAACAAAAAGGACTTGAGCAGATGCTTAAGTCGATGGAGCAGTTATATGCAGGGTTGCTAGCTATTTCTAGCGGAAATACTGAGAGCAAACACAATGTCTTTTCGCTCGAAATTGCTGTGGCCCAAGGGTCAGAGGACGCGGTATTCTACATAGCCGTTCCTAGTAAGAAGAAGGATCTTTTCGAGCGCCATGTGCTTTCCATTTTCCCGAACGCTCGCCTTATCGAACGGCGTGGAGATTACAATCTCTTTGATCATGACGGCTATCACAGCGCCGCGTATGCCACACTGGCCGAGCACCCCGCGCTCCCGGTACGGACTTACGAGGAATTTCAACATGACCCGATGAATGTGCTCTTGTCTGCCTTTTCAAAACTCAAAAAACACGGCGAAGGTGCAGCACTGCAGATTGTGGTGGGGAACGAAGGTGACCGCTACAACAAATACTACAAAAAGATTCTTGGCGAACTGCACAAAGGAAAAAAGTTTAAAAAAGCAATTAAAGTAGCGGAGTCCAAAATAGGACAATTGCTGGACGATGCGGCAAAGGGGCTATTTCAGAGCGGAGAGAAGAAACCCGAAGAAAATCATGGTGAACAAGAAATGACCGAGCGCGTTGGGAAGAAATTAAAATCACGGATCGTACCCGTCAATATACGCATCGTGGCTTCGGCGCAAAATGAAGGCAGGGCACGGGACATATTGGCAAATTTGGCCTCGACTTTCAATCAATTCGAAGATCCCCAAGGCAATCACATTCTTTTTAAAGAAGCGTCTCGATGGACTTTGCAGGGTGTTTTGCATAACTTTGTGATGCGTATTCCCGAGCACTCCCGAGCACTCCCGCTGAATTTTTCGGAGCTGACCACTCTGTACCACCTGACCGCTGAAGGGGTGCGCACTAGTCGCGAACTCAAGCAGTCGCGAGCAAAGCAGTCGCCCGCACCTACTGATATGCCGGAAGAAGGAATTGTGCTCGGCTTCAACGACTTTGGCGGCGAGAAAAAAGACATCTACTTCAGCAAAGAAGATCGCCTGCGCCATCTGTATGTCATCGGGCAAACAGGTACCGGTAAGACCAACATCCTTAAGAACATGATCATCCAAGATATTAAGAATGGCGAAGGTGTGTGCTTTATTGATCCACACGGCTCTGATATCCAGGATATTATTGCGTCGGTCCCACCCGAGCGCGAGAAAGACCTCATCTACTTTGACCCAGGGCATTACGAGCGACCCATGGGACTCAACATGCTTGAGTACGATCCAAAATATCCGGAGCAAAAAACTTTCCTTGTAGACGAGATGCTCGGAATTTTCCGGAAGCTATACAAGGATGTCCCCGAATCTGTCGGCCCCGCATTCGAACAGTACTTCCGCAACTCCGCACTCTTAGTGATGGAAGATCCATCCACAGGAAATACGATGGTGGATATTACGCGTGTTTTCGCAAACGAACAATTCAGAAATCTTAAAATATCGCGATGCCCCAATCCGCTCGTGGTGCAATTCTGGCGTGACATCGCCACGAAAACGCAAGGTGAACAATCCCTTGAAAACTTCGCGCAGTATGTAACCAATAAATTTGACATCTTTCTAGCGAACGAAATTATGCGACCGATTGTTGGACAGGAGAAGTCAGCCTTTGACTTCCGAGACATTATGGACAACCGCAAGATATTGCTCATCAATCTCGCGAAGGGTCGTCTCGGCGAGATGAACTCATCACTCCTCGGGCTCATCTTTGTGGGCAAGTTTCTTAACGCAGCACTCTCGCGTGTAGATTTGGTCGGTCGGGCAGATATGCACCCGTTTTATATGTATATTGACGAGTTCCAAAACTTCACCACGCCATCAATCGCTACAATCCTTTCCGAGGCGCGCAAATACCGACTGGTGCTCAATGTGGCACACCAATTCATTGATCAGCTGACCGAAGACATTCGCGACTCTATTTTCGGCAATGTGGGCACAAAATGTGTGTTTCGTGTAGGCGAGAAAGATTCCGAGTTTTTGGAAAAGATGTTCCAGCCAGAGTTTAAGGCAACCGACATCATGCACCTTAACAACTTCAACGGATATATGTCGCTTTTGGTGAAGGGGAAGCCGGTGAAGCCATTTAACATAGAAACCTACCCGCCTCCAAAAACTGATTTTGGCCGTGTGGACACATTGAAACATATGTCGTACGAGAAATTCGGTCGGCCGCGCGAAGAGGTCGAAGCCGAAATCAAGGCGCGATATACGACGAAGCCATTACCGATCGGCAATCTGGGGGCTGAATCCTACGGTTCATTTTAGGTTGCTCAGAGTCCTGTTTTTGTGTACAGTGCTCCTCTATGGCACACCCAATAAAAGAGGAAAAGACTTTTGTATTAGTAAAGCCCGATGGCGTGCGGAAAGGACTTATCGGTGAGATTATCCGTCGTTTCGAACAACGCGACCTCAAAATTGTCGCCCTTGAAATGTTTCAGCCGACAAAACAAATGATCGATGATCACTATCCAAAGGATCAGGCTTGGATTACTCGCGTAGGTGAGAAGACTCTCGCGACCTACGAAAAGTACCACATGGACCCTATCAAGGAACTGGGTTCGAAAGATCCGCTCAAGCTCGGGAAGATGGTGCGCGGTTGGCTCGTTGACTACATGATTTCTGCGCCGTTAGTGCGCATGGTAGTGCAGGGCGTGCATGCGGTAGACATGGTACGCAAAATCGCAGGCCCTACGATGCCGTACATCGCTGATATGGGCACTATTCGCGGCGATTTCTCGATGGACTCTCCGGCAGTGGCAAATGCCGAGAAGCGTCCAGTGATGAATATTCTCCATGCATCAGAGACCGCAGACGAAGCGGCTCACGAGATTAAGCATTGGTTTGGCAAGAAGCCTCCTGTGTATAACTACAAACGACACGGAGTGGATGAATAGGTTCTGTTATACTGGTGCTCCAGTAATCCAATGATTCTCGAGAAAAGACCACGCGATTCCGATGACCCCTCCCAAGGACACAAGGGTTCTCCTCTGACAAATGGACACGAGCATACTTCGGGCATCACCGTCGAGGTCATCACCGATTCTGAAACAATAATCAATGAGGAGGTGTTGCGTGTGCGTTGGTATCTCGATGACTGGAAAAGGTATAAGGCGTTAGGCTACGATAGCGTTATTCGCTTGCCTGGCGGCATTGATCCGGAGCGAGATGAAGGTGTGATTAGTGATGAGGACATCAGGAATGCTGTTGCCGCTGATTTTGCAACAAACCATACCTTCTACGAGACATTTTCTCGGCGCTTTGAACAGGCCTGGCACACTATTACAGATGTGGTGTTGCCGGTGGCACATACGGTGTATGGTTTTTCCCCTTCAGGTCATTTCAAGGTTATGGGCACAGCATATGGGACAGGTGGAGGAGCATTACAGACGGGAGGTGTTGTTTTCTTCAAGCTTCCTGAGTATCGTCTCACCCCCGTGCGGCGTACAGATATAGAGGGTGTTGTGCACGAGGTTCTTAACCATGAAGCTACGGCGGGGTTGCGGAAAGATACAGGTATGGAGGATTCTATACACGCGAAGCACCACTGGCACAAAGAGCGGCTCATGGATCTTTTAGGCAGAACACTTTTGGTGCGCGCCGGTATTATGATGCGCAGTGATGTAGTCATGGATGACTACGCTGAAGAGCAAGCTGGCGACTTGGTCGATAGGCTTTATTACGCTCACCCAGATACTCCTTCAGAGGACGATTTGTTATACGAGGGGCGTCTCGGAGAGCTCGTTCAAGCTATAGATGATGGTTTGCGTCTCACGGTCGCTCCTCCCGCATAACAGACCCCTGTTGACTAGTCCTCAAGGGAATATTCCAACAAGTTGTGCACAGGTGCGGACGGGCAGGGGGTGCGAGCAGAAAGTGCAATAGACTCAGCTCTTGTTTCGAGCTACGATACTCGAATGAACGAAATGGATACTAAAACAATGGTGGATGCAGTGCGTCCGATTGCGGAGCGAGCGGGCCTTTCACTGGTCGTGCTTTTTGGCTCGTACGCAACAGGACGGGAGCATGCGCAGAGCGATACCGACATCGCTGTACTTGCTGAGAGGACTTTTTCACCCAGTGAGCTCGCGACGCTCGCGTACGAACTTTCACAGAATCTCAAGAATTCCTCCATAGACATCTCCGATCTACGCACGGGGTCGCCACTTCTGCTGCGTACCGTCGCGCATGATGGAATCGTTTTGTTTGAAAGAGAGCCTCATGCGTTTGCCCTCTTTCAGATGTACGCATTCAAGCGTTTTGTGGAAGCGAAACCTCTGAGAGATTTGCGTAGGGCATCGCTCGAACAATTTGTTGCACCAACACTATGATGGACATCGCCATTCTCGAAAGCAAGCTTGCCGACCTTCAGGCGTTTTACAAAGAAATCGTCGTCATAGTATCGGAAGACTCTCTCGACATTATTGCCGACTCACTCAAGCTCCACAGTGTCGAGAGACTTTTCCAGCTCATTGTCGATACGGCTATTGATATAAACACACATATCATAAGCACCTCAAATGGGGCGGTACCTGATGACTACCAAAGTACATTTATGGTACTTGCCGAAAGAAACATTCTTCCAAAAGAGTTTGCACTACGAATCGCACCATCAGTCGGATTACGAAATCTCGTGGTGCATCGTTACGGAAAAGTGGACATAAAACGCATGATCGAAGACATCAAAAAGGAGATTGGGCAGTACCAGGAGTATGCAAGGTACATCGTTTCTCATCTTCACCGAGAGTAGCTACTCACAGGGTTTATCAAGAGGCCACCAGAAGTAAGGTTTCTGGAGTGCACTCCAAGGCCGTTAGGCCGGTCTTACACTCCAGAAACCTTACTTCTGGTGGCCTTTACTCAGTGGTGAGAGGGGTTTCCGCCGAGAATCTTGACGCCCCAGTCTCTTGTTTTCCAGCCTGTTGTGCACAGGTGCAGACGGGCAGAAAGTGCTACCATTTTTACAGGTGAGGGCATTGAACCTGCTTGGCGATTATAGGGAGCTCCAAGGAAGATGCATGCCGTGGTATGCACCCCGGGCACCCACCTGTCACAAAGATCAGGCGTCACTATGCTCCACCTCGAGAGGGCCCCACTCTGTGCGCGAGTATCGCGAGCAGGGTGGGGCCCTTTCCTTTATCTACACCCACCTTGGCTCTTCCACATGTTCCTGTTAGGGTGTGATTAGACAAAGTGCTTCTTGGCACATAGGATGGGAAGATGACGAAGCGATTGTTTTTCGCCGGTACGAGTATACTTGTGCTTACGCTCGCGGTGCATCTCTATGCCCAGACAGGCAAGCTTTACTGGCAGGTATGGTGGCTCGATATACCCATGCATTATTTCGGAGGCATCGGGGCGGGATTCTTTGGGCTCTGGTTCGCGTCTCTCTTGGGTGTTCTTCCGCGCACGGGCGATGCCTCTAGTACGCTCTGGGGTGTTGAGATTCGATTTCCACAAGGTGTGCCACGGTGGTGGTCTTTACTGTGGACACTGATTGCGGTTGCAATCATCGGCATCGGGTGGGAGATGCTCGAAGTATTTCTCCTGGCCTATTTCGATAAACCTATCCCTTTTGGCTACATTGAAGACACACTGAAAGATCTTGTTATGGATACTCTTGGTGCAACTACTGCCTGGGCGGCTTTTCATCGTGTACAATGGCAGGCATGGTTGTTGCGGGAGGCACACTAACGCAGACGACACTCACTTTTTGCGGAGGCACCGGTTCAGTAACTGGTGCTAATTTTTTACTCGATACCGGAGTAGAGAAAATTCTGGTCGATTGCGGTCTCATCCAGGGTGCGAGTTTTTGTGATGAACGCAATTGGGTGCCCTTTGTCTACGATCCGCACGAAATCGGCACGCTGTTTGTAACCCATGCTCACACCGATCATATTGGACGAATTCCGCGTCTCGTGCGCCTGGGCTTTTCAGGTGTCATCTACTCCACGCTCGCCACGAAAGATATTGCCGAACTCATGTTTGAAGATGCGCTCAAAGTGATGCGAGAAGAAGAAGTTCGTCACGGTAATATGCATGGACTGCTCTATGAAATGAGTGATGTAAAAAAAGCACTTTCGTTGTGGCGTACCGTACCGTATCACGATTCCATAAAGCTCGAGGGAGGTATGCATGCACGGCTTTTAGACGCAGGGCATATCCTCGGGTCGGCCATGGTTGAATTCTCGCGCGGTGGGAAGAAGTTGCTCATGACAGGAGATTTGGGTAACGAAAATGCACCATTGGCACGCCCGACAGAACCTATTACAAATATCGACTATATGGTTATGGAGAGTGTCTACGGCGACAGAAACCATGAGAATACTACGCAACGGAAAGACATTCTTAAAGACGCAATCCAGGAAACTACTCGCCAAAGTGGGGTCCTTTTGATACCAGCGTTTTCAATTGAACGCACGCAGATCATTCTCGCTGAGATTAGTCACTTGTTGCGAGAAAAAAGCATCGCTCCCATTTCTGTATACCTCGACTCACCACTCGCAATACGGTTGATGAGGGTGTACCGTGCTCATGCGCGTGATTTGAATGACGCAATTCGTGCACGGTTTGAGCACGGCGACGACCCATTCTCGTTCCCAGAGCTTTCAATTACCTCACGAGTCTCTGAGTCAAATACTATCTATTCGAGTGCAAATCCAAAGGTTATTGTCGCTGGTTCAGGCATGTCTCATGGTGGGCGAATCCGACAGCATGAAAAGCACTATCTCGGTGACAAGAAAACCACTATTCTTTTTCCGGGGTACCAGGCTGTGGGGTCCTTGGGGAGGCGACTGGCCGAAGGGGCACGAAGTGTGCGCATTGATGGGGAATGGGTGCGCGTCCGTGCGCGAATTCGCCAGTTGCAGGGCTACTCGGCACATGCAGATATGGATCAACTGATTGCCTTTGTTGAGCAGGTGGCACCATCAATTCGAAAGGTCTTTGTTGCCATGGGTGAACCAAAGTCGTCCTTGTTCCTGACACAACGACTGCGCGACTTTTTAGGCGTTGATGCCTCGGCGCCAGGTGTTGGGGAATCTCACACACTCGACATCTAGCAAGTGCTACACTAGAGCTATGGATTTTAATGCTGTACAGGCTGAAAATGATAAAAAGTACGAACTCGATTTAACTCGTGTTCCGCATGCCCACGGCGATCTCTCATCTGGCGCTTTGGGCAAATTTAAGAGCGACAGCAAGGTGCGTATTTGTGTATCCGGTGCGGCAGAGACAGGGCACTGCGGGCTTGATTCGTATGAGCTTGCGAAAGAGCTGGGAAGGGAAATTGTTCGACAAGGTGCTATTTTGGTGACGGGGGCTACAACAGGTATACCGCTTTATGCGGCTGTGGGCGCAAAGGAAGAGGGGGGATTTTCAATCGGCTTTTCTCCAGCCGCAAGCGAGCGCGAGCATGTCGAGATTTATCGTCTCCCAACTGACTACATGGACATTATTATATATACCGGTTTCGGCTTCCCCGGACGCGATTTGTTGCTCACTCGTTCTGCAGACGCGGTAATTTTAGGGTGTGGACGCGTGGGAACTATTCACGAATTTGTCGTTGCGTACGAAGACAAAAAACCAATAGGTATTCTCGAGGGTTCTTGGCACACTGATGAAGTGCTCAAACATATCATGCGCGAGAGCAATCGTCCCATGGACAATGTAGTTTCAAATAAAGACCCCAAAGAGCTGGTCGCACAAATGATTACTATGGCAAAGAGAACCAAGCTGGAGCTGAATAGTATTTATCGTAATTATGACGGATGGGCAGGGAATGATCGGCGTGTTGTGTAGCGTTCAATCGCAAGGAAGTATTGACAGATATGTTTTTAAGTGTACAATAATAAATGAAGTTCTTTGATAAGACTTGCGAGTGGTCATAGCGAAAAGTGGCTTAACAAAAAACTGAGCAGAGGCCATTTCTCGCTATGACCACACAGGCCATGGCTCCACCTCGGATGAGAGGAACAGAGACGGGCACATTAGCCCAAGGAGATACACTATGAGCACAGAATTTGCGATTGCCGATGTTTCGCCCGGCAAGCTGAACGCACTGGTGAAGAACCTCATGCGTCAGACTGGAGAATCCGATCCAAACGAGGCCGTTCGTCTTCTCAACTCGGGTGAATGGGTTGTTTCAAAACCGACCCATTCATGGCACGAGAAAGACGGCGTCATCTACTTCAATGTCACCTCGGACGGCACGACCGGCGAGGACTGGATCACCCGGCTCGAGAGCAAGGGCTTCAGCGTGGACAGCTGCGCCAAGCAGGTGCTCCGCTCAGCGGATTTCAAGCCGACCAACGGCGTGACGACCGAAGTCGCCGTCCTCAAAGGCTGTCTCTTCGAGGAACGGGGCCGGACTACTTCGGTGATCCGCGCCGAGGCCGACAAGAGGAAGCTCTCGAAGCCGAACACCGAGATCACCTGCCTCATCCGTGAGAAGTTCACCGACAAGAAGATCGAAGCGATGGGTCTGTGGTACATCGTTGCCATGCACGAACCCATCAACGACTCCGGCGGCGATCCGGTCTTGCTGTACGCGAACCGTAGCGTCGATGGTCGCCGGCTCAAGGCGTGCCACGAGCGGCCTCTCAACGGGTGGCATCGTGACAGCGGGTTCGCGTTCGCCGTGTCGCACGGCAGTGCTCAACCCTAAGCTCCTCGGGACTTTAGTCCTTACAGGACCTGTACACCTTTTGAGCGATTTAAGAAAATCGCTCAAAAGGTCTTGAGAAGCTTCAAGTATTCGCTTCTCACCCTTTGAACTTAGTCCTTAGCCCCACTCCGACGGACGGGGTGGGGCTATTTTCATCAAAGACTCGGCTATGCTATATGGAACCTACTTAACCTCTGCAACAACGCGAGCGAATGTCTCGGGATGGTCCTTGGCGAGAGTAGCAAGAATTTTGCGATCCAAGGTAATTCCTTTCTTTTTAAGAGAATCGATGAACGAGCTATATGAGCGCAATCCGAGTGCACGAACACCGGCGTTGATACGCACGGTCCAGAGCGCGCGGAACTCACGCTTTTTTGCGCGACGGTCTCGAAACGCATAGGTTCCTGCCTTGAAAATAGCGTCTTTCGCTGCGCGTTCCTTTTTAGAACGGGCAAAACGATAGCCCTTGACCATCTTAAGGACATTGCGACGGCGTTTTAGGGTACTGACTCCTCCTTTTACTCGGGCCATATGATTTAAAAAAATTTACAAAAAGCTAGTTGGTGCCGCCTGGCAAAAAGCGAGCCTTGTCTTTCTTATTAAGAACGAACGGGACAGCGACATTGCGACGGCGTTGCATCTGGCGTCGGCGACCTTCCTTGGCATTAAAATGGTTCTGTCCAGGTACGCGCGCAACAACCTTACCTGTGCGGGTAACTCGGAGGCGCTTGGTGAAAGACTTGTTGGTTTTCATGGTGTTTCAGGCTCTTTTTCGACATCGCCGACATCGCCTAGCGGGGACGAAAGGGAGAGTGTAGGGCTCTTCATCGGGGTGCTTGGCACCCAGCGTTTGCCCGTTTTGTCTCGCTCAATCACCACCGAGAGGCCTTTTAGGCTTTTCTTGATGTCGTCAGCGAGTTTAAAGGATTCTGGGATAATTGCAAGGAATCTCTCGAGGCGATCCTTGAGAAAGTTGAATTCCATGTACTTGTAACGACCCCACAAAAACAGGTCGATTTTGACTCGATGACCCTCCCTCAACCACCCGGCCGCTTGGGATGCCTTGAGGTGCATGTCTCGCTCGCCGGTACCAATCTTGACCTGGGTGGTTTTGGTCTCGGTTACATGGGCCTTGGCCTTTACTTCTTTCCCCTTCTTCTTCATTTCATACTTATATTTGCCCAAATCAGCGATTTTGGCGACGGGGGGAGTCGAGGTGCTGGAGATTTCTATCAAATCCAGCCCCAATTCGCGTGCCTTTGCGAGGGCTTCATCAGATGAAATGATGCCAAAGTTTTCACCGTCAGGTCCGACAACGCGTAGTTCGCGAGCACGGATAGCATCGTTAATCCGCAAACGGTCCTTTTCCTTGGCAGTTGTGTATTTCGTGAATCCCATGAGTAAAGACTATACCACACCCTACAGCTTTGCGGAATATCATTTGAGCGCACCTTGTGGGAGAGTGGAAAAAGACAAGTAAGGTAACAAGGGGTCGACATGGACTATGCAGTGATATTCGATATGGATGGGGTCGTTTCCGATACCCAGAAATTGCATGCGCGGGTAGAATCGGAGCTTCTTGCGCAACTAGGTGTCGCTATTTCTCCCGAGGAAATTACGCGGCGCTTTGCAGGGATGAGCCTGACACAGCAGTTTGGTGAGCTGTTGTGGGGGAAGCGTGCTCACTATGACATGCAACTTGTGGAAAAAGAGAAATGGCGGCGCATGGCCGACCTCGCCAAGCAGGGTGTGGATCCGGTGAAAGGATCAGTCGAGACGCTTATTGAACTTGTGTACCACTTTCGTCTTGGGCTAGGTTCGGCATCAGTTCTGCCGTATGTCGAGAGCGTACTTCATGCGCTTGATGTGCGTCCGCTTTTCGAGTCGGTTGTGACGGGTGATATGGTGGCACAGGGAAAGCCTGCGCCGGATATTTTCTTGCGAGTCGCACGCGAGTTGCATATACCGCCCAGTAGATGTGTTGTCATCGAAGACGGAAAGAGCGGGATGATTGCCGCCGCCCGCGCAGGTATGAAATGCATCGCTCTGGTGCCACAAATCTCGGACGAGTATCCGACACAGCATCAGATTTGTTCTTTGTACGAATTGAATCAGGGTTACATTCGTTCGGTACTTGCCGTTGGTTGAGGAAGGATAGTGGACAAAACCGCGCTTTGCGCGGTTTCTTGCTATCCTCGTTCAGCCAACTGTACGCGGTATTCTTTCCCAAATAGTTCCCATGTGGCAAGGAAGAGTGCCGCGAGCGCAGGACCTAAAATGATGCCAGAGATACCAAAGAGCCCGAGGCCACCAAGGACAGACAAGAGCACCAATGCATCAGGCATGTTGGTGTCGCGACCTACCAAAATAGGGCGCAAGACATTGTCGATCGAACCAAGAATGACAGTCCCACCGATCAAGACAACAAGGGCCGGTACCAATGAGCCAAGCGTAAGCAGTATGAGACCCGCAGGAAGCCAGATGATCGCAGGACCCACACCAGGAACAAGTGCGCATAGTGCCATGAGTAGACCCCACAGAGCGGGACTCGGGATGCCAGCAATGAGAAATAGGATAGTACCAATCGCACCCTGAGCAAGTGAGATGAGTAACGCGCCTTTGACTGTGGCGCGCACAGCGCTTGCAAACTGCTCGTACAAAAATATTTCTTTAGCATCACCGAGTGGTAGATAGCGCATTATGTGCGAGCCAATCGCGGCTCCGTCGCGCAAAAAGAAAAACAGGAGGTACAGCATTACTAGGGCCTTTGCAACAAACTGAATAGTTGAGGCGCCAAAGTCGAGCGCGCCGGTCGCAAGTTTGCCGCCTGCATTTTTCAAAACTTCTGCAAGACGCACATGGATCTCGTTCGGTTCGATACCGATAGATGAAAGCAATTCGGTGGCAAAGGGGATTGCCTGCACAACGCTTTCAAAGATGTATGGGTTCGAAAATCGAGCAGTAGTGTACAACTCGGTGCTCTCCTTTACTACAAGTGTGCCGATGCCTGCAATGGGAAGAAAAACCAGGAGTACTGCAACAAGAAGAGTGAGTAACGCGGCAGGTGTTTTGCGACCACCGAATTGTCGCTCCATGCGGTAAGTGATTGGAAAGAAAAGAATCGAAAGAATAACAGCCCATACAATAGGAAGAAGAAAGTCAGAGATGAGATATCCAAACGCGACGGAAACACCGATCAAAAGAGCAAAGAAAGAGAAGTGTTGTATGCGCGAGAAAGTGTCCATAAAGTTAGACTACCACGGTTTTCTAGAGGTCCCATTCAGGCGCATCTTGGTATTCGGGCGTAGTGTTCTGCTTTCGGCCGCGGATAACTTCGAGTAAGCGATGCAACGCGATCGAGATATTCTGGAGTGCCTGGCGGTAGGATGCGAGCGCAGTCGAACTCAAAGTTCCGTACAGTGGTGCCCGGGCTTTTTCTGTGTACACGGCACCTTCGCCAAATGTAGTTTTTGGCGCCTGGACAGTAGACTTGTCGGCGATAGAGTTTGTGTCGGTAGTGGTCCTTCGTATCGGTGTATAGGATGCAGCTCTCTCTGCTTGAAGTCGAGCGAGTAGTTCGGGATTTGGCGAGGGATATGCGGTAGGGGAACTTGATGCAGTACTGCTTGGTCGTGGTGCGATGATTTCTTGGATTTTTGTGGCTGAATCGGGGAGTAGTGTGGTGGTGACAGGTGCTGTTCCACGGGAAGTTTCGCCAGGGTTGCCGGGAGTAACTGGTGCAACGGATATGACAGGTTGTGGCACAGGAGGTGCAAAAGCTTGCTGGATACCAAGGGATTGAGGAAGTGCGGCGCTTGGGATCGCGGGGGGAGGCACTGCCGGTGGCACAACTCCAAGCGCGGTCCCCAATGTTCTTAATAGGCTTGGTGCGGGTGCGGCTGCCGCAGGTGGTGGCGTCCCACCTACTGCCGGATTGAACCCGGCAGTAGTACATTGCGTGCTATTTGGCTCAAGATGCCACGGCTCGGTGATGCGACTTCCACGGGGCTTTCCAGGCATCAATGGAAAATCCACCCCATGGCGTAAGGCAATCGTTCCGACAAGCGGTGCACAGTTGGAACCACCGTTGCATTTTAGGTCGACAGCGATACCTCGTTGATGTGGCGAGCTTCCTACCGCAGCTGCGTAGAGCGATCCTTGCGCTGCACCACGCCGTGCGATCGACTGTGCTCGCGCACGCGCTTGGTCTGCTGCATTACGCGCCCCGGAAAAAATTTCCATGGTAATCCCGTCGGCCTCTGCTTCTTTCATAAAATCAGCGAGACATTTTGCGAAGGCGGGATCAAGGTCAGACACATAATACGGTCGTTGTGTCCTGTGTGGCTCGACCAATCGATCGAGGAGATAGCGGTATAGATCTCCGTCGACAGTTGCGCGACAATTCTGTCTCAGAACAATTTCATCGGCATCGCATACCATTCCCGCGCGAGCAAGGGTAATTCCACGGTTGCGGAGACAGGTGATATCGCTTGGGGTTGCGGCTCGACATGCGGCATTGGATATCGCTGGAGATACTAGCAAGACGGTAAACACCGCAGCGCCCACAAAGAGAAAAAACGCGCGCGAGTCACTGCTCATACAGATAGTATAGCCCACAGGCGTCCGTGCGCTCATAATTGCGCGGTATTCCAGCTGGGGGTATAGTCGAAATGGGTCTGAATAACTCAATGGAAACAGGGAGTTTCCGATGAAGAACCGGACATTCCGCTTCGTAGTTTTTGGCGCAGGGCGTCAGGGACTCGCCACTGTGTATGATCTGATGCAAAGATGTGATGCCGATCGAGTAGTTGTCTTTGATCCGGATAGTATCCGGCTCGGGCATGCCGCGACACGCTTGCGCGCATTGCTTTCTGGTGACATGTACGACAAGGTAATTTTCCTTGCCACCGGTCCCTCTGCAGAATATTTTGTTGCAGAAACAGATGTCGTTATTTCATGTGCGCCACACCAGGCGAATATCGATCTTACTAAACTTGCACTCAAATATCACAAGCACTTTTGTGACCTCGGTGGCAACACTGCGATTATGGAAGAACAAGAACGGCTTGCGCGAGGTGCACGGTCGGCGGTAGTGCCTGCATGTGGTGTTTCGCCAGGAATCTCAAATATACTTGCCGCGTACCTGGCTCAAGAAGAGCTTTGTAATGAGATTCGCGTGCGGTGCGGTGGTAATCCACTGATTCCTCCGAATGAAATGGTGAATCCCTACCTCTACTCGCTCTACTTCAGTCCTGATGGGGTTGCGAGCGAGTATACAGGGAATGTGGCTATTATTCGGAAGGGAGAGATAGCGCTCGCTCCGGCACTGGGGGAGGTATCTCCATTTGACGATGAATTCGAATCGGCACCAACTGCAAATAATTCACCACTCGTTGCACAGTATCTTCGTAGCCTGGGTGTGATGGAATATGACTATCAAACGCTTCGTTATCGCGGACATTTCTCTGCAATCAAAAAGAAAGCCCCAATCGGTGACGAGAGATCTCTTGCTCAGTGGCTTCGTGATCAGCCCGAACTCCAGCTCTCCCCGATTGCCAAAGACCGCCTCACCTTGAGTGTCCGTGGTATCTACCACAATCGTGCATTACGCGAGACTAGAGAATATCGGTTTGATGTGGAAGCAGACCCAACAACAGGGTTTACCGCCATGGAACGCATGACTTCGTGGGGGATTACCCTGGTTGCACGGTATCTTGCGGAATACGGCGGCCGTGAAGTGCATGGGTTTTTCCCACCCGAACAGTTTATGAACGCACAAGATATTATTCATGGTATCTGCGCGCGATTGTGATTACAAAGATAACCCCCGCCATAAGCGGGGGTTTCTGTAATCATGGCGTTGAACGACGCAGGTACAAGATGCCAATCATGCCGACTTGGCACACGAGGAATGTTGCCGGTTGCATCAGTGATACTAGGTTCCACTCCGCAGTGCCCAAGATTGCCGATGTGCTTGCTGTGGCAATGATTACCCATGCCAGCAGGTCTTCATGTGCCGGGTTCTCATAGGCTGAGATAAGACTCGGTATCATGCCGATGGTCATTGCAGCAAGGCTCGCAAGCATGGCAACAAGCGGGTCACCTGATATGGCCCACAGGATAGTTCCTGCAATTGAAAAACCCCCGCTTGGACGGAGGTTGCTACTGATCTATCCAGGGTAGGATTACCGTTTCAGTGGCCAGGATTAGTTGCTCTGATGACAGAGTGTGGCGTGCATCCTGAATCGTATGACGGGTGATGTTTGCTGGATGCAAACCCTCAATTGTCAGTAGAGGAATGACGGAATCAAATTCCGAAGAAAGGATTAGGGTGTCTCCACTAAAAGCACACAAGGCTACCGCCAACCTGTGCGAATTGCATGTGTGCGATAGGTGGCGCCAAGCGAGTATCGATGTGTAACGCGTCGGAGTTTCAAACATTTCATGCATTGCTTCTGTCGAGAATCCTTCATCAGGATAACTTGCAGGGGCAAAAAGTATGAGGCGATGAACCGTGCGTTCTTGCGAAAGAATGCCCGCAAGGTAAGAGCCGAAACTAAAACCCACGACAGTGATGCGCTTTGCGTTTATACTCGACGCTCGAGCAAGTGTGTCGTATGCATCACGAGTTACTTTCAGATATTCTGCGCGAGTTTTCGATCCGTCAGACTGGTCGTGCAGTCGTACAAAAGAGACTTGATATCCACGACTCTCGAACAAAGCCGCTGCTCCTGCAAAGTATGCAGGTGTGCCACGCCAACCGTGTATAAAAAGAACTCCAGGCGCATCCCCCGCGCACGCGGGTGACATACAGGCAGAGAAGATCACGCATGCGATTAGAGAGATATCTCGCAACCAGGCCATCGTGCCCTCCATATGCTACATGTATCATGCGCTATGGCAGGGTGTCGTCAATGATTCTTGCTAGGGCGGAGTAGTGTATACCTACCGATCAGCCCGAATAAAGGGAGATCGGAAAGGATGCGTTTGAGAGATGTTTTCTCCGGAATAAATGGAGAATTTAGAAATAGGAAAATAATGAGCATCATTAGCGGGTTGAACTCGATGCCCATGGTGAGATAGGTGCCGATGTGGAACGCAAAAATAAATACTGCCCAGACGCGTTGCAGTGATGTGCGAATCATTACCCACCAAGAAAATGTTTGAACAAAAACGAGTGTCATGAAAGGAAACCATGCCCATTCAGGATTGTTGATAACCCACGGGGCGAGAAGTCCTTCGTGTTGGAGTTTTGGAATCCAATCGGCGACGATATAGCTGAAGTTGCCGATCGAGAGCGCATTGATTTCTCCGGCAAGGTTTTGTATGTAGGCGGCAATCATTTTATTGAGCCCGGCCATGGTGTAACTAAGAGTGACAATCGCTTGTGCACACCAGATAACCAAAAGAAACAGGCGCCGATTTTCGAAAGTATCTTTTTCGGTGCGCCAGATATTCGGTAGGAAAACAAAAATGAGCGTGGTGTATACCCACATGTACCATTGGTGATTTATATATCCGAACGAGCTTTCAAGGGCGTGTGCTTGAACAAGTGCGAGGAAAACAAGTATTCGTGCGGCGCGGGTGTGGAAGAAAAAAACGCTGACAAATGCCGCCACAAAGAAAAGCGTTCGCACCAGCGCGAGAGTGGTTGCGTAATCAAAAGAAAACCATGTCGCCCATGCAACGGGCCAGAGTGGCTCGAATCCAGGTCTGACACTGGTCGAGCTCATCAGATACTGAAAGGACAGATAGAGCAGGAAAGAGTAGTAGTAGAGCATCATGACGCGCGCCGTTTCCATGATGCGATTGTCATGTGCCAAGGTGGTGAGTGAAGGTGGATAAAGATGTGCACGCACCCACAGCCAGTGTTTTTGGATGATGTGTGTCATGGTGCCTCGCCTGAAAAGGTGCCGAGCACCTCGTGGGTGGTGTATGTCTTACTTCGCCAGTACTCGACGGGATCATATTCGATGCGGAGTATGTCGTATGAAAAGCGCCCGGAGGGAAACAATAGCGAGAGCTTTTTTGACAGAAGGTCTATTGCACTTGTTTTGTTGTGTGCCAGAGCAATCCCCAAGTCGCGGATAATCGGCGTGTACTGGGTGGGGGATTGGCTGATCTTTTCAAAAAGAGGGCGGGTCTCGTTAAACGCGATTGGCGGGTTCTGCACCTTGCCTCCAACCGCAGTAATTTCCATAGTAAATGCTTCGCCCTTGTTTGGTGTGTAAGAAAAAAGAGACCATGAAAAGAAAGGATACACTTCTCCTTTTTGTGCAAACGATGTCATAAAGCCCAGTACGAAGTACATGGCAAGGAAACTAAAAATGACACCCTTGGCAATCGAGTATGGCATGGGGCGAATATAGCATATGATGCGTGGAATTTAGAAAAGAAGCAAAAAGCTGTGTTCACGAAAGAGTTCCAATCAAGTTATATCCCCCTTGTCCTACATCTTGCAAAAATGCCAGGATTTGAGTGCTACAATTTGTCTTATGAGGCTCCAGAAGCTCTCTTTTTCTCGTGCCTAAGATTTTAAAATTACTTTGCTTATTACTGCTAGTAATCACCACACTCGGGCCCGTGGGTGTTTTGTATGCTGCTCCAGGTGTGCCAACCATCTTGAGTTTCCAAGGGAGACTTACTGATTCATCAGGTAATCTTTTGGGGGGCTCTGGGACAGGCTATTATTTCAAGTTTTCAATATGGGATTCACCGACGGTTGGTTCAGGAAATCGTCTCTGGCCGACAAGTGCGCCAGGAAGTGTTACAACGACAGTCCGGCAAGGAGTGTTTACTGTTAATGTTGGCGACACGGCAAATGGATTCCCCGACGCACTTACTTATGCGTTTGATTCTGAAACTATCTACCTACAAGTCGAGGTATCATCAAACGGATCATCGTACGAAACCCTTTCCCCTCGTCAGCAAATTGCCGCATCAGCATTTGCGCGCGTCGCGGGAGCGGTAAGTGGGACGGGGCAATCAGCAATTGGAACAACAACGCCACTAGCGAATACGGTCCTCACTGTTGAGGCGACATCATCTATCGCGACACCGCTCAGTATTCGCGGGGCTCCGAACCAGTCTGGCAGTCTTTTAACTATTTTGAGTTCTGTAGGATCGTCGCTTTTCTCGATCGGTAGTTCAGGTAGTCTGACAGCGCTCGCGGGCGCACTCTTCGGGAATGCTTCATCGACTCTTTTTTCAACACTTGACGGTTTGTATGTTGGACGGACGGCAACAACTACTATCCTTGGTTCGGCAACTTCTACTTTCGGCGCAGGTGTCTCCACTACCCGCCTCGAAACCACTTCCGCCTCGTCAACTATCAACGGCCTTCGTGTCACTGGGAACGGCTTGCAGATCGCCAGTCTCGTAAACTGTGCTGAAGCACTGGAAACAGATGCAAGCGGCAACATCGTCTGTGGCACTGATGCCACTGCCGCAGGTGCTGCGGATCCGTTCACTTTCGCAACGAACTACGGCATAACCAACGCCGCCACTTCGTCACCGCTGTGGGCATTAGCAGGCATCAATGCATCCTCAACATCACATTTCGCCACTTTTGACGCTGTTGCAGGAACCACTACCAACTTCGCCATCTCAAACATCGCCAGCTCTCTTCTTAAAACAAATGCAACAGGAGGAATCGTCCCTGCTATCGCTGGTACTGATTACCTCACCAGCTCAAGCATATTCAGCTACCTCTTCCCATCAAATGCCACCAGTACTGCACTCTCATTCACCGGAGGCATCACTACCACCAACGCCTCCACCACCAACCTCTCCGGCAACACTCTCGCCATCGGCGGCACCGCCACCACCACCATTGCAAACACCGGAGCCATCACTACACCAACCTTGACGATAGGTACGCTTACGGGTTTTCTGAAAGCAACAGCAGGAGTTGTTGCGGCTGCAGCCGTCAATGTGGCGGCAGATATTACTGGCATTCTCCCCACCGCAAACGGCGGCACCGGCTGGGGTAATGTACAAGCAAACACAGTTCTTCTTGGTAATGGTACTGGTGCGCTTGCCACCACTACAGCGGGTGCGAACGGGCAGGTCCTCGCCCTCGTCGGTGGTGTCCCAACATGGACTGCAACAACTACCTTATCCACTATCTCAGGAACCCTTGGTGTCGGTACTGGCGGTACCGGACAGACTACTTTTGCATATGGTCTGCTATCTTCACCTGGCGGTACCGACGCTCTTACTACTATCAGCACCTCGTCGCTTGGTCTGCTTACTACTGATATTACCGAAGGATCGAATCTCTACTACACAACCACTCGTTTTGATAATCGCTTGTCAGCAACTACCTCACTTCCAAATATCACTACACTTACAAATCTTTCGATATCTGCGACACAACTCAGTAATTTCGGTACCCCGTTCTACCAATTCTTTTCTGCAACTACGACAGACGCCCTTACACAAGGGAGTACCAACAAGTACTACAGCGACCCGCTCGTCCAAGCCTTTGTGCACGCGTCTTCTACTATTCCGAAAACATATACCGCAAACACTTTTACGGGGGCAAATACTTTCTCTTCGGCGTTAACTCTCAGTGGTCTGAACGGCCCTCTTGATGCAAGGAACGGTGTCGTTGGTGCTACCACTTCAGTTGGCGTTCTTTATGGAGGTACCGGACTCACCTCTGCGCCGTCAAACGGAAGCATCCTGCTAGGGAACTCTTCGGGTGGCTACTCAATTTCAGCCACCTCCTCGCTCGGTATCGCACTTGCTGACACCACCGGCACACTTGCGGTTGCACGAGGTGGCACAGGAGCAACCACACTCTCCGACCTCATCACCCTTGGCACACACACCTCTGGCAACTACCTCGCCACGCTCACCAATGCCGGCGGTCTCACCATCGCGAACTCAGGAGCAGAGACTGCAGCAGTCACCGCAGCACTCGATCTCACCAATGCAAACACCTGGACAGGGAAGCAGAACTTCTACGGCACTGCCTCATCAACACTGTTCTCGGCGAACCGCGCTTATTTCGGAGGGACAGCGACAACATCAATCTCTGATGCGGGTGTACTCACTTTGGCCGGCCTTACCTCGACCCTACTTAAAGCAGACAACAGTAATAATCTTGTCGCCGCTGTGGCAGGTGTTGATTATTCAAACTTCGCATATCTGTTTCCCGGCAACGCCACGACGACGGCACTCACTTTTTCGAACGGGATTTTATCATCTGCCTCCACCACAATCGGAGCAGGAACACAGGCGACAGGGCTCACCGTATCGGGAGGAGCAACGACGACGGGAAACTTGATTGTGCAGGGAACAGGAACATCGACATTTTCAGGTGGTCTGCAGGCAACGAATGTATACGCAACTGCCACATCAACGATGGCTGGAATCATATCGCAGTCGATTGTTCCTAATGGGGATGCAACCTACGATTTAGGGTCTGCTACGAATCGTTTTAGAGACCTCTACCTATCTACCGCATCACTTCACCTTGAATCGACAGCGGGCGAAACTGGTTCAGCAAAACAATGGAAGTTTGGTATCGATACCGATAATGGACAACAGACGGGAACCTCAACAGGATTTTTCCGTATTCAAGAAGGGAGCTCAGACATGTTTTATATAAATCATGGCGGCCAAATTGGTGTGGGAGTCAAAGATCCTCGTGCACGGTTGCACACAAAAGGAAACCCGTTCCTTTCAGGGTTTAGCGCAGGGACTATCTCTAGCTCGGGCACGGCTGTAACAGGAAGCGGTACAGGTTTCTTGTTCGGTTCGAACAAAATTAATGTGGGGGATCAGATTCTTTCGGATGGACAGATTCGTACTGTGACATCCGTGGTGAACAATACGAGTCTTGTTGTTGACTCGGCATTTTCCCCTGCACTAAGTGCGCACACTTACCAATTTCAGCAACCAATAGCACGATTTGACACCAGTGCAGGTGACACGCGTTTTATTATCGGCCCTGGTGGAAATGTGGGCATTGGTGATTTAAATCCACAAGGTCTTTTCTCTGTCGGTGCAGGTGATGCGTTCTTTATAAATTCACTTGGAACGGTTGCGAGTGGCACATGGAATGGACAGCGAATTGGTGCGCTCTACGGCGGTACGGGCTCCACAACACTTTCAGGAATCCTGATCGGCAACGGTGTTAATCCAGTTGGGACGCTTACTGTTGGGTCAGGCCTTTCGCTTACGGGCACAACGCTCTCGACGAGCGGTGCGGGAATCACCTCAATCGGCTCGTCTGGTCAGCAACAGACAGGTGGAACGCAAGCATTTGCGACATCAACAAGTGTAACAAATGGGCTTGTCTCAGGGATAACAATCGTTGGAAATAGCAATACTCACACATTCACTCCATCACTGTCAGGAGTACTGACTGTTGCAGGAGGCGGCACCGGAGGCACCTCGTTCTCCTACGGTCTCGTCTCCTCACCAGGAGGCACCAGTGCACTCACCAACATCGCGACCTCCTCGCTCGGTCTCCTCACTACCGATGTCGCTGAAGGCACCAACCAGTACTACACAGACACCCGTGTGAACACCTATATCAACGCCTCCACCACCATTCCCAAGACATACACTGCCAACACATTCACCAACACCAACTCGTTCACCAGTGCACTGATGGCAACAGGAGGATTCCTCTCAAGCGCATCATCCACCATCAATGGCTCACTCGTCGTCACCGGTACTGCCACCTCCACCACGCTCGCCGTCACCGGAGTCACCTCATCACTCTTGAAAACAAACTCACTCGGACAAGTCGTCGCCGCAGTCGCTGGCACTGACTACACAAACTTCGGCTACCTCTTCCCCGCAAATGCCACCACCACCGCACTCTCATTCACCGGAGGCATCACTACCACCAACGCCTCCACCACCAACCTCTCCGGAAACACCCTCGCCATCGGCGGCACCGCCACCACTTCTATATCAAACACCGGCGTCCTCACACTCCCCGTTGCACTCAGTGCGTCATCAGGTGGTACGGGCATCTCGTCCGTCTCTGCCGCCCAAATCTTGCTGGGGAACTATGCGGGCACTGGCTGGCAACAACTCGCCACTTCCTCCCTCGGTCTCCTCACCACGAATGTCGCAGAGGGAAGCAATCAATATTTCACCAACGCACGCGTACAAACATATCTCGACTCCGTCACCAAAGGATTCTTCTTTGCCACCACTTCCGCTGACTACTGGGAGACACAGCAGACAGCGCGCTCTGCAGACGACCTCACCAACAACAGTATTGAAGATCTCTCTAGTGAACGAGTAAAGTCGGCTGTCGAGACTTATCCCGAGTTTTATCTTGTCAAAAGCGACTGGTCTCTCGAAAACATTGTTGCGAAAATTAAAGAAATGCTTGTCGTCTAGCGTGAGGAACTTTATTTTTTGAGAGTATGACTGTCGAGATTCTCAACGACTATCGATGCTCGTGTGGGAAGCTTCTTTTTCGCGGGATGGTACTCACGGGGAGTATTGAAATCAAATGTCGCTATTGCAAACGAGTGGAAACAGTCGATGGTTTGATGGAAAAAGGATCTGACCCTGACCGCTACACCCTCATAATCGGAAGAGAAGGGGAAATTTACAATTCGACACAAGAAGCCTCGCGGGCTCTCGGATATCTGCATTCAGAGCTATCTGCAAGGCGTGTTCAAGATATTGTCTTATTGCCTCATGACGAGGCATACCAATCTATTCTTCAAAAGCTTGATGGTGGTCAGGTATCAGTCCTTTTCCATTCGTTTGTGAAGCATAAAAATCGTGCCATGATTCCTGTGCAAATAACAGCGTGTTTATTTTCAACTCCAGATGGTCAGTGTATCCTTTTTAATATAGAGCATAAAACGGTACGGAACAGAGCACATCGGCTTCAAGAAGCATAGTTTTTTTGTCCGACAAAGTAAAAACACCCGCTTGCGCGGATGTTTTTACTTTGTGGAGATGGCGGGAATTGGTCACCAGTATTTTTCCTGACGGAAAAATCTCGCGACCCCGGCTCGCGGTTTTTGCCTTTCCTACGCGTTGCTCCGGAAAACAAAAACAACGCTGCGCCTTTCAATTCCCGTCGAAAGGTGCGCAGGCACCTTTCTCCATCTCCCCATACGCAAAAACACCCGCTGGCGCGGATGTTTTTACTTTGTGGAGATGGCGGGAATTGAACCCGCGTCCAAAGGAGGAGTAGCTGATCGGTGTACACAAGGTAGTTCATTTGATTTTGTTTAAACGCAGGATGTGTGAAATGAGCAAAATCATCACGCGTCGAGCTTTCTTTCTTTAGTCAGTATCTTGAAGCATCAGACACTGACGAATCCGGCATATATGACATGTACGGCATCTTGTCGGATGAAGATGAGTACACGGCCGCTTAGGCTAATGCGTAAGCGAAGCTGAGATCTTTCACCTGAATCGGTGAAAGGAACCCCCGTGCGGTTTTATTTGCACTTAGATTTTGAACAGTTTAAAGAAGATGTTCACTTCTCTTGTGCCTTTCAAGCTCTCGAATCTCCCTGTCGAAGCCAATCATCCCCCGTGAGATACCAAATCTGTTGTGCGTTGAGTCTCGAGCATAACGGTAATGTGTGTTCTCTTTTACTCTGCATTATGTCGGGCTTACGAAGTCCGACAGGTTGTTTAATATCTCATGGGGAAGGACTCGCTACCATGTTGGACTTCGTAAGTCCAACATGGTACGGGTGGCGAGTTGTAGCGAGTTGTAGAAAACGAATGCTTGAGTGTGGAGAGGAGCTGTGGCGGCTCCTCCCTGTAGTGCTGCGTGGGCTGGGTTAGCGGAACAAGTGTCCCGCGAGGCCGAGGGGGCTGCCCGCGTAGGCGGCATCCTCGTCATCGCGCGTGGGCTCGATGAAGGCGCGAGCCTTCGCGCTCCCGCCGCCGAGCGTGTCGTAGCGGGCGTCACGAGTGGCGTAGGTGGCCTTGCGGGCCTCCTCGCGCAGGTCGCGTTCGACAGCGCGTTTCCAATCGCGGTCCATGCAGTAACCAACATTCCCATTCATAGTCATTGCAAACACTCCTTGGTTCACTTGGTTGCCACACTTAAGCATTCGTTTATTGTCAAAAATCTATGTTCGACTTCGTAAGTCGAACGGCTATTGTTTTGAAGCTCGGCGCATCGCACGATCTTCGTCGCGCTTCTTGATATCCTGCCGCTTATCATACTTCTTTTTTCCGCGGGCGATACCCAGAGAGAGCTTCAAATTTCTCCCCTTATTATACACCGAAAGTGGCACTATTGTCAATCCCCCTGTTCGTTCAGCTTCAGAAACCTGTTCAATTTGGCTTTTCGATAAGAGAAGCTTTCGAGGGCGCTCAGAATCGTAGGTCTTTGGGGCATTGGCTACCTGCCAAGCAGGGATGGTAACCCCTACCAAAAAAGCCTCGCTACCGCGTGCGATTATACGCCCACCGTCCAAGGAGCCCTGTCCTTTGCGGATGGATTTGACTTCATATCCGAAAAGTACCAAACCCGCCTCGATTGTTTCGAGGATTTCGTAATTCAGTCGCACTTTTTTGTTTTCCAAGAGGGCCATGCTGAAACTATACCATCGACAAGTAAGGTCTGAACAAAAGTCGTAGAAAATTGTGGCTGGAGCGACGAAGAAAAAAGTGAAATATATCCGTAGATACATTGAGCTTTTTTCTTCGAGCTATAGCATATTTTCAAGACTTGGTGTTCAGAGATTAGTTGGAGATGGTATTACCACAAACGAGGAGAAAGCGAACGCATTTCCCAATCTTCTTGGTACTATGGAATCAGACAAGAGAGGTCTTCATGCAATATGTTGGAAATACGGAGGTACTCGCTAATTTTCTACGCAAACAACTGGCGATAGAAAGAGGAGAAAAATCACGCATTCGTCCGGCGATTGTTGTGCTTGGCGGAGGCATGTCGGGTGTGGTGAGTGCAGGAATGCTCAAGGCACTTCACGAAGTAGCACCACAAGCACCACATGTATGTGCCGGCGTGTCGGCTGGATCGGGCAATCTGTACGGGTTTCTCGCGGGTGTTCCCGACCTCACTTTGAAAGTGTATGAACATCTTGCAACAAGCGGTTTTGTGACCGGTCCCTGGTGGAGGATGCGCATGGAGATTGATTTGGTGTGCAGGATTTTGCGTACAGGATTTGAAGACATCATTCCTGATCAGAATGACATCATAATGCATCGTTCCGAATTCGTGGTGTTCGCTACCGAATATAGTACTGGTCTTGGTCTTGCGATTGATGCAAAGAAAGCTGAGCCAGACATTGTTGAGGCAGTGCGCGCATCCATGATGGCTCCGGGAATTTGTTCAGGCACAGTGCACATCGGCGGGAAAGAGTATGTCGATGGTGCGTGCGGCATGCCGTTTCCGGTACGCACTATCGCGCGTACCTATCGACCTACCGATGTTCTCATTCTGTTCAATCAACCACTGCCAGAAAAGATGGGTTGGGTCGAATGGCTCCTGTTCCCGATTTTTGCGCGAGTCATTTTGTTGCTTCATGGTGTGTCGCGTCCGGTACGAGATCGCACTGCCGCGATGGATAAAGTGATGGCGTATGAAATCCGTATGCTCAAACGCGAACGCGGCAGTGCGTGGTGGCCGTGGCGCGCACAACCAAAGCCACGACAGCACATTCGCTGGATTATGATCGCACCGGACGCATCCGAGACAGTCTCCCAGCGTTCGGCTGACAAGGTTGCAATTAAGCGGGCAGGTGAGCTTGCGTATGCCAACACCGTACGCTTGATTAGTGTGGTGCGAGAGAGATTCAAGATATAAGGCGCACAAGAAATTTGTGCGCCTTTGTGGTACAATATTTGCATGAAATTTTCACTTCGTGGCGGACAAGAGCAGGCTCCCGAAGGGGACGCAGGAGCACCAAAGGTAAAGAAAGAGCCACCTAGTTTCTGGATGCAGGCGGGGCTCACGCTTCTTCTGTTCCTCGGGCTTTCAGTCGTATATGGCGTTATTAGTGAACAAGTGATGAAGAATGATGATGTCCCGCTTTCTCAGATTGCCGCCGACCTTGTTGCATCGAGCACCATCACCTCTATTGTCGTCGAAGGCGACCACATCACCGCTACCTATGCCGATAAGACCACCAAGACTTCAAAGAAAGAATCTGAAAGTTCACTGACCGATACTTTCGTGAATTATGGCGTTTCTCCTGCAGTGCTCACCACTATATCTATCGAAATAAAAGATCCCGGAGGTGCACGATTCTGGTTCCTTACGCTCGCACCGATGATTATTCCATTTCTTCTCTTGCTCGGTTTGGTGTGGTACTTCTCGCGCCAGGTGCGCGGCGCAGGTATGCAAGCGTTTACCTTTGGACAATCACGCGCCCGCCTCATGACACCAGATGATGGGGGACAGAAGATTACCTTTGCTGATATCGCAGGTGCCAAGGAAGCCAAAGTTGAACTCACTGAGATTGTCGATTTTTTGAAAAATCCTGAAAAATTCCTTGCGATTGGCGCGCGTATTCCGAAGGGTGTGATGCTTATGGGTGCGCCTGGCACGGGCAAAACTTTGCTTGCACGAGCAGTGGCGGGCGAAGCAGGTGTGCCATTCTTTTCGATTTCCGGATCCGAATTTGTCGAAATGTTTGTGGGTGTGGGCGCTTCGCGTGTGCGCGATCTTTTCTCGGTCGCAAAGAAGCACGCACCGGCGATAGTGTTTGTTGATGAAATTGATGCGGTGGGCCGTGTGCGCGGCACTGGCGTGGGTGGCGGAAACGACGAGCGCGAACAGACGCTCAATCAGATTCTCGTCGAACTTGATGGGTTCGAGCCAAGCGAGAAGGTGATAGTGATGGCGGCGACAAATCGTCCCGATGTGCTTGACCCGGCGCTCCTTCGCCCGGGACGGTTTGATCGGCGTGTGACTATCGATTTGCCCGACAGAGAGGATCGTGAGGGTATTCTAAAAATTCACTCACGAAAGAAGCCGCTTCATGCCGATGTAAATGTCACGGTCATTGCCGAGAGGACACCGGGATTTTCAGGAGCCGATCTGGCCAACCTCATGAACGAGGCCGCGATTCTTGCGGCGCGTGAAGATCGAAAGGAGATTACCCAGTACGACCTACTGCGTTCGATTGAAAAAGTCATGCTCGGTCCCGAACGGCGCAGTCACATCCTCAACAAAAAAGAAAAAGAGATTACGGCATATCACGAGGCCGGACACGCAATCGTCTCTTCGGTCCTCGAGTACGCTGATCCTGTGCACAAGGTATCGATTATTTCTCGCGGTCGCGCCGCAGGGTACACACTCAAGCTTCCTCTCGAAGACCGCCGCATGCAATCGCGCAATGAGTTTCTCGATGACATAGCGGTGTCGCTTGGTGGATACATTGCCGAGAAGCTGATATTTGGCGACCTTACTACTGGCGCTTCGAATGATTTGCAGGTACTCACTTCGCTTGCGCGCGATATGGTAGTGCGTTTTGGTATGTCGGACAAAGTTGGTCCGATGGCACTCGAATCCGCTGGGGGCAAGCCATTGTTTGGGGGAACCGGTGTTGAAGGCCACGAACATTCAGAAGAGGTTGCTGCCATGATCGACTCGGAAGTAAAGAAAATAATCGAAGGCGCTCACAAGAAAGCCGAAGCGGTAATTAAAAAGCATAGGGATGCACTCGATACAATTGCGCGCGTTTTGATGGAGCAGGAAACCATCGAACGCGATGACTTCGAGGACCTCCTTGTCGCGCACGGCATCGCTCCTAAAAAGAAGCAGGATATTGAGCACCAGCCGATTGTGTAGATATGAGCGAGCTAGAAAGGGGATTTTCAGGCTTCTCAATTCAGAAATACGACGGCCCACCAGGATTTACATCGATGGGCGAAAATGTGGCAGTTGCAAAAACTGCTGTGGCATTGGAGGAGTATCTAGAATCGCTCGGACTGGAGAATCCGGTGCCAGAAAAAATTCTCGAGATTCTTGGTGGGGCACCTCGCGCATTCACTCCATACTTTACGCAGGCACTCGATAATTACATCAGGGCACAGAAATTTGCACGGCAGTGGCATGACGGTTTTCTTGCGGGTGTGCAGAGGCGTCAGCAGGAAGGGGTTACTGAAGACGAGGCTAGGGCCGAAGTTGGTGCACAAATCTTTAGTCAGATTGCTGATGGGAAGACAGCGAGAGGACTTATTCATCCGAAGATGCAAGGTCCTGTACTTGTTCTAATGTGTACTGACGAACAAGACTATCTCGAACTTTATGATCGGGGGAAGCACGAAGAATCTCCTGGCGTTGCAGCAAAAGGATCGGCAGGGTTTTATCGTCCTGAGGAAGATCTATCTATTTTTGGCGGGCTTCCCATCCATACTATTGCGTTTAGGATTCCAAAAGAAGGCAAATTTCCACCAGGAGAACTGGATGCTTTGTTGCGGCATGAACTTCAGCACTTTATACAGAGGGTCGCACTAGGTATGTTTACGGTTACGGAGGGGAAGGTTGACACAGTTGGACTTGGTGCGGTCAAAGATGAACTACTCGCACATCTCCGCGACCAAAGACTCTATCAGTCACTTGCATCATTTCCACGAAACGAAATATACACAAAACTTTTCTCTGTGCTTTTAGATACCGACAATGCGGTTGCTCGGGAAGCCATTGGTGCGCTTGCCAAGTATCTCGATAGTTATGCGGAGGTACTTTCTTCGGAACGAGAACGCGCAGTGCTTGTCTATCAGCTGTCCAGTATAAATATGGGTGATTTTCCGCGCTGGCTTACTATACTTGCGCGGTACAACCAAATGCACAACCCTGAACGGTACCCACCACCATACACATATGTCACGATGCCCTAATTACTTGTTTGTCAGTATATAGTTGATGGCGTAGAGTGTACGCACTGCGCCCGTAGCTCAATGGTAGAGCGCTAAGCTTACTGTGGCTAACGAGCGTCGATTGAAAATCTGTGTGGGCGCATAGCTCAATGGTAGAGCGCCAAGCTTATACCTTGGTGGTTCTAGGTTCGAATCCTAGTGCGCCCACACAGATTTTCAATTCGCGCGAGTAACGACACAGGATTGAAAATATACCTTAGTGGTTCCAGGTTCGAGTCCTGGCGGGCGCACAAAAACAATGAGCTCGACACGAAGTGTGGATTTGGTGTTGCACACCCTAATTTGCATGGGACAATGGACACATCATTAATGACTAATGCGTTTCTTATGGCTATTCGTTTACCTGTGCGTGGGATAGTGCTTGGACTGGTTCTTTCAATGATTGTCCTGCCGTTGTTCACACACGCTCAAACATCCGCCGAACTCGAAGACCAGATCAAGGCTCTATTGGAGCGCATCAATGCGCTCCAAGGAGATTTGGGAGGGCCAACAACAAACACTACTACCACAGGCACGGCTGGTACTGGAACAGGCTCGGGTACCAACCCTCCTGGTACAGGAGGCGTCGCCCCTCTTTCAAATCTGAATCCAGGTAACGGCAGTGTGCTTCGCGGCGGGTTGTTCCTCACGCGTGATATTGCGCGCGGTGCAACAGGTGAAGATGTGGCGCGTCTTCAATCGTTCTTGTCACAAGACATTTCAATCTACCCTGAGGGTGTTGTCTCGGGTCGTTATATCAATCTCACTGAGGCAGCTGTCAAGAGATTTCAAGTTGCATGCGGGATTGTCTCGTCGGGTACCTATGCCGGTACGGGATATGGTCGTGTTGGCCCCAGAACACGTGCCGCACTTGCCGATGGATGTCCAAACGCCACGCCTGCAGAGGTCGGTGCGTTTATTCGTGTGACTCCAATCTCAGGTGGAGCACCGCTCACGGTGACTGTCGCTGCCACAGTGAATACTTCACGATCCTGCGAACGCTCTACCTATCTCCTTGATTTCGGTGATGGTACTGCCCCGTTTGAACTGACAGTTCCCGCCACGCGTTGCGTCGAACTTTCCCAGTCTATCGCACACACGTATGCAACGGCGGGCACCTATGTGGTTACTCTCTCAATCGGTGAGCATCAAACAACGGTGAATGTACAAGTGACCAACGGACCTTCGACTGGTACCACACCACCCCCCACCACCGTAAGTACCATCACGCGTCTTGTGCTGTCGGCACACAACTACTACCAAGATTGTTGGGTGTCTTACGAAGGCAATGTCTACGACATTACACGCTGGCTGCCTGTGTACCCGGGCGGATCATCCGAGATTGCCGGTACCTGCGGAAGTGATACGCAATTCACGAATTTTTTCCGTTCGCGACATAGTGGACAGACGGCACTCCTGTCACAACAGGGGACATTCATGGGGCGCCTGGGCACTATCGCCACCACACCGGCTCTCTTGGCAGATTCTCTGAGTGCATCACCACTCAATGGCAACGCGCCGATTACCGTGACATTTAATGCACGCATCAATGGAGCCGCATCATGTGCAGGTGGTGAGTACACGCTTGATTTTGGCGACGGAGAAAAAGCACCGTTGCAATTTGCAGTAAATGCCTGCCGTGCGCACGAATTTAATATCACACATCGATATGACACTGGTGGAGCGAAGGTCGCCAAGTTGTACAAAGAGCGTGCCGCACAAATAAACAACCTCACTCCGCCGGTGAGTAGTGTCACGCTCAATGTAGTCGGCACTGCCGCCACCTTTGATCCACAGCTTTCCATCACGCCAAGTTTTGAAGGGTTGGCAACCAAGATACAAGCTCGATTTACTCTGGAAAATGCATGCACTGGGTTTACAGTCGAGTGGGGTGATGGCCGGCCATCGGCAACGCGCGCGCATACAACGGTCGGTTGCAATAGTAACCGTGACACAACAACTCATGTGCACACATATCCTTCAATAACCGGAAGCACTAACTACACGCTCCGACTCTCGTTTGGACCACCAACCACGCTGGTACAGCGCACGGCAAGTATCGTGATTGTCGGTACGACTACAACGACCACAAATCCGCCATCTAGGGATGGCTGTGATAGCGGTGCGTCTAATTACTTCATAACCGGATGTGCCGAAAGAGCCAATGGTGACACCGGCGGTGGTGGCAACTAGAAAAAGATTGGGCTCGCTATTCTTCGTGGAGAAGAGCGCCAGTGCGTTCGGCGCGCTCGATGAGGTTTGGAAGTACGGCGTCCTTCTCGACAAGATACCGCGCTGCCTCACGAGCCGCTTCGATGAGTTTTGGATTCTTAAGTGCCTCCATACCTAAATCAGAAATACCCCATTGTGATCGTCCATATAAATCACCCGCACCGCGGAGTAGTAGGTCTTGTTCTGCCAATGCAAATCCATCGCGAGTCTTGGCAATTGCTTTCAAGCGATTGCGAGATGTTTCCGAAAGGGATTCTGGTGCAAGGAAGCAGTAGGCTGTATGCGCGCTACGCAAGACACGACCCCGTAGCTGGTGAAGTTGAGCCAGGCCGAATCGCTCGGCCCCCTCGATCATAATTATTGTTGCATTTGGGACATTAACACCCACTTCAACCACGGATGTAGCAACAAGAATATGGATGGTCCCGTTAGAAAATAATTTCATTATGCTGTCTTTGTCTGCAGGAGTCATCTTGCCGTGCAGTACGCCGATGGTGTACTCAGGAAACACCTCTTTCTTGAGTCGCTTCGCCTCAGCAACTACTGATCGGGCACGAAGAGCCATCTCTTTCTCGGGATCTGGTTCGTCGATCCGCGGGCAAATCACATATACCTGACGGCCAAGGGAAAGCTCGCGTCGCATAATCGAGTATGCTTCGCTGCGTTTTTCTTTGGGAACAAGTCGGGTTTCAATGCCGGCACGATCTTTGGGTAATTCATCCAACACGGAAATATCCAAGTCGCCGTACATGGTGAGTGCAAGTGTACGGGGCATTGGTGTCGCGCTCATCGAAAGAAAATGCGGCGGCGCGTCTCCTTTGTGAGCAAGTTTCTGTCTTTGTGCTGTACCAAAGCGGTGTTGCTCATCAACAATTGCGTATGCCAAGTGCGCGAATTTTATAGATTTCTGAATGAGTGCATGTGTGCCAATAAGCATCGCAATTTCTCCGTTCGCTACCCACTTCAAGAGTTGCGCACGCGATATCGCCGTGGGCTTCTCGCGGTTTATTTTTGAAGGGAATTTAAAACAGCCACTGCCTGTAAGGAGCGCTATATTTATCGGCAAGTGCCGATAAAATTCAATAAAGGATAGAAAGTGTTGGCCAGCGAGTATTTCGGTAGGGGCCATGTATGCCACCTGCAAGGTCCCACTGATGCGTCCTTTTGGGCGCGAAGTAACTACAGCATATGCCGTTGCCGCCGCTACCACAGTCTTTCCTGAGCCCACATCACCCTCAAGGAGACGCGCCATGGGGTGTGGTTTTTCAAAGTCAGTGAGAATGTCACCAATAACTCGCTGTTGAGCGCCAGTGAGTGGAAAAGGGAGGGAGGCGGTAAACTGCTCGACTCGTCCGGGGTCTGCTTGGACGCGAAAGGCGGGCAATTCTGTGTTTCTTTTGCGCTCAATTTGTTTGCCAATTTGGAGCACAAACATTTCTTCAAATGAAAATCGCTTGCGTGAGGCTTCCGCATCGCGAACTGTTTTGGGAAGGTGGACTCGGATGAGTGCTGAAGGAAGGTCAGGTAAATGGTAAGTATCGCGCACTTCAGAAGGAATCGGATCTTCTAATTCTTGTACAAATCGTTCGGCAAGTATTTTCTTGAGCGCATGATACATCCATCGACTGGTGATCCCCTGGCTTTCAGGGTAGACAGGAAATAACACGGCTTCGCTATTTTCCTCAGTACGGAAAAGTCCGTCAGCAATTGCGTTCCCCGCAACAACTTCTATTTCTGGGTTGGTAATGTACGGTTTTTCTTTGCCGGCCACTGTGCCCGAGAGTTTGACTACCACATTCTCGGGGACCATCTTTGAAATGTAGGGTTGGTTGAACCAAATGACTTTGATACGACCACTGCCGTCTTCAAACCATCCCTCGGTTGCAGTGCGGCGACTTTTCCAAAGTTTTTTGGCAGTGAGTCGTGAAAGCTTTCCATACAATGTCACCGTAGTGCCATGCGCGAGCGAAGCGACGGTGCCAGATTCTTGGATGTTGTCATAACGCACAGGGAAGTGATAGAGAAGATCGTGTATAGTCGCAACTTTCAGACGGTGGAGAGCTTTCTTCTGGTCAGGAACTAGGCGGAAGTGTTCGGTGAGAAGGTCGCCAGGATTCATGGCATGAGTATACGCGCAGAACAGGTATACCAAAAGAAAACCGCACCAAGGGGTGCGGTTTTGGCACTAGCGGACGCTGGCCCTGATAATATAGGTGGCAAGCATGTCGCGGTGGGATCGGTACATGTTCCGCGGCAGTTTTGAGAGAGGGAACCATCGCGGGGTCTCGGTGCCAAAGATTTTTTTGCGAAGTGGCTCGCCCGAGGCGACCTTCACCAAGAAGAAAACTTTGTTGAAACGAGCTCCGGTCTCGGGGTTTTGTTGCCCCTCTGAGCGGAGGAACTGCTCGACTACAGTATCGTAGCCGGTTTCCTCCTTGCATTCGCGAATGACCGTTTCGGCCGGAGTTTCAGCACAGCAAAGACCTTGCGTTCTCTTGTTAGAACAGCACTTGCCGCCAGGAAGTCCCCAATGCCAGCCGTCCTTCCTGTCGTTTCCAGAGGTACCTTCACAGACAAGAAGAACCTCGGCACGGAGCAAGCTTCGTTCCGTGTTTCGCAAACAAAGTGCATGCGAAGAGTGTTTCGACATCGTCGTCTCCGATAGCTATAAGGTTCATACCATAAAGTTACAGATATGTCGATGTTCCAGTGCAGGCAAAAAGGGTACCGCCTGGTATACTGCCGTGGTACTTATGTTCCGGAGTTTGGGCACAAAGACGCCGCCACTATTCTCACTGACGGTTTTCTCGAGCGCATTCCTTTTGTTTCAAATCCAGCCGATGATTGCCCGCTATCTCCTGCCGTTTTTTGGTGGCTCTGTGTCTGTGTGGGCCGCAAGCTTGGTGTTCTTCACCACTGCACTTTTCTTTGGATATCTATATGTATTTTTCATAACAAAATTTTCTATAAAGGTACAGCTCAGCATACACGGACTATTCCTCATGGTGGCGACACTCATGGCGTTTGTTGGGCTTACGCAGGTCAGTGGGGACACTCCCACACTTGGTGGTGCGCTTGAAAGCTCTGTCATTCCTGCATTCAAAGTGATTATTGCTTTGATCAGCACGGTGGGTATTCCCTACCTGCTTCTAGCGAGCACAGGACCACTATTACAATATTGGTACACACAAAAAATGCACGCTGAGCCATATCATCTATATTCGCTTTCAAATCTGGGATCTTTCATTGCCCTCGGCACCTATCCGTTTGTATCGAACCACTGCTCTCTCTGAGTACGCAACAGACGATTTGGACAATCGGTTTTGCAGTCTGCGCCGTGCTGATGGCGGTGCTTATGTGGCACATGCGCTCGGTGACGGCGACACACGAGCATATAAAGAACGAGCCGATTACCTGGATGCGCCGAGGTGTCTGGCTCAGCCTTGCCGCCTTGCCGGTTGCGTTGATGATCGCGACGACGCAACGCATGACACAAGTAATCGCACCCATCCCGTTTTTGTGGGTCGTGCCATTGGCACTCTATCTTCTCTCGTTCGTCCTTGCCTTCGAGGGTTGGGGAAGGGGTGGTACCGTACCGGCATTGATTGCACTATTCGCTGCATCGTCGTTCTTGTTTCTTGATGTGGGTGTGTACGACATAGGCAAGCAGCTTTTCTCGAACTTAGCACTCTTTTTTGCAGGTAGTTTATTCTGCCACTCATTACTTTATGAGTACCGTCCTCTAGGGCACCAATCGGCAATCTACTATGTGTGGGTCGCGCTCGGTGGTGCTATCGGTACATTTGCAATGAGTATTCTTGCGCCGGTGTATGTCCGCGATTTTCTTGAATTTGTATTTATCCTGCTTGCGGTAGGTGTGCTCGCTATCGCGCTTTTCCCCGCGACGACATATATTCGCGACGAATTTCACAAGAATGCGCGGACACTAAAAATGGTCTGCGCGTTTCTGGCGATCTACATGGTGGGACAATTTGTCTATATGCAAACAGAGGGTGCTGTATATGCGAGTCGCGACTTTTACGGAATGATCAAGGTATATGAATACAACGAACTACGAAGTCTGTATCATGGGACGACTTTGCATGGCACACAGCGCATGACCGGTGAAATGATACTCAACCCCACTACCTACTATGTTCCCACCAGCGGGGCTGGGCGCGCCATTCTCGCCATGCGTGAAGTGCGCGGCAAGCAACCTCTGGATGTTGGTGTTGTGGGGCTTGGTGCAGGTACTCTGGCAGGGTATTGTCGAAAAAGTGATCACTTCTCGTTCTACGAAATCGATCCCCGTGTCGAAAAACTGGCGCGCGAACGCTTCACTTACCTCAATGCCTGTGAAAAGAGCGAGGTGCACATTGGTGACGGACGCCTTTTGCTCGTCGCCGAGCTTAAGGAGGGGAGCAAACAGTACGATGTGCTTCTGATAGATGCATTTAGCGATGATACAGTGCCGGTGCATTTGCTCACTAAAGAAGCAATCGAGTTGTACTTCAAGCACCTGCGCGATGACAATGGAATTGTCGGCGTACACACATCGAGTCGATACCTCGAGCTCTCCCCGGTCATTATGCGCATTGCCCAAGAGCTGGGACTTTCAGCAAGAGTCGTTTCAGATGATGTGATTTCGGATGAAAGTGAAGGGGCAAGCTCGGTATGGGTGGTGCTCTCAAAAAATCAAAAAGCTTTTGTTACTCCACAGTTTGTTACTATCCCAGAATTCGTCATGCCAACAACGACACCTCTATGGACGGATGATTATGCGAATGTATTCGGGACGGTCACATTTAGTATGTTCAAACTCTGGACTAACTAGAGGTGTGTGTTGAAATATTTTCCTCGATAGGGTAGGGTGAGTGCAGAAGAGGAGAACAATGCGTGAGAAAAAGCACTGTAGGAGTTGTGGTTGCGCGGTTCCAGGTACCGGAACTGCATCAAGGGCATAGGTTCCTTTTACAGCAGGTGCAAGAGAGGCATACGACAATGTTGGTCGTGCTCGGTGTGGCACAAGGAAACGCAACCAACAAGAACCCGCTTTCGTTCGAAATGCGCGAACATATGGTGCGCGAAACAATAGGAAAATGGGATGGGGATCTTGTTATTCTTCCGTCTCCAACACGACCTTCTTCGTATGCAGTGCGCTCGGCACATATCGACACACTCATACGAAAGGAGTTCCCAGGACAGGATGCCGTGATTTACGGTTCACGCGATAGCTTTATCCACCGATATACTGGGCGATTCCCCGTCGAAGAAATCGGGACTATTTTTCGAGGGAGCGCGACGGGAATCCGTGATGCAATCGATGTGCGGCACACTCCTGATTTTCGAGCCGGTGTGATTTGGAGCTCGGTTCGTCGCAAAGCGCTTACCTATCCCGCAGTCGATGTGGCCGTGGTTGCGGATGGGCATGTGCTTCTAATCAAAAAGTTCGGAGAGGATCTGTGGCGATTTCCGGGGAGTTTCTATAACCCAGAACTCGACGATAGATATGAAGCGACCGGCCTGCGAGTCGTAAGTAAAGAACTTCCTGGTGTAAAATGCGGGCCGCTCACCTTTTGTGGGTCATGTCACATTCCTGATTGGCGCTACAAGGGTGCGCGTGATGGGGTGGTGTCACTGCTGATGCATGCCACATATAGTGATGGAGAAGTGCGGTTGGGCAAGGGGATTGAATGTGCGGGATGGGTCTATGAGGATAGAATTGGTCTTGCTCTCATTCCGGAACATCGTCCGCTTCTTGATGTCTTGACGCACGCTTGATATGCCGCACGCTTTGCGCGCGGCTTTTTCACATATAGTCCTCGCTCTCTGGTCAATAGAGAGTACAGTGAAAGGATGCTCTCTCTACTCGTTCGCGTGGCGCTGACTGGTGTTGCTTTGTATGCGATCGTAACGAATGTGCCGGGGATTGCCATTACGGGCGGTTGGATGACTATCGGACTGATCGCGCTCATCTGGGCAGTGATAGTTGCGGCAATCAAACCAGTGTTGAAAGTGCTGACATTTCCCATCACGCTTCTTACCCTCGGTATATTTTCTTTCGTGCTAAACGCGGCACTTTTCTGGGGCATGACCCTCATTGTCCCAAGTTTTATTGTGAGCGGCATCATTCCTGCGTTGGTCGGTTCAATCGTTATGTCACTTGCATCATGGGCAATTAGTAAGGTATTTTGAGTGTTGCGAGGGCTCGTGTTGCTTTAGTATAGCGGCAGAAGCCTATCTGTTTATAGCTCGGCCAGGCGATGATATTGCGGGCGGTGTGTTTATGGGCCTTCTTGTCATTTTTGTCTCTGGTAGCATTGGCATTGTTGCGACCGTGTTTCAAAAAACCCTGCAAGGTACTGTAGATAGTAAGGCTGAAAACGACCTCGCCGCATAGTTTCTAGGGCAATTACAATCGGCAGTTTGGGATTAACTGTGCCTGCCCCTGTTCCTCCCATGTTTACTGGTTCACAGTTATTGTAATTGTGCCATAAACTAGAGCATCGAAGTGCGGGGAGTCAGGGCTTGGCCCGGGTGTATACAGATCAACTCGATAGGTACCTGGCGATGAATAGGTGTGATCTAAAACGCATTGAGTTTCAAAGCAGGTAAAGGCGGTCCCTTTCTCCGTTTTTCCATCACCGAAATCTATTCGAAAAGAACTTTCCTGACCCGTCGGTATTACTCCAGGAGCAGAGAACCTCACTTGCAATGGCGCAGGACCAGAACTGACCGACGCGAAAAGTTTGCCAAATTTGAGAGCTTTTTTTGAGACAGTACCGTCCGGCTTCGTTGGTTTGGTCTCTTGCCGAGTGTTAGGCTGTGAGGTTGGTAATTGCATCGTTTCGGAAATTGTAGGAACACTCGACTGATTAAAATACCACCAGCATCCTGCTACTACTAAAATCGCTACTACGCCGGCGAGTACAAATTTATTCATATCTCAATAGTAGCAGGTTCGAATTCCTTCGTCCCGAAGCATAAAGTTATTTGTTTACTTAATAAAATCACTGGCGGAGAGGGAGGGATTCGGCCCCGCATAAAATTTTGCCAGGTGCCAAATTTTTGCTGGCCGCGCCTCGCGGTTTTTTGCTTCCACAAAAAACATCGCTCCGGCGTTCGAATCCCTCACGCAAGGCGCGCAGGCGCCTTGCTCCTATCGCCAGCAAAATAACCCCTGACGGGGTTTTGCTAGGCGGTGAGATATTGGCCTTTGCGCGAACCCACTTCGCACGCGCTCCGCGCGTGCGAAGTCCTTTTCTGCGGGGACGATGCCCGGAACTTTGAACCGATAGGACGGCTCAACCATAGCAACGTTGATAGAATTATACGAAAATTGAGGCTGATTTACCAAGAAAAGCCTGATTTGTTTGAGGTGCCTACTTTTGCTCAGAAGGTTTACTAACCGCGTTCAAAATCTGCTCCACCTCCTCGTTGGTAACTTTGGAGCCAGAAAGGCGAAGTGATGAGCCGGTGGAGGCAATAAGCGTGGCGCGTTTAAATTCTTTCAAACGTTCTTGTGAGATACCGGGGTTCTTTTTTAGGTTTGTCTTTGTCATATATCTAAAATAGTTTTAAGGGCGATCTCATAGTTTTCCTTACGAATTGCTGTGCGTTGAGTTCGGAGAGTTTCGTATCCCGGATCGTTTACTAACTCATTTTTTATCAAATTATCTGCGGCCAATAAAAGCGCAGCCGCTGGCACATTGAAGTGTTTAGACACGGCAAAGAAAGTTGCTGACTCCATGTCTACAGCAGAGTATCCTTCTCTTGCCCATTGATCAACATCTTCCTTAGTCTCGCCAAGCATTGCCTGGACTGTTACTAACTTTCCTTCATCGACACGAGTTCGATTTGAAAGATGCCCTTTTAGCTTTGCTCTTAATTCAGCATCAGATTCGTATAAATAAGTCGTGTTCTCTCGCTGATACATGCGCGTTGCGCTTTCGTTTCCATAAGAAGCGAAGGGAAGAATCGTGTCTCCCGAATTTAGGTCTTCATGCAATGCACCGCAAGTTCCAAGCAATATGTTTACCTTTGATCCCAAAAGGCACCCAAGATGAGCAACTTCGCTTAAATATGCCGCCCCGTACACAACATCAAACCAAACTCGTTTGTCACCGATTCTGAAGCTTTTTATGTCGCCAAAAAATCTTTGTTCGATTTTTTCTTCAGTGTACTGTAACCCGAGCTTTTCTAAAGCCTCGTACAAATGAGGATATTCTTTGTCTTTTGGATGCGTACCGATAGCAACAAAACCATCAACGACATAGTCTTCGGGTACGTTTAGAACTTTCTGATATTCTGCTTTGCCTCGGTGTTTATACATGTCAGTTCGAATCCCTTCAGGGTTCACTCATTTTATCACTTTTCCGTTTTGGAAAGTAGCTTAAAACAAGGGTATTTTAACGCTCACTTTCCAAAACTACTGGCGGGGACGATGCCCGGAACTTTGAACCGGAAACACGGCTCAAATTCGAGGATCTTGATAAAAGTATACAGAAACTAAGAGCAATCTACAAAGTTCACCCAGAGTGGTTTGAGGTGCCAAAACCAAGGTCAGATAAGGGCAAGAATGCAGTGGATTATTCCGTAAAATAAAAAGTTTACTAGAGCGGTGTTCTGAAAGAATTCAGCCAATTATCAAGGTCATTCATAGCATTTCTAGTAGTTTCTTCAAATAATTTTTGGACTTCAATTCTTGAATTAAATGCTAGTTGATATTGAATAGCTCTCTTTTTCAAGGCGTCGATCATGTTAATAATATCTGTACCTGTTAATTGATTCTCTTCAAGAAAGGATTTTTTGTTTCGCATTACGGAAAGGTCATTATGGGCAATGATACTATTCCGCATATTGATAATTTTTTCAGAGATTTGATTTAACTCCTGACTATCAAACTTTCTTCCAAAATAATTCTCTTCAAGTAATTTTGCCAAGCCAAGTACAACTCCAGTCTCTAAACTGAGGAGTATAGTATTCCATGTAGCGGGATTCTTTTGGTAAACCTCGGTATTTACTCTTTTATGTAAATTTCCATTTAGCAACAATTGTCGATAAGTAAATAAAAGATCCCAAAATACATTTTCAAAGTCAGCTTGTTTTAACATTTTGTTTATTTTCAAAATCAATCAACATAATACAGTCCCACCATAATTTATCTGCTTCTTGCAGCATTTGTTTAATTTCGGCTAAATCACCACCAAGATCTACCGGGGTATATCGTTCTTGTTCTTTCCCGACCGCCTTAATACGAGAAAAGTCAGTTTGATAAAGACTCCTTAGTTTATCAATGTGCGCTTGGGAAAAACCTAACTTTAAAAAGTCTTTGTCGGTATGCGCAAATAATTTATCCCGGTTACTCTTAACTTTTCCAATGATATCTTTGTGGTCATCATACATTTTGTTAACCCTCTCAATAGTTTCTGGAAAGAGATTTTTAAATTTATCCAAACTAAAATGCTCATTTGAGGATTTACTATAAATCTTCCCTAAATGCATAATTATCGCGTACATGTAGACTCCCTCTACTGTCGGTAAGGACTTTTTTATTTCCGTATTTCCAAAGACTTTTTCAAATTCAGATAAAAACAGGTTTGTAACTGAAACCATCTCACTAAAATTACCAACCAGTTGAGATTGTTTTTCTTGTTCTTCCATAACTTTATTCATATTCAATGGTCGCAGGTGGCTTTTGAGTAATATCGTAAAGTACTCGATTTACTCCTCTCACCTTACCGATAATCGCGTTGGAGATTTTTTCCAGCAGCTCGTTCGGGATTTTGTGCCAATCGGCACTCATACCATCTATCGAATCAACTGCACGGAGCGCAATGACATATTCATAGGTTCGGCCGTCGCCCATAACTCCAACCACCTTAACCGGTAGCAGTGCGGCAAAAGCTTGCCAAATCTTTTCGTATTCTCCAGCTTTACGTAGCTCCTCGATAAACACTGCGTCGGCTTCGCGAAGTATTTGGAGCCGATCTTCGGTAATTTCTCCGACAATACGAACAGCAAGCCCAGGACCTGGGAACGGGTGTCTCCAAAGTAGCTCTCTTGGAAGTCCGAGAGTTAGACCTACGCGACGCACCTCGTCTTTGTATAAATCTCTTATAGGCTCAAGAATCTTAAAGCCCATCTTTTCAGGAAGAGTAAGATTATGGTGGCTTTTAATTTTCGCCGCTGTTTTTGAAGTCGAAGCGGATTCTATACGATCGGGATAAATAGTGCCTTGAGCCAGATATGCGATTGTGTGATTCTTGAGCTCGTTCTTAATCGCCTTTTCAAATACTTCGATAAAACTATGCCCGATGATTTTACGCTTTTGTTCTGGATCAGAAATGCCCTTTAACCGTTTCAAGAAAAGTTGGCTTGCATCAATAACATGAAGTTGTTTGAAGCCATTCTTGCGCAAGTATGAAGCAACTTGTTCGACCTCTCCTTTACGCAGAAGCCCCGTATCGATAAAAACTGCATGGAGACGATTGCCGATAGCTCTATGGATAAGCGTAGCGGCTACCAATGAATCAACGCCACCAGAGATACCTACTACAACATGTCTGTCTCCAAGCTCGCCTTTTACTTCTGTAATGATATTTTCAGTAACCGAGCTTATTTTCCAGTTTTTCTTAGCTTTGCAGATTGAGAAAAGGAAATTCTTGAGTAACTTTTCTCCATGCTGGGTGTGAGTCACTTCTGGATGAAACTGGATGCCACAAAAATTGCTCTTTGAAGCAGCAAAAGCAGCATACTTACAACTGACCGTAGATGCTGTTTGCTTAAATCCTTTCGGTAATATCGACACTTGATCGCCGTGCGAGAACCAAACAATTTCTTTTGCAGAAAGTGTTTGGAAAATTCCTTTCTTATCTTTAATACTCAAGACCTCTTTGCCAAATTCTCGATGTTTGCCTTTGATGACTTTGCCGCCAAGCATGTGCGCCATGACTTGATGACCATAGCAGATACCAAGAACCGGAATACCGAGCTTGAAGATTGCTTTGTCCGCTCGAGGACTACCTTTCTCTAACACCGAAGCAGGACCGCCGGACAGAATGATACCAACAGGATTGTATTTTTGTATTTCAGAAGCTGGAGTATCAAAAGGCAAAATCTCGGCTTTTACGCCGAGATCCCGCACGCGCCTTGCTATGAGGTGAGCAAACTGACTTCCAAAATTGAGGATTATGACCATAGTAGATAATATCACTAATCATTGGCCAAATGAACCTTATTTTACTTCGGTTCAAAGTTGCCAATCTGGCGGAGAGGGAGGGATTCGAACCCTCGGAACCCTTTTGAGGCTCAGCACATTAGCAGTGTGCTGCATTCGACCGCTCTGCCACCTCTCCGTTATTCATATGTACTTTACATCGCTTCTGCCCGGCAAGTATAGCTGAACATACCCCATCGTGCACCTTCTACGAATCGAGTGTTGCGAGGAGGGCAAAGAGCCCTGTAAAGGCAATACAAGCCCCCAGGACTTGGTGCCTACTTAGTTTTTCGCGCCCCACAAAATAGCCTAAGAGTGCAGCAAGAACAATATAGCTTTCGCTGATCATGACGGTGATAGAAATGGATATTATACTGGTAGCGTATGCATAGGAAATCCATGCCATGTTATCAAAAAAGGTCTGCGCCAGAATGATATAGGGGTGCGCTCGTATGTCCTGCATCAATGATCTCACCTCACCTCGCACTATGATGTAAACACCACACAGTGCCGCAAGCATCCCATGGGTTGCCCAAATAACAAACAAGGGCGACATGCTTTGCGAGTAGGTACCGATATAGAAATTAGTGAGTGCCGAGAGAAATGCGGAAACAAAGGCGAGAAGCACCCCTTTCTCGAAGATGTGCCTGTGATAGCGCAGGTTATCAAGGCGGGGTGTAGTTGCCAAAATAACACCTGCAAATATAGCAAAAAAGATAATAAACTGGTGCACAGAGAGCGACTCACCATTCACAAATACTCCCAAGCCGACTGTGATGGGCAGTTCAAGTGCCACCACCGACTCAACGACAGAAATCTTCCCGCGCTTGAGTGCTTGGAAGAGGAAGAGTGCGTAGACAAAAATTATTCCACTCAGTAGTGCGAGCGATTGATAATCCTCGAAAGTTCGTACGGAAATCTCATCTCCAATAAAAGGAAAAAGAATCACCGTCGAACTGATGCATATAAAGAAGAGTGCCTTGTAAATACCGATAATGCGTGTCGCTTTTTGAATGAAAAAATCGCCGAGACCCCAGCCAATCATCGCGATACATGCATAGAGAATGCCTAGGTGCATTCTTGCCATTGTACCAGTCTGTTAGAGAGATTAGATGAGGCCTGTTTCTGGGCGCGATGAGGGAGGCTTGCTCCACGATGTATTAAATTGTCGTGATGGAGGTTTCGGTTTTGAAAGGTTCATGTCGGGCCGTGTTGGACGGGGGGTGAATGCCGGCGCGGTAATCAAGGGTTTTTCGGTAGCATGTGGAAGATTGATTACGACAGGTGCTGGGCGAGGTTCGAGTGTTGGAGTTTTCGCAATGACAATCGGCGGCGCATCTTCAGTAACCGCGGCCTTTCGTTCGATGGAAAGAAGGCGTCCAAGGAATGTACCAAGGACAAAAGAAACAAGAAGCATGATGAGGATTTCGCCCGCAGACCCTGAAAGCGTATAGATTTCGGCTACCGGCTGTTCAGTAACGGTGGAAATGGTCGTTTCGGCAGCTTGTGCGATGCATAGGTTGCGTACGCCACACAAAAACCAACCTGTAGAGATGGCCCCCCAGGCGAGAAATGTAATGAGAATGACGCCTACGGATTGTGGGGTACTAAGTCTTGGAATGGTCATAGGGGTTGAGTACGCCGAATATACGCGTGTTGCGGGGCGAGGTCAACCGGCTATGGCAAGTGCAAGTACGCGTAACCCTGAGGCCTCGAGGGTTCGGGCCGCTTCGTTCATGGTGGCGCCCGTGCTCACCACATCATCAATTAAATAGACTGTTTTGTATGGAAAAGGAGTATGCGTAGAAGAAACCGCGAAAGCGTCGGCAATATTTGCATAGCGGGCTTGTTTTGACAGTGTGGACTGTACCGATGTGTCGCGTGTTCGCACAAGCAAGTGCGCAATAGGCACCTCGGCATCTCGAAGCGCCTGCGACTGTTCCAAAATGCGATCGATTTGATTCTTGCCGCGCTCTACCAAACGCTTTTCTCCTAATGGTATGGGAACGCAAGCAATCTTTTCACTATATAAATGGTGGCGGTCCGCAAGTTCTTCATACAAAAAATCGTCGAGGAGACGCGCGAGCAACTGGGCGGCGGCTTCATCTTTATCAAATTTGAGAGCACACACCGCTTCACTGATGTGCGGGTCTTTGTATGTGCTCAATATAATGACATCTCTGCCTGAGCGCACTTCGGTGCGTATATGCAAGGGAAGTGTGCCTCGGGTACGCACTCGCCCAGCGCGTGCAGTTGGTGGAAAAAGTGCGTCTGCAAGCAGAGTGTCCACAAGGGTGCACCATCTACGCACATGCGCGGGGAGTTGCATAATGTTGGCATGATACACTGTACATAAATACTATGTCATCATTGGGTAACATGTTTGGGTCGTTGAGCTCCATGCTTTCAGGTAATGGCGGTACCAATAGCGTGTTGGGTATCGATATCGGATCGTCGTCGATCAAGATTGTGCAGTTGCGCACCAACAAAGAGAGTGCGATTTTGGAAACATACGGAGAAATCGCGCTCGGCCCCTATGCGGGTGTTGCTGTGGGCAAGGCAACCAAACTTCCTGTAGACAAAACAGCCGAAGCACTGAGGGATTTGATGAAAGAAGCAAATGTGACAGCGGTACACGCTGGCGTCTCTATTCCATTTGCATCCAGCCTCATCTCCATGCTGGATCTTCCCAATGTGGATGATGTGCAATTAAAGCGCATGATTCCCATCGAAGCGCGGAAATACATTCCCATACCTATATCCGAAGTGCTTCTCGATTGGTTTGTGATCCCCGAGAGCGAAAAAGAAGACGACGCCTTTGACCGTGTCGTCAAGGAGGGTGTGATGCAAAAGAAGGGGCGTGAGGTGCTCTTGGTTGCAATCCATAATGAGGCACTACGCGCATACCAAACCATCATGGAGACGGCTGGAGTCTCGGTGTCGTTCTTCGAGATTGAAATTTTCAGCACTATCAGGTCGGCATTGGATCGCTCTCCTGTCCCTATTGCGGTGGTAGATATGGGCGCATCCACTACAAAGATTTACATCGTCGAGAGAGGGGTAGTGCACATGACACATCTTCTAAACATCGGTGCCCAACACATCACTGAATCGCTTGCCCGTGCGATGGGATGGACATTCGAGAAGGCCGAGCGTATGAAAAGAGAAATAGGACTAACTGATTCTCCCACCTACACGCGTGAGGAAAACGATCGTATCCATCAGACCATCGAGTCAACTTTCAATCGCATGTTTACCGAAGTAAATCGCGTGTTGCTGAGCTTTGGCAAACGCTACAATAAAAATGTATCGCATGTGGTGCTTTCTGGCGGCGGTTCGTCCATGCCGAATCTCAGCCGTACTGCACAAGACGGCCTTCATGCCGAGCTACAAATCGCACACCCTTTCGGCAAGGTTGAATCTCCGGCATTTCTCGAAGAAGTGTTACGCACCATTGGTCCTGGGTTTTCAGTCGCCGTTGGTGTGGCCCTGCGGAAACTTTCAGAGAAATAGGAGTATCTCGTTCGCGGTTATATTTATCCCCTTGTGTGGATATCTGCATGCGTTTTGTATGGGATACTGTACCCATGTGCGTACGGATGATACCGAATAGCGGTGGCTACTTCACTACATGGAATCTCAAATAAAATCATCGTTCATTCCCCGAGACACCGCACAATATGGCGGCGGTGGTTTTGCACGACACAAAAGCGGTGCATCAGATTTGTTCCTACTTTTCTCCATCGTCACACTGGTCGCCTCAGTTGCCTTGGGTGTGGGCGTGTTTCTCTACGAGAAGTTGTTGTCTTCGACATTGACAGGCAAGAAACAGACGCTGGTGCGTGCGCAGGAGAGTTTCGAACCGACGCTCATAGCCGAAATGAATCGTCTCGATGACAGAATGAGCACGGGTGAGGATCTCCTTGAAAAGCATCTTGCGCCCTCCGTACTCTTTCATACATTTGAAGAGCTAACGCTCGATACAGTTTCGCTACGGACACTTGCATACGAAATGACAGAGGGGGGAGAGATAAATCTCAAGCTAAGCGGACTCGCGCGGAGCGTGAACTCGATTGCGCTTCAGGCTGATTTGTTTGGAAAACATGGCGCCATCATTAGTCCTATATTTTCAAACATAAATCGTACCGACGATGGGGTGAAATTCGACATGGTGTCGACGGCAAACCCAGGGAGTATGCGTTACGCAGGGTTGATACGACAGGCAATTGAGCAAGCTCCGGAGCTCCCGCCGGCAGAGGGTGAGTTGCCAGAGGAAATACCTGGATTTGCGCCATGACAAAAATACTCGGTACAATTTTATCTCTCGTGATTGCTGGTGCAGTATTCTTCATCTACACCCAACCCGCCTATGTGCGTATCAAGGGTCTGCAGGCACAAGGTTCTGAATATGATGCAGCACTTCAAAAATCAAAAGAGCTTGCCACGCTCAAACAGTCACTTATTAGTCGGCTCAACGCGTTTCCCACGGAACAACTCGAGAGACTAGCAAAGCTGTTGCCCGATCATGTTGATAATGTGCGCCTGGTACTCGATCTTGACAGTTTGGCAACGCGATATGGTATGGCTATACAGAATGTTTTGATTAGTCGTGAAGACGAAAAAGCAACCAAAGATGCGACCGTTATTGGTGCGCTAACCGACCAAAAAAAGAAACATGACTCACTCACTCTTCAATTTTCTACTCGTGCGACCTACGGCGACTTCGTGCGATTCCTCGAAGACCTCGAATCAAGCCTTCGTATTGTCGATTTGGTTGGACTCAAAATTGAGCCAGAGCCGATCGTGCGCAGGAATGGTGAGGACCTGACTCTGCCCCCCGAAATCGAGCCCACCTATGTGTACAATATCGCTATTCGTACCTACTGGTTGAAATAATATGCTTTCAATTATTAAAGAGAACAAAATAATCCTTGGCGTCGTGGTGCTTTTGATTATTGCTGCCTTGTGGTACGGAATTTCCGGAGGTGCATCAAAACCAGAGACACTTTTAGCAACTGATAATGTATCTGGCGCCGCCGCGGAACAAGAGCGGGCAATCCTCGACTTGATATTCCAACTGCGCGAGATTCAGCTTGCTGGCACCATATTTAATAACCCTGCGTTCATCAGCCTTCGCGATTTCCGGACAGAGATAGTTGCAGAGCCAATTGGGAGGCGCAATCCATTCGCACCACTTGATACCTTGTCGACTTCAACACCACCGCTCTCACCTCGAGAGCGTGGGTCGCTCCTGAGCGAGTAGTCTATGTATGGTAGCAACAAACAGTGCGCTTGGGACGAATCCACTAGCTACAGCAGGCGCCGTTTCTGACGATGATATACACGGGCACGATGGAGCACCCGAAAGGGCATTGGGTGAGACGAAAGTCCCTTATGATGTACTAAAATACATTCCGGAGACCTCAGCAGTACACTATCAGTTCGCCCCACTTGGGGTTGTAGACGGTGTGCTTGAGGTGGGTATGGTAGACCCCGAGAATCTTGCGGCCATCGATGCGTTGAGTTTTATTGCACGAAAAACAGGTACACCATTCAAGATATTTAAAATCACAGCCGACGACTTTGAAAAAATCAAAGTCATGTATCGAGGGATTGGAGGCGATGTTGATAAAGCACTTTCAGATCTCGAAAGTGAAAATCTTGCACAAAGCAAACAGCCAAAAGTCGATTCCCACGACGAAGTTGAAGAGAAAGTTGATTTGAGCGGTGGATTGGCTGCTGTGTCGGGCAAGGGAGGAGGGGGTGACCTTCGCGAAGATGCGCCCGCAATCAAACTCGTCTCCACTATTCTTCGCTATGCAATCGACGGCAAGGCATCAGATATTCACATCGAGCCCACAGCGAGTGGTGTGCGTATTCGGTATCGTGTCGATGGCTCGCTTCACACAAGTGTCGTGCTACCTATTGAAACCCATCGCGCGCTTGTGGCGCGTATCAAAGTGCTTTCGTCGATTCGACTCGACGAACGACGCAAGCCACAAGACGGTCGCTTCTCTGCTTCTATTGATGGTCGCCAAGTAGACTTCCGCGTATCAACATTTCCATCCTACAATGGAGAAAAGATAGTGATTCGTATTCTAGACCGCGAACAAGGCTTCATTCCTTTGAGCGACTTGGGATTCACTGATCGGGCGCTTGCTTCGATTCGGAGTGCACTCAAGCGACCATACGGCCTCATACTTATATCTGGCCCGACCGGTTCTGGTAAATCAACTACTTTGTATTCAATGCTCGCAGAAGTCGATCGCGAAACGCAGAATGTGCTTTCACTCGAAGATCCTGTCGAATATTATATGGAGGGTGTCATCCAATCGCAGATTCGCCCCGAAATCGGCTATACCTTTGCAAACGGTTTGCGCACCACACTGCGTCAAGACCCAAATGTCATCATGGTGGGAGAAATCCGTGACGGTGAGACGGCCAAGCTTGCTGTGCAAGCAGCACTCACTGGTCACTTGGTACTCGCCACTATTCACACCAACAGCGCGATTGGCACCATCCCACGCTTGATTGATATGGGTGTTGAGTCGTATCTGATTCCACCAACACTCGTGCTCTCGATGGCACAGCGACTCACGCGCAAGTTGTGTCCAGATTCCGGTGAGCCAATTCCCGTTTCGGAAAGTATGCGGAGTATGATGGATGCACAAATGTCGACACTTGCGCCAGAGTACCGCATTCCTATCCCCGATTCTGTATTTGAGGCAAGGCGCACACCATCGTGTCCCAACGGGACACGGGGCCGTCTAGCTGTGTTCGAAGTGATGGAAATGACAGCCGAGGTGGAAAAAATTATTCTCAAATCACCAGTCGAATCTCGTATTTGGGCGGCCGCGCGCAAGCAGGGAATGATGAGTATGAAGGAAGATGCTATGATAAAAGCCTTTGCAGGAAAGATTCCGTTTGCTGAGGTGAGTGCACTGAGCGGAATCCTTCTTTCAGAAGAGGATGAATTCAAAGCCGATGTAGTGGTCCCGACAGCAGAGACAGTGAAAAGTGTCGTTGCTCCTGTACTTCAGGCGGACGCAAACGATACTCTCGAGAGTGATTCGCTGACAGCAGATAAAATGTAATTATGACCGAAACAACTTCACCACCTATATCAGGCACAAAGTACTCCATCCTACTTCTCGACGACGATCGATTCCTTCTCGACATGTATAGCAGGAAGTTTGCCCAGGAGGGGCACGCGGTGCAGTCTTGTTTTTCAGTGGCCGAGGCCCTTCAGCTTTTGCGGGGCGGACTAGCACCGGATGTTATTGTGTTCGACCTCATAATGCCTCAACAAGACGGTTTCGATCTCTTGCGTATCATGAGAGACGAAAAGCTTGCCCCAAAGGCAGTCAAAGTCGCTTTGACCAATCAGATGGCAAGCGAAGAGCGGAAAAAGACCGAAGAGTTGGGTGCTGATGAGTTCATTATTAAAGCCTCTGCAATCCCCTCAGAAGTGATGACACTTGTGGTTGCGGCAATCGCGCGCCATCAAAAGTGATCTGATACCATCTCCAACTAATCTCTGAACACCAAGTCTTGAAAATTGTGGCTGTGACTCGAAGAAAAAAGCTCAATGTATCTATGGATATATTTCACTTTTTTCTTCATCGCCCCAGCCACAATTTCCTACGACTTTTGTTCAGATCCTACTTGTCGATGGTATGACCTCTCTGATTTTCTGTGGATAGCGCCAAAAGGCACTATGCCATGTGTCATACTATGTGGTGCCGCTTAGCACTAACAGACAAGACATGGATTACGCGCAACTTTTCAAGAAGTACATTAATGTCCTTGTGCATGAAGGCGGGTCCGACCTGCACTTCTCGACCGAGGCGCACCCCACCATCCGTGTCGCGGGCATGCTCACACCACTCCTCAAGGAACCTGTTTTGCGCGCCGAAGACACGCTCGGATTTGCTGACCACCTCCTTTCAAAAGAACAAAAAGACCGGTTCATCAAAGACCACGAAGTAGACTTTGCATACGAGACAGCCGATGGATATCGTTTGCGCGGGAACGCGTTCTTCCAACGAGGTTCAATCGGAGTTGTATTGAGGCTCATTCCGAAGCAAATAAAAACGATTGCCGAGTTGAATCTTCCCCCGGTAGTCGAGACATTTGCGCGCAAGTCTCAGGGATTTTTCTTGGTGGTTGGCCCAGTTGGGCAGGGCAAGACCACCACACTCGCAGCACTTCTCGAGATGATTAATCTTGAGCGCATGGAACACATCATTACCATCGAGGACCCGATTGAGTATGTGTATACACCAAAGCAGTCAATGATTGACCAACGCGAAGTGCGTATCGATACCAAAGATTTTGCCACCGCGCTTCACTCCGCATTTCGTCAGGATGTCGATGTTATTCTCATTGGTGAAATGCGTGGTGCCGAAACCATGTCTGCGGCAGTTACTGCGGCAGAAACAGGACATTTGGTCTTTTCGACACTACATACCAACAATGCGGCGCAAACCATCGATCGCATCATAGATACCTTTCCATCAACACAGCAGGATCAGATTCGCCTTCAGCTCGCCTCTTCGCTTGCTGGTATATTCTCGCAGCGCCTTATACCGCGTGTGTCTGGTGGGCTAATCCCGACATACGAGTTGCTGATAAACAACAAGGCAGTTTCAAACCTGATTCGTGAGAAAAGGACGCATGAAATCAATACGGTCATTGAAACTTCCTCCGAAGAAGGCATGATTGATATGAATCGGTCGCTTGCCGAACTGGTTGCACGCGGCGAAATTACCGTAGAAAATGCCTACTCCTACTCTCTCAATCCTAAGGTTCTCGACAAACTTTTGTAAAATAGGAGACTTCACATCATGGCAGTCTTTTCATACAATGCGGTTGACCAGGAAGGTAACCAGCGGAAGGGGACAATCGACGCAGTCAATATGGATGTGGCGGTTACCGCACTCCAGAGGCGTGGCCTAGTTGTTGCGGGTATCGATGAAGCACAAAAGCCATCGGCACTTTTCGAACGACTTAATCTGTTCCAAGGTGTGAGTAATCGCGATGTCGTGATGCTCTCGCGCCAGATCACTACGCTTTTCGAAGCTCAAGTTTCGGCACTGCGCACATTTCGGCTTTTGGCATCCGAGGCTCGCACGCCACTGCTGAGTGAGAAACTCACAGAAATCGGAAATGATATCCAGAGTGGTAGTACGATCTCGGCAGCGCTTTCCAAACACCCGAGTATGTTCTCGGCATTTTATGTAAACTTGGTGCGTGCCGGTGAAGAGTCTGGAAAGCTCGATGAAACATTCTCTTTCCTCGCCGACTACCTCGACAGAAACTATGAAATCACACAAAAAGCCCGCAACGCGCTTATCTATCCCGCCTTCGTGACTGCCACATTCGTAGTTGTGATGGTTATGATGATGACATTGGTTATCCCGCGTCTTTCAGCGATTCTGACCGAAGTGGGTCAAGAGGTGCCGATCTACACCAAAGTGGTCATTGGCATCAGCACATTTATGACAAATTACTTCCTCCTATTCGCTCTGGCGGTTGTCATCGGCGCTGTTCTTTTGTTGCGTTACAGCGGCACTGAGGGTGGGCGACTAGCACTCTCACAAACGCGACTTCGTATCCCGCAAGTAGGGCTCATCTACCAACAGCTATTTCTTTCGAGACTTACCGACAACCTCAGTACTATGTTGCGAAGCGGTATTCAAATGGTGCGGGGGCTCGAGGTTAGCTCATTTGTGGTGGGGGATGCGGTATATGAACGGATACTGACCGAAGCGACGAACGATGTGAAAGGTGGTCTTCCTGCATCAGAAGCATTTCGCAAGCATCCTGAGATTCCAGGTATCGTTGTTGCGATGATAAAGATTGGTGAAGAGACGGGAAACTTGAGTAAAATTCTCGATACGCTTGCGCGATTTTATCGTCGCGAAGTTTCAAACTCTATTGATACTTTGGTCGGGCTCATTGAACCGTTCATGATCGTCGGACTTGCCGTAGGTGTCGCATTTCTCCTTGCCGCAGTGCTTATCCCGATTTACAACATATCTGCTGGATTCTAGCAAGTCATGATGCATTTCATGGTTATCCACAGTGATTTTGCACGGGGAGTAGAGAAGCATATAATGGGGGCACACTGGTCGTGTAACAATTAATTACTAGGACGCCCAATACAACATGGGTGTGCGGGGGTAAAACCCCATTATAAATTTTCAAGAAAGTATGTTTAAGAAAGAGAAGCGCGGCTTCACGCTCATCGAATTGCTCGTGGTCATCGCCATCATCGGGATCCTCTCGTCAGTTGTGCTCGCATCGCTCAACAGCGCACGCAAAAAGGGTCGTGATGCTCGTCGTATCGCAGATGCCAAGCAGCTCCAGCTCGCGCTTGAGCTCTATTACGACGCCCAGGGAAGCTATCCTGCGGCCTTGAGCGCTGCAAACTTGGTCACCCCTGGATACATCGCCGCAATTCCAGTTGATCCAAGTGGTGGTAGCTATGCCTACGATCAGGTTTCAAGCGGATCAGTGTACTACCTCGGTGTAAACCTCGAGACTTCCGGTCATTCAGCTCTTTCAACAGATGCTGACAGTGCTGGTACAAATGTTGAGGGAAGTGACACTGACGGCTGTGGCAACGAAGTTGGTCGCTACTGCTACGACGTACGCCCATAGGTTCCGCACGACTTGTCGGAGCACTATGCTCAAGAGAACCAGGACACTGTCCTGGTTCTCTTTTGCTTATGCAGGATTTGTGAACATACTATGTCTCGCTACACCGTCTTGTAAAATCTCATTGCGGATAGCGAGGAGCGAAGCGAGCGCAAAAGCAGGTTCGGGGCTCTGCCTCGGGGGTGAATACTGTTTATTTGGAATACGCTCGAATACATCACCTTCACAAATCCCGTGCTGTATACTGAGAACTCTCATGTACGAAATTTTGATAGGCATACACGCGGTCCTTGGCCTCATTATCGGGAGTTTTCTTAATGTGTGCGTGTTGCGACATAATACCGGTCGCTCACTACAGGGCAGGAGTGGATGTATGTCTTGTGGTTCGACGCTTCAGGCACGGCACCTTGTTCCAGTTTTGTCTTGGTGCTTTCTGCAAGGTCGTGCCGCCTGTTGCGGAGTGCGTATTTCAAAGCAGTATCCTATAGTCGAGCTTCTCACGGCCTTTCTGTTTGCATTCATTGCAGTGTTAATGTTCCCACCCCTCCTACATACGGTTGCCCTGTTCCTTGTATGTCTCCTCATCCTTATCACTGTATACGATGCTCTGCACACGGTCATTCCTGACGAATGGGTGTATGCATTTTTGGTAACAGCAATCATATTTCGGAGCATCATCTTGCTTGGCACGGGCGATAATCTGTTTGAAACGGTGCTCTATACACTATTTTGTGCAATAAGTATCGCAGCCCCACTTTACTTCTTATGGTTCATAACACAGGGTCGTGGCATCGGATTTGGCGATGTAAAACTGGGTCTTGGTATTGGCGCTCTCCTAGGATTGGCAAATGGTTTGCTTGCGCTAGGGCTATCGTTTGTGGTTGGGGCGATTTTTTCAGTCGGGATATTGTTACCACTTCCATGGTACATTCGTATTTTTAAGGGGTGTGGACTACTTGCTAATACTCCGAAACCTTCGTTTACAATGAAGAGCGAAGTTCCCTTTGGTCCATTTCTGATTTTTGGGACGCTTTTGATATGGTTTCTAACTCTCACCTTTGGCGAGACAAGCATACTTGGCTTTCTCGGGCTGGCTTCTCTCTAATCGAGCTTCTGGTAGTCACTGCAGTGCTGGTGGTGATTAGTAGCATTATTCTCGCCAACAACGCAAAGTTCGGTGGTGCTATAACGCTACGCAACCTTGTGTACGATATGGCCTTGTCCGTGCGGGAAGCACAGACCTACGGTATCTCCGTGCGCAAATTTGGCTCGGGTGCGGGGGAGTTTGGCGCAGGGTACGGTGTTCATTTTCAACTATCAAGTCCAAGCGAGTACACAATTTTTGCCGATGCCGTCCTGTCCAATGGTCTGTATGATAGTGGCGAAGTTGTCCAACTCATCAACATAAATGGTAACTACCGCATCGTAAATTTGTGTGCGATACCAGCCGGAGGGAGTACAGAATCTTGTGGGTACAGCAAAATAGATGTTCTTTTTGTTCGGCCCGAACCTGACGCTTATATTCGAATCAACGACGGAACGACGGTATACCAAAGCGCAAAGATTACCGTGCAATCTCCTCGCGGCGACCTTCTGTCGGTCTTGATTGAGGCAACTGGTCAGATCTCAGTGCAATAGTATGAGCAAACGAGGATTTTCACTGATCGAGATGATGGTGGCGGTAGCACTTTTCTCGATTGTCATGGTTGTCTCAACTGGTGCGCTTCTTGCACTGGTCAGTGCCAATAGAAAAGCCCAAGCACTCCAGTCAGTGATGAACAACCTTAATACTGCTGTTGACGGTATGGTGCGTGCGGTGCGCATGGGCGCTACATTTCATTGTGGGAATACAGGGTCATATGGCACTGTCCAAGATTGTATAAATGGAGATACTCTCTTTGCATTCGAGCCATTTGGAGGTACTTCGGCAACGACAAATGATCAATGGGTGTACTGGTATGATGCCAGCACAAAAAGAATAAAAAAATCTGAGAATGGTGGAGCCACGAATTTCACACTCACTGCTCCCGAAGTGGAAATAGATGAAGCAACTTTCTATGTACTAGGCTCAACTGAGGGTGATGCAGTACAGCCCAAGGTGGTGATTGTTGTGCGTGGGACTGCCGGAGCGGGGAATGCAAAGACTCGCACCACATTCAATATCCAAGCAACTGCAGTGCAACGAATACTTGATCTATGATTTCTTTTACTCCACATACTAAATACGGAAGAGGATTTACTCTTATCGAGACGCTGGTGGCGGTATCGCTCTTAGTCGTAGCGGTTGCAGGTCCTATGTCGCTTGCCGCGCAAAGTTTGTCGTCGGCGTTTTACGCGCGCGACCAGGTGACCGCGTTTCATCTAGCCCAAGAGGCGGTGGAAGCGGTGCGCAGTGTGCGCGATAACAATGTACTTTTGAATATTGAAGGGACACAGACCGATCTTCTTTCAGGGATACCGAGTACAGACGGGGATCCTTTCACTATCGATACACGAGATAACACTATGACAGCATGCATCAGCGGAACATGCGGCAAATTGCGTAATAACGGATCACTATACGGATATGGGGTCGGGGGAAACTGGGCGGACACCAGGTTTACTCGGACTGTTCGAGTTTCGATGGTCGATGGTGGGACTGACGAAATAGAAGTTCTTGTTGAGGTGCGCTGGCGGTCAGGCGCGTATCAAGAACGGTCATTCACAATAGCTGAAAATTTATATCGTTGGGTCTATGATGGTACATAAAGTATGCGCATAAAAAATAATCAACGAGGGTTTACGCTTCTGCTGGCAACGATTACGGCCTCACTCTTGCTTATTTTAGGGGCAGCAATTTTTTCCATTACCAAAAAAGAAGTCATGCTCTCTTCGATTGGTCGCGATTCACAGTTTGCGTTCTATGCCGCGGATACTGCTGCAGAATGCGCACTTTATTGGGATGTTCGACATGATGCGTTTAGCTCAACAACTTCCTTCACCACGGCAACTTGCGATGCGCAAAGTCTTGGGGCTCTTACATTTGTCGCTTATGGGACACCGATGACTTTTGAATATCAGCCAAATGGGTACTGTGCTCGTGTCTCTGTGACAAAGAATAACGACCCAAATCAACCCGAAACAACAGTGTATTCTCGCGGATACAACTCAACCTGCTTAGGGATAGAAACCAATCCCCGTGCACTTGAACGAGCGGTACAGCTGACTTACTAATAGTTTCAAGAAAATACCCCTCGTGTAGAGGGGTATTATCGATATCGTGCGATGAGTGTATCCAACGCGGTCGCTTCGTTGTGTGCCCGAAGAACAGACTCCTGGTGACCTGCGACCACATGGAATTCGTTTAGAATGTACACGATGCCTGCCCAGGTTGAAAAAAATATAGCAAGTGTCATACCAACAAGTCGGGCATCTTGGAATGTGGGTACCAACCAAGGGAGTATGAACGCGGAGAGCCATGGCGTCACAAACATAATGACCGCGAAGTGAGGTATCATATTTCCCGGCTCTTCAAAGAAGTGACCAACGGGATCTCTGCGGGTGTGCACTAAGGAACTCAATGACCTGATTTCAGGTTTGGTCGTTGCTATCTCCCAGAGGTACTGCATGTGTGTCCGTGAGCGGGATGGCTTCATGGACTCACTTGGGCCGACGAATGGCTCTATCAGGCTTGCGATTCTAAACTCGGGTTCCCTGAGTGCTTTTTCCAGGAGAGGATGGGAAGGTGCAAGTGCCTTAAGAATCTCAGACATGAGCGTGTGCTGATTTGGAGCACCGCTAAAACTTTCTTCAAGCGAGGTTAGTTTCTCAAGGATGGTTGAGTCCATGAATGTCTCCCTGTCTAAGGAAACACTGCCATTGATTTTGGAAAAGTCAAACTATGGGGGATTCACCCATGGTATCATTGCGCCATGGTCAAAGTGTCCTCGCATGCCGAAAAGAAAAAACGCGCGGAGAAACTGCGGGAACTCATTCACTACCATAATCACCGATATCATGTGTTGGATAACCCTGAAATATCTGATGAAGCGTACGACTCGCTTCTGGAAGAATTACACCAGATTGAGATGGCCCATCCTGACATCCTCACGACCGATAGTCCCACGCAACGCGTAGGAGGCGAGGTGCTCGCAGGTTTTACTAAAGTGAAGCACCGTACGCGTCAGTGGACTTTTGAAAAAGCGTTCAGTGCTGAGGAACTCCGCGCGTGGGACATGCGTGTGGCAAAACTTCTGGGAGTTGGTGCGCGGACTACTGAGTATGTATGTTCGCACAAAATCGATGGATTAAAAATTGTTCTTGAATATGAAAAAGGGCAACTCATACGCGCTGCCACACGCGGTGATGGATCAATCGGGGAAGAAGTAACTGCCAATGTGCGCACTATTCGCAGTATCCCCCTCTCTTTGACACAGCCAGTATCATGTATTGTTGTAGGCGAGGCGTGGCTCCCGCATGATGCTCTCGAGAGAATTAACAAAGAACGGATACGCTCCGGCGAGCAAGTTTTTGCGAACACTAGGAATGCTGCTGCAGGGTCATTGCGTCAGCTTGACTCAAAAGTCGCAGCTTCCCGACGGCTCGATAGTTTTGTATACGATATCGATTTATACGAAGGGCCACAGCCACCCGATTCACAGGCGAGCGAGCTTGAACGGCTCGAAGATCTGGGTTTTAAGGTGAACCCGCACGGAAAGCTGTGTCGGACAATCGAGGAGACAATCAAGTATTGCACTGATCACGAGGACCGACGAACAAGCGAGACATACGCGATGGATGGGGTGGTGGTGACTGTTAATAGTGTTGCTGATCAGAAGCGGCTCGGCTATACGGCAAAAGCCCCACGATTTGGGATCGCGTATAAATTTTCTGCAGAACAAGTAACCACAGTTGTTGAGGATATTCAGCTACAAGTGGGTCGTACTGGCGTGCTCACACCAGTTGCGCATTTGCGTCCAGTGCGCGTTGCAGGAGCTATGGTTTCTCGGGCCACACTGCATAACGAAGACGAGATTAAGCGCCTTGATGTTCGCGTTGGAGATACGGTGGTAATCGAGCGAGCCGGAGATGTCATCCCGGATATCGTTATGGTACTCACTGACTTGCGACCGCACACCAGCAAGGCATATAGGTGGCCAAAGAAAGTGACTGCGTGTGGTGGAGATGGCTCGATCGAGCGAGTTCCTGGAGAAGTCGCGTGGCGTTGCGTAAATAAACACTCTACCGAGCAACAGAAACGACGCTTTCAATACTTTGTTTCGCGTCGTGCAATTGATGTTCGAGGATTGGGAGAAAAGACGGTAGACGCTCTTGTTGACGCGGGACTGGTCACATCGTTTCCTGACCTGTTCTCGCTCACCGAAGGAGATCTCCTCGCGCTTGAAGGTTTTGCTGAGGTCTCTGCTCAGCAAACAATCGCTGCGATACGAAAAGCCAAGAAGACCACACTGCCACGCTTGTTGGTCGCGCTTTCGATACCGCATGTAGGAGAAGAGGTGGCACGGGTGCTTGCTGAGCATGCTGGCACCATTTCTGTACTACGAAAACGAAAACGCGAAGATATTATTTCAATACACGGTATGGGCGAATCAATCGCTGATGCAGTTGTCGCGTGGTTTTCGGACGCAGAAAATGCCTCTATGCTTGATAAGCTTCTGATGTTTCTTACTGTCGAAAAAGTGGTGATGCGTAATAAGCAAGGATCTTTGCAAGGGAAAACATTTGTGCTCACCGGATCGTTGACTTCGATGAGTCGTGACGAGGCAAGGCGAGCTATCAGAGATCGGGGCGGCAAAACTGTCGAATCGGTGTCAAAAAAGACCGATTTCGTGGTTGCTGGCTTGGATCCGGGTTCAAAATTAGATAACGCTCGCAAGCTTGGTGTCAAGGTGGTGGGAGAAGCTGAATTTGCTAGGATGATAGTATGATGGCCCAAAAAACCGTTGATATTCGGGCGCTTGCCGACTTGGCCCGCGTGGCAATCTCTGATGAAGAAGTGAAGAGTCTCGAGACGCAAATCCCGGCCATACTTGATTTTGTCGCTGAAATTCAAGCCGTTTCAGTGGGGGATGTGGTAGCGGAGCACGAGTTGGTCAATGTATTTCGTGCCGATGAGAACCCTCACGAAAGCGGAATATACACCAAGGTGTTGCTTGATGCCGCACCAGCGCAAGAAAACGGATATGTAAAAGTGCGTCAGGTCTTAAAAGGTGGGAAGCATGCGGAATAACCAGTATGGATACAGCGAAGCTGACAATTGCCGGTGCTCGTCGCGCGCTTGATGCGAAGGAATATTCTGCAGTCGAGCTTGTACGCGCGTTTCGCACGGTAGCAGAAAAAGAAAACCCTGCACTCAATGCCTACCTCGAAATTTTTTCTGACAGCGAACAGCAAGCAAAAGAGGCTGACATCACTATCGCACAAGGGTCCGCAGGGCCACTTACCGGAATCCCATTAGCAATAAAAGACAACATTCTTATCAATGGGCATCGCGCAGGCGCCGCTTCAAAGATTCTTGAGGGCTATGTCGCTCCGTACGATGCTACGGTCATAGCACGACTTAAAAAACAGCATGCTGTTTTTATGGGGCGTACTAATATGGATGAATTTGCCATGGGAAGTTCCACGGAAAATTCCGCCTATGGAGTAACCAAGCACCCGCTTGATCCGACACGAGTGCCTGGTGGATCATCTGGTGGCTCGGCGGTGGCGGTGGCGGCGCACCTTGCACTTGGTGCGCTTGGCTCCGACACGGGAGGCTCAATCCGTCAGCCTGCGGGGCTTTGTGGCGTTGTGGGGTTAAAGACCACATACGGGATGGTGTCACGCTACGGACTCATGGCGATGGGTTCATCACTCGACCAGATTGGGCCATTTGCGCACACGGTCGAAGACGCACGACTGCTTTTTGATGCAATCAAAGGACATGATTCACTGGACAGTACTTCCTTGCCTAACGGATTTTTTCCTAACGATGCAGGGCTTAAAAAGAGAGTCGGTGTCCCGCGTGCATTTCTGCAAGCGGGAATTGATGCAGATGTTCTTGCACGGTTTGAAGAAACTCTTGCGTACCTAAAAAAACAGGGGCACACCATCGTTGATGTTGCTATCCCGTCGCTCGCTCATGCCCTTGCGGTGTATTACATCATCATGCCAGCAGAAGCGTCGACTAACCTCGCGCGTTTCGACGGTATCCGCTTCGGACTTTCAGTCGACTCCGATGATATTATCGATGTCTACAAGAAAACCCGAGGAATGGGTTTTGGGAGAGAAGTACGACGACGGATACTCGTTGGCACATTCGTTCTTTCATCTGGGTATGTTGATGCGTACTATCGCAAAGCGATTGCTGTACGCAATGTGATTCGCAACGATTTCAAAAAAGCCTTTACCGATGTCGATGTTATCGTGACACCAACTTCCCCGACTCCCGCGTTCAAGGCGGGAGAAAAAGAAGATCCGCTTGCTATGTACGCGGCTGACATATTTACCGTGCCAGTCAATTTGGCGGGAGTGCCGGCTATCTCGGTGCCGACGGGTAGTGTGGCGCGCGATGGAATTAATTTGCCAGTGGGTTTCCAGATTATTGCTCCCATGGGACGCGAAGACAGACTGTTTACTGTTGGGTCGGTGGTTGAAAAAATGGAGTAACATATTCATATGGATTCTGAAGGAGGAATAAACCCGGCCACTATACTTGCAGGAATTATTGCACTCGCTTTTTTTTCCCCATTTGCGGGCGAGATTGTTTTTAAATGGGTTCCAGCGACACTTAGTGTCGTCACCGGTGTAGAAATGGACGGGGACCTTCGTGATATCCCAGCTCCACTGGTCGTCTCTGTGCCACTTGCCCCGGTCCTCGTAGCTGAAGAGCCAGGGATGTTCTCTGGAGTTATGCGCCAAGCTTTGCTTGCACAAGCGGCGCCCGCCTACGACGCGGCAGTGGGGACCGGTGGTATTACCGGAGATGTCACGCGCGCGTGGAGTATTTTTGCACCCATTTCTATTTTCGTGTCGCTGATGCTTGCTGTGGGTATTTTATATTCTATTTTCCGCATTAGACAGATTCGAAGAGATGAGAAAGCGATTTGGAATGCTGGAGTCACCGCAGGAGGAGAGAGTGCTGTTCAGGAAAAAACAAATGCGCGCTGGCAGATGATTGTTGAGCATGTAAATACTGAGAATCCGAACGATTGGAGGCAGGCAATACTCGAGGCCGATATCATGCTTGACGAGCTCATCACCGCACAGGGATATCACGGGGACTCGATGGGAGATAAAATGAAGCAAATAGAACGGAGTGATTTCAATACCATTGATTTGGCATGGGAAGCACATAAAATCCGCAACCGCATTGCACACGAAGGCTCTGCCCATAGTCTCAATTCTCGCGAGGCGCGTCGTGTTGTATCGTTGTACGAACAAGCCTTTCGCGAATTTGAAATAATTTAATGCCCGCACGAATGCGGGCATTACGCGGCCTTGCGCTGAGTTGCTAGGCGCTCTGGGAGGAACGCACTCCAATCCTCGATGCGGATACGGTAGAGGAATTTGAGTGAATTCGCTCAGCTTGCCTTGGTTCACCACTATTGCTAGTATTAATAAGTTGTTTGCAATGCATACAACTTATCGCGGGGTAGAGCAGTGGTAGCTCGTCAGGCTCATAACCTGAAGGTCGCTGGTTCGAGTCCAGCCCCCGCAACAGCCAAAATCAAAAATGCCCCTTGTGGGGCATTTTTGTTTTTGTTGCTGTGCGGAGGGCTGGACTCGAACGGGAGGGGGTCGGGGAACGGGAGTTCCCCGTGGAGGAGAGTAGCGAACGAAGCAAAGCGGAGTGAGCGTTGAGAACCGTGGGTTCTCAAGGAGGAGCGCCGAAGGACGCGACGACTTCGCAGTCCAGCCCCCGCAACAAAAAAGCTCTCCCCAAAAGGAGAGAGTAGAACTAGAGTGGCCAGGTGTGTCGCGTAACCCAATCAATATCGTGTTCGCAGCGGTCATGTCGCCACTCTTTTCCGAGTCTAACCAACGCCTTTCTCGTTGGATTTTTTTGCGCAAGCAATTCACCAAGAATGTCCTTTTGAAATGGTGTAAGGGATTCAAAAAGTGCGTTGACCGCAGTTTGCCACTTTTCCTCACTATGTGGTCTGGAGAATTGGGCTTCTTTAAAAGCACGCATGATGCGCTCATCGCTGTCCGATGGTGTTCCAAAAACGAAAAGACGACTCATATTCAGTCCTGTATTGCTACTTCCCATGTGATTGTACTTTTTAATCCAGTACCTGACCAGATGGAGACAGGAAATAGAGACAGAGTGGTACACTGGGCGCATGACCAGTGTCATTGGACTTATCGGAGAGAAGGGAGGTGGAAAGGGCACATTCGCCATTCATCTGGCGTCGGCAATAAGTCCGCGGACGCTCAAAGTCGTGCGCTTTTCGACGCTTTTGCGAGAGACACTCGATATGTGGCACCTCTCACCAACTCGGGCGAATTTGCAAAAGATTGCAGTGGTTATGGACGATGCGTTTGGTGTGGGAACTCTTGCAAATGCAACCTATGAGCGGGTGGCACAAGTAACGGCGGATGTCGTCTTGTTGGATGGTGTGCGTTGGGATAGTGATTTGGCGCTGGTGCGGCGCTTCCCGAAAAATGCATTGGTGTATATCACTGCATCGCCAGAGGTACGGTATGCACGCACGGTGACTCGCGGAGAAAAAGTGGGAGAATCAGAAACAAGCTTTGAGCAATTTATGCGCGAAGAACAAGCGGCTAACGAGGTGCATATCGCGCGTTTGGCCGAGTCGGCAGACCAAGTCATAAAGAACGACGGAGACATCGACTCCTTTGCTCGGGCAGTGGAAACATATGCCCGTGGACTCCCTTTGTAGCGACATCTTTTCTTGGGGGACGCAAGGTGGTATTCTAATTCTCACGCCGGCATAGCTCAGTGGTTAGAGCGAGCGCTTCATAAGCGCTAGGTCCCAAGTTCGATCCTTGGTGTCGGCACCAGAAACAGCAAGAAATAAAAATCGAAGGATACAGAGATGTCGTGGTACCCTATGGATGTGGCCTGGCAAAACCACTAATTCCTGGTATGATTTTGCCGTTGCGGCTGTAGCTCAACTGGTTAGAGCACTCGCCTGTCACGCGAGAGGTTACCGGTTCAAGTCCGGCCAGCCGCGCAAGTAACAAACCCCAAAGCTTATGCTTTGGATTTTTGTTGGATAAGTAAGGCTTGCGTACCGGTTTGTTTGGGTGCTAGCGTGTGGCTATGGATGAAAACACTTCCGCAACGACTGCTAGGCAATCGGGTCTCATTGTGGGGGTGGCCCTTATCCTTGGGATTCTGGCAGATCATCTCTTTTTCGAGATTGTGCCTGGCCTGAATTTCACCGTCTTTGCCGTGGCGGTGGTAGCCTCTTTTCTGGGGTTGCAGGTGTATCTGGGGAAGATCTTTCAGAGAGATTTATTCTGGCCGGTCCCGCTACTACTTTTTCTCGCTCTCATGGTGTCGATTCGCGCCAATATCCTTCTTACATTTTTGAACATTGTTGGCTGTGGGCTTTTACTGCTCTTGATTGCCGAGGTTTCGGTCCGAGGGTCGGTCCGAAATTTTGTTCTATTTGATTATCTTAAGCTTCTCGTTCCGGCAAATTTTGTTACCGCTTTTTTCAAAGTGATCGGGAATGTGTGGTCAATACGCAAGGCGGAGGGGGATAGTGCCAGGATGCCACACATCATCCGTGGCATCCTTATTACAGCGCCGGTACTCATTCTTTTCACTGTTCTTTTTTCATCCGCCGATCTCGTCTTCAGCAAGTATGTTTCTCAAGTATTTTCCTTCGATTTCAATGTGGTGCCCCATGTTTTCGTAGTCTTGTTAGTAGCGGTCTATTTGGTCGCCGTCTTCGGGTATGCGTTCTTTGGAGTGTACTCACACGGCCGAGTTTCCTCACGAGCATTCTTTCGGCTGGGGTATACCGAGATTGCTATTTTGCTTGGATCAGTGAATGCGCTTTTTCTCGCGTTCATTTTGATACAAATTACTTACCTATTTGGTGGCGAAAGTAACATAACTAGCCAGGGCCTCACTTTTGCTGAGTATGCACGAAAGGGCTTCTTTGAGCTGATTGCTGTTGCAACCTTTTCGTACTTGCTACTTCTTGCCACAGAAAAATTGATTGAGCGAAATGGCACCACCCATTCACGCACATTCAAAATAGTGAGTACTGCAGTGGTAATTCAGCTGGGGGTTATCATGATTTCAGCATCCATGCGCCTGTCTTTATATGAAAATGCATTCGGGTTTACCACCCTGCGTTTGTATAGCCATGCGTTTATTTTATTGCTGGGAGTAGTATTTGTTTTCCTTGCGCAAAAAATCCTTGTTGATGGGAAAGACGAGACGCTCGCTTTCCGCACATTTTTGGCGGTGGCCTCATTCCTGGTTCTGATGAATATGTTCAACCCCGATCTTTTTATTGCCAAAAAGAACATTGAGCGATATCACACAATCCAAAAAATAGATGCGGCATATTTGTCTGAGCTTTCTGCAGATGCAACACCTGCAACACTGCAGCTACTCGACGCTGTGGACGAAGATGTTCGGAATCATGTGGGGCGGGTCCTTTATGCAAAGATACATGTTGGGCCATTGGGGTTGTACTCACTCAACTATGCGCGCTCCGTTGAGCAGTCTATGCTTAGCCAGAAGTCTGAACAATTAAAAGAATATGAGTTTGCAGGAAGTAATCCGACCTTTCTCGCTCCATAGCGCAGCAAAAGACCGCCCGAAGGCGGTCTGTCGTTAGGCTGTGGCAAGTACGAGTGCGGGCGGCTTCTCGACAAACTGACGCCTCGCAACGATGGTGAGCATCAATACTGTCATGAGTGTGCCAAACCACACAGGCACCGCGATTGCCTCAAAGCTGTAGTCTGGCGAGGCGAGGAATTGTGTGACGGCCGCACTCCAGAACATTCCCCACGCCCCGAGCGGCTCGGAGTAAGGTTCCTTGATTGTTTTCCAGAACATAGGAAGGGAGCCGAGAGTCACGGCGATGAGGGATGCAAGGAGCACCCACCATGGCGTGCCGCCAAAGTGTATCGACGCTCCCATGCCGACCATGATGACTGCGGCAATGAAACCATCGCTCTTTGCCCACGGCACCAGCATTCCTCGCCATGCACCGATCGCGAGAATGATCAGGATGCCGATAATCGACCCGATCATTTGGTACGAAATGATGCCGGCCCAGAACATGGCGACGAATCGAAGGGTGTCGAGGCCACCCCAGATTGTCCAAGTGGACAGGGTCGGCTTTGCGTGCCCACGCCAGACTTCGACTGCGTAGGGGATGTTGCCGAGGACATTCAGACTGGTAGACGCCAGACCGAGATACACGGCCATTTCTGTGGATATCTGCATGGTCTCTCCCTGTAGCTGTCGGTATTATACATCGAATAAAAGAAATAGCAAGTGTCGTGCTTGAAAATTCCACAAGGGTTATTAAGGAGCATGGTGCAATCGTTATTAAAAAGTCGAAGCAGGTGTGTCTATAGCTCCAAACAACATCTCTCTTTTTATTGTGTCAGGAAATACTTCGCGCTCGTAATGCATGCCATCCGCATCGAGTGAGATGATTGGTTTTTCGAGTAGCTCAGAAGCTTGTGTGTTTGGAATATGGGGAACCTGCGCTACGCGCAGAATCTTTTCAAGATGTCCGCTAAATTCACCCCAGCAATTGCCGTGCGCAAATCCAGACAAAAATATATCCTTCATCGCATCTTTTCCATCGCGAGTATCATTGTGCAGGACAAGGCGTACTTTGTTTCCCTTGAATGATCGGTACACGACTCCGGCGATAATCTCATTACTTTTCTTTGTTAGCTTCCAAAGACCAGGAGTTTGGATAAGGTTCTCAATTTCCGCACCGTACAAGTTTCCATCTTCGCTATTTCCGTACCCTTCATATGTTTTCACGATGAGTTGCCAAACTTGCTCGGCGTGCGCGCGGCGACTTTCGGGGGTAGCTAGTGTTACAGTAATAAAAGGTGCCGGAGCCTGATCAGGTGTTCGCATGGAGTCCAGTATATCTGGTATGCTCCTCTGCGGTATGCAGTTTTGCTAGACAAGCCAAATCCACCCAGTACTGTGGACACAGTTGTTTCGTCGAAAGTAAAAAACCATGAATCATCTCACTTCAAAAAAATGTGCCCCTTGTAGGGGAGATACCCCAACACTTTCTTCCGAAGCCATATCGGCATTTTTGGAAATGGTTCCTGGATGGACGCATGATGGGAGTGTCATAAAAAAGACTTTCTCATTCAAGAACTTCAAAGAGGCTTTGGTCTTTTTCAATGAAGTCGCCAAGCTTGCGGATCAAGAGGACCATCACCCCGACATGGGTATCCGTGGGTGGAAGTATGTGGATATGGCTTTCTCAACCCATGCAGTCAAAGGGTTGACCGAAAACGATTTCATCATGGCCGCAAAGGTTGAGGCGCTGAGAATATAACTATCGAGAGATAACAAAAAACCGCTGATATCAGCGGCTTTTTCTATATCTTCACAGAAAGGGTTTCCTCGAGATGCTTTGCCAAGGAAGGCATGAATGGTGTTCCGCCCGTTCCTACCGCGGCAGGGTTGGCACCTTGGTCGTGTATACGGGACTGCTTGTGAATGTACGACACCGCGTACTCGAGATGTTTCTTGCGCACCGCGTAGAGTGTTTCGGCACATCTATTGAACACGGGGGCAAGTTCGCGACGAGTTGCAACAAATGCTCTGATCGAAGGTCGGGCTTCGACAGCTGCAATCAGTGCGCGGTGTGGCATGGGCATGTACGCTCGCATTTCAGCCAGATGCTCGCTCAGCATGCCCTGTGCATGTGTGACCCCCAGTACCGCGTCAAGGACCGGAACGATTGAGCTCTGCGCGCCGGTCTCGCCACGGAATTGTTGCGGGGCATCACCGTATTCGGTTCCTTCATAAATAACTCCTTCGGGAATTAGCGGATGATTCTTCCATCCATGAATGAAAGGGCGAACCCGATTGTAGTAGATGTATGGGTCGCATCGTTCAGGCATACGACAGAATGTCGCATACACCTGTTCTAGGGAACGATTCATGGTGCGCAAGCACCGTTCAAGTGCTTGGGTATTGAAGGAAAGAGCCGCTTCTTGGGCTCGCGTTGCCGCAACGAGTGCCTCACCTGCTCGTGCTTCCATGTCGATATGCACGAGCGTAAACCACTCCTCGTCTAGCCCTCCCAGAAAATGCTGAAGGAGCACAATGTTGCCCAGGGCAATAGATCCCTTCAGATCGAGGCGACGCCAATTGTTAAGTGCATAAGACGCGTACGAAAGTATGGGAGGTCGCCCCACAGCTTTCGAAACAGCAACCAATGGAGCGGCCACACTCTTTGGTATGCGTGCGGCAGCACTGTCATCTTGCCATCTTTCCCACACCATCCCTGAAGCAAAGAATGAGAGGAGTAAGTAAGCCCGTTCGAGCTCGCATCCTTGCAGACTTCCTGTGGCAAGCTCGGGCATGGCCCGGATTTTTGCACCGAGGCTTCGTGCAGCAATTAGCCCAGGGAGTTCTTCGGCGAGTCGCTCCCACTGTTGGAATCGACGAGGAAGATGGCGTAATGGGTCTGCTTTTGGCAGAAATCCCCGCTCCGCACTTACATCAAAGCTTGTAAGATTAAGGCCTTGCATTGGGTGTCCTTGTTAAATAGCTCACTCAGATGAGCCTATGAAAAAAGAACTCTCGAGTCAAACACACATAAAAGCACCCGACGATCACCGGATGCTTTTGAGCGGTTTAAAATCCGTCTGGGTCTATTCGTCGTGCAGAAACGCTGACAGACTCAAATAATCACTCTTGCCGATATCGACACCGTTCTTACGAAGAATTGAGTATGCGGTAGTGAGGTGAAAATAGAAGTTAGGGAGAGCGTAGTAAGTAAGGTACTCAAGTCCTACGAAATGCTTACCAGGGAAGTAGGGGAGGGTTACTTTAATTTCTTCGTTCCCGATAATTTGTTCTGGCTTGATGGTGTCCAAAAACGCAATGGTCTTTTCAATGCGTACCTTGAATTCCTCGGCAGTTTTTTCTTCGTCAGCAAACTTCGGGATGTCGATACCTGCCAAGCGGGCAGCTGTTCCTTTGGCGTTGTCGCACACCATACGAATCTGGCGGGAAAGAGGGAATTGGTCAAAGACCAGCTTCTCGGCAAAGAGATGCGTCACTTCACCCTTTTTCATATCGGCATGAATCACGGCTTTGTCGATAAGTCCGGAGAGATTCTGTAAAGCAGTCTTCAAAGGCGGTATCGAAGCGTTGTAAAGATTTATTTTTTCCATAAGGTAGGTGCTAGTAATAATGGTAAGAGTATAGCATGAGTCACCTGTGGATAACTCATTGCGGCCACTTTTAAGCGCGTACACTATCAGGAATTTGTGTATGCGATATGAATACAAGCAGTGCGCATACGCAAAGTATTATCAAGAACCGCCGTATGGCGGATTTTTTCTATCCGAGACCGTAAGTCTCGCGAATTGTGTATGATCAGAAACCACATGCCGACACGCGACATTGTCGCCTTTAGTAAAACCGCGAATGCTCTTCGCGGTTTTTTTATCAAAAAAGGATTTGTCGAAGTCCACACACAGGATCGGCTGTCGATTCTCGCGGCGTGCGAGGACCCCACCACGGTCGCTACTTTCGAGTATGAGGGGCAGGTCTGGCCTCTCCCGCAAACGGGTCAGATGTGGCTGGAATACGAGTTGCTTACCAGGCCAAAACTCCCCGGAGTGTTTTGTCTCTCGACTAGTTATCGCAACGAGCCTAATCCTGTCCCTGGGCGCCACGAGCGCATGTTCCCCATGTTTGAATTTGAGTCTGCGGGCACTATGGATGACCTGAGAAAACTTGAAGAAGATTTGTGCAGTCATCTTGGCTTGGGTAAAAAGAAAGCATTTGCGCATGCGCGTTATGCCGATATGAGCACGCGCTACGATGTTGCGGATATAAGTAGTCGCGAAGAGGCGCGCATGAAGGAAGAGTTTGGACGAGTGGTGTTTCTCGAATATTTTCCCGAGCATACTTCGCCCTTCTGGAATATGCGTCGCGGCAAAGGAGTGGCACACAAGATAGATGTAATTATCGATGGTATGGAAACAATTGGGTCGGCGGAACGAGGCTCTGATTCAGTCGAGATGCGCGAACGATTCCATACTATCTCGGGTGGTGACTATGCAAAACTGCTGTACAAACTATTCGGAAAAAAACGAGTCGAGCGTGAGCTCGAAGACTTCTTGTCACTTAAGTTTTTCCCGCGCTTCGGTGGCGGTATCGGTATGACTCGCCTCATGAAGGCCCTTCAGGGGAGCAACAGCATGCCATCGCCAAATGAAAAAAAACGAAAGTCTTTCTCGATGGCCACCCGGTAGAGCTCAAACAATTTCTCGCGTCCAATGAAAGCTGCTACGAGCATCAGGAGAGACGACTGTGGCACATGAAAATTGGTGATGAGTCCGTCCACGACTGTAAAGTGATACCCCTCACGAATAAAAAGTTGAGTCGTGCCTCCCCCACTCTCGACTACACCGTCCTTTGTTGCAGACTCCAGGGTGCGCAGTGCGGTGGTACCGACCGCAATGACTGGATGGTTTGCCGATTTTGCCTCGGCAATCTTGCTAGCGGCCTGGGCAGAAATCGTATAGCGCTCCTCATGAAGCTTTCCTTCGGCAATAGCTTCTTGTGTGAGCGGGGCAAATGTCCCCAGGCCTACATGGAGTGTCAGCTCGGTTGAGTCGACTCCTGCTTTTGCAAGCTTGTCGAGTAATTCAACAGTGAAGTGGAGAGAAGCTGTTGGAGCGGCGACTGATCCAGGCTCTTTTGCAAACAGTGCCTGGTAGCGAACGCGCAGTTCGGCTTCGGTGAGTGGTGTGTATTTGAGGTATGGCGGAATGGGCGTGGCGCCGTGCACAGTGACTAGTTCGATGAAAGGTGCGGTTGCAGTTAATGCATACTCGCTTCCTGTTACCGAGGAGACAGTAATGGTTTCCCCACCTACAGTCACTGCTTCCCCTGGATCGAGGCGTTTATTGATAAGCGCCTGACAAGTATTGTGTGTGTTGTCTATGGCTGTGCAGAGTATCTCCACAACCCCTCCGGTTTTCTTTGTTGCGTACAAGCGGGCAGGGATAACCTTGGTGTTGTTGAATACCAGTAATGAGTGCGCTGGTAGGTACATGTCGAGATGAGCGAAGGTATCAAAGAAAACTTCCTGTGTCGATTTCTTGTAAACCAACAGTTTCGCGCTGTCGCGAGGTGTTGCGGGACTGAGTGCAATCCGTTCTTTTGCGAGTGGGTAGTCGTATGCGGCGAGTAGCCGCTCAAAATCGGTCATAAATCGCCTGAAGCAATTTTCTCGCGCATGTTTTTTGCAAGCGCGTTTAGATACTGCAGATTGTGTATGGTGGCCAGTGTCATTCCCGTGAGCTCGTGGGATTTTATAAGATGCGACACATAGGCGAGCGAATAATTTTTGCAGGTGTGGCATGCGCAGGTAGGGTCGATTGGCACATGTGCATGCTTGTGAATAGATTTTCGCAAATCAAGGCGTCCTTGCGAAGTAAAAAGCATGCCGCGGCGTGCATAGTGCGTGGGCGCAATGCAATCAAAAGTATCAGCACCTCCTTCCATAATGTAGGAAAAGTCTTCGGGGTGTCCCACTCCCAGCAGGTGCCGAGGTTTCTCGGCGGGGAGCGCATTGCTCGTGAGCTCGACAACTTCACGCAAAGAACTCTTGTCATAGCCAAACTCACCACCAATACCAAATCCTTCGAATGGCAACGCGCCAATTACTTGTGCGCTTTCAGTGCGTAGATGCTTGTAGGCACCACCCTGCACAATGCCGTACAAGGCCTGAGTTGATTTCTTTGCATCAAGACATAGGTGTGCCCAGCGATGTGTTTTTTCAAGCGATGCGCGCATGTACATTTCGTCGGCCAGGGGAGACGGGCACTCGTCAAAGGCAAACATAATGTCAGCGCCGATTGACTCTTGTATTTGGATTGATTCGCGGGGACCAAGAAATAGTTGTGCACCATCGCGCGGTGAGCGAAACCACACGCCATCGTCTGTAATTTTCACCTTGGATGGCTGTGCCTCGACCTCGATGTTTTCCTCGGGCTTCTCTTTTAGAATTTTTCCCATGCCATGGTCGGTGCCAAATCCCATGCTGAAGACTTGAAATCCACCCGAATCAGTCATGAGTGGCCGCTGCCAGTGCATAAATTGATGCAAGCCCCCTGCCTCCTTCACCACATCCTCGCCGGGGGTTATATGGAGGTGAAAGGTGTTGCAAATAAGTGCTTGAGAGCCAAGCTCGGCGACAGTATCGCTGGTGATTGTGCGCACAGATCCGCGTGTGGCAACGGGTATGAATGAAGGAGTTTCAATATCGCCGTGAGGGGTAGATATCACCCCGAGGCGCGCGCTCGAGCGCGATGACTTTTTCAGTATTTGGAACGAAAACATATACACAGATATAAACACACTTTCAATTTTTTGGTACCAATGAAAAGGCCGCCCGAAGGGGCGGCCGCTACTTAGCTCACTACTCTCTTGTCTGCACGCATATTGTAGTACGCAAACAAAAGCGCGACAGCAATACCAATAACGCTTCCCAGCAATAGCGCACTCGGTTCACGGGCAAACCACTCGTGCCATTGGGTGAACAGATTAATCGAGAGGAAGACTCCTCCCAAGTTTACTGCCGCTCGCTTGTTGAGGAACAGACCTGCCACCATCAGAAGTCCGGAAAGAGCGGCCCAAGCGAGTGCAAACTGTGTTGGTGTGATGACAGAATCGTATCGGTTTCCACCAAGTGAATCGCCCCACAGAGACCCAACCCAGAATCCCAGATTTACGATAAAGAACGAGGTACCTGCGGCAAATCCGCTCATACGAGCATAGGCACCCTCAAGTTTCCTCGCAAGGACAATCGCGCCAACACCAATCAAGGTGTATGTGGCGATGGTCATAAGTGGTTTTTGAACGATCAGTCCATACATGGCATGGTGGTACATACCGCTCAAATTCAAGAGCGGTGTCGTTGCGACAACCGCAAGTCCTACCAAGAGACTGTTTTTTGACATGACCCCGGCAACAAGAAGCAGGAGTGCAATCGGGACAAAACTTTCCGTCGCCGGGTTCATCTTCAGCACCCAGGCGCATAGACCAATGGTGCCAATAATGACGGATGTGTGCGTTGCCACAAACCACTCTTTGCCAGCGTAATGTGTCGCAAAAAGACCGGCGGCAAAGAGCGCGAACGCCCCAAGCGGTATGAGTCGGAATTCCGGATCAAGCAGTGCGGACGCAGCTGCGAGCCCGGCAATGCATACTCCAATAAAAAATTGGATGGCAAAGAGTGTGGTGCTCGTACCACTTCGTGCCGCGATTTTTTCTGCTGTTGCCTTGTCCACGACCCCCTCGGCTACGAGCGAATCAATGTCCACAGTAACGCGTCTCATGTGTCGGCCCTCCAGTGAACCTCGAAAGGTTTACCACAAGAAGTTGGCAATGGCTAGTTTCCACAGGCGAAGAAACTAGCAAGGGTAGACATGCGATACTGGATGTATGGCAAAGAAGAAAGCGTGGCTGCCGCTCACCGAACCCGAGAAAATACTTTTCTGGAGCAGTAATATATGGGCGCTCGCCGATGGAATGCTTGGTCCATTGTTTGCGGTGTTCGCCCAACAGCTCGGAGGCGACATACTTTCCATCACCTGGGCATGGGCCACATTCTTAGTGGTCACTGCTGTTGGCACTTTGGCTGTGGGAAAGATGGGGGATATGTTTGGAGGGCACCACACTCTTTCGGTGATGGGGTATTTCACCACTGCTTTTTTCACCTTTGGCTACTTACTGGTCACCACACCCTTCGAACTTTTTGTGGTGCAAGCCGGGCTCGGTTTGGGGCTCGCGCTTTCAAATCCCACTTGGTACGCATTGTATGATCGCTACTCAGGAACAGGTAAGCACGACGGTCTTGTGTGGGGATTTGCAACTGCGGGTGGTCAGATTGCCCAGGCATGTGCCATTATGATTGGCGGCCTCATCGTGACTCATTTTTCGTTCGCGACACTGTTCACGATCATGGGCACACTCTCTTTGTGCGCCGCATTTTGGCAAGCAAAAATTCTTCGCTACGCGGCGCGTTGAGATTCATTGCATTGCATAGTATTCTGGCATCACGCCGATGTAGCTCAGTTGGCAGAGCACGTCCTTGGTAAGGACGAGGTCTCCGGTTCGATCCCGGACATCGGCTCCAGTTTCAAAGTCAGAGAATCCCCGCCGTCAGAAAAATGTTCCGCAGACTTCCCAAAGCGATTCACCGCGTTGCCGCCGACTACCTCGGGTCCCACGAGTGGCTCGGCTACTTCCGGTGGCGGCGTCATGCTGCCCGCAGGAAATAATGTAACGCCACCCACGACGAACACTGAAATCTCGATCGGTATTCCGGCACTATGTCCGAACCTCTCGCGCAATCTCGCGCGTGGCTCACGCGGCGAAGATGTCCGACAGCTCCAAGTATTTCTTAGCTACAAGAGCCGTTACCTTGAAGCGGGAAATGCAACAGGCTTCTTCGGCCCCCTCACCGAAGCTGCCGTCAAAAAATTCCAATGTGAGCGTGTGAACTTGTGTTCTGGTTCCGTCGCAACGAACGGCTACGGATCAGTAGGACCACGCACGCGCTCAGTGATTGCAGCGCAATGTCAATTATAGTTATTTCTTCCCGACGCATCATAGGGAGCTATCCCCGCCGTTTATGCTGTTCCTCAAAACGGCGGGGATGATTGCGCGCGCATCGGCGACAGGAGGCAGGGGCGACGATAATATAGCACTCTGGAAGAGTAAAAAGCATGTTATTCTGATTTTATGATTTTGGTGCGGGGGCTATCTTTTATAGTCACAATAATTGCAATAACGGGTCTACCTGTTCTAGTATCCGCAGCAACTCCTACTGGCTACCTTGATGGCGTACAAGCGGATGGCATTGCTCTTGGTTGGGCACTTGATCCCGACATGGCATCTCAATCAATTCAGGTACATTTCTATATCGACGGCCCCGCAGGTCAGGGCACATTGATTGGTGCATCCACCGCAAATGTGCCGCGTGCCGATGTAAATTCGGTGATGAATGCGACAGGCAATCATGGTTTCTCATTTCAAATTCCTGCTGCCTATGTCGGAGGGTCACACCAATTGTATGCATACGCTATCGACTCATCAGGAACAGGAGAAAATCCGAATCTTCCTAACTCGCCAAAAACTTTTACGATAAGTGCAGTAAATAAACCTGTTGTTGGGTACATCGATCAAGTCGCGAGTGACGGCACGGTATCAGGCTGGGCCTTTGATCCAGATGCTCCGTCACAGTCAATCGGTGTACATGTGTATATTGATGCGCCCGCAGGACAAGGTTCGCCAGTCGCTTTCAGTCAGGCTGCTAGTGCGAGGCCGGACGTCAATAATACGTACGCGATTACGGGAACACATGGATTCAACATCCCGATTCCGCAGAATCTTCACGACGGCAAAAGTCATACAATGTACGTGTACGGCGTCGACACCACTTCAGGAGTTATAAATCCACAATTGCAGGGTTCGCCACGAACGGTCACACTCGTTCCGCGAGTACAGTCATCGATCGGTAATGCGGTTATTAATGCAAACGGTATCACCATAAAGACTTCGGCTCGTGTTTCGGGTGCTATAGATTCACTCATGTGGAATGGCAAAGAGTTTGTTGACAGCGCTGATCACGGGCGGCAGATTCAAACCGCATGGGCAGGTGGCGACTTCGGCGAGTGTTTTAACCCTACGGAGGCAGGTTCGTTACGTGATGGTCCAGGGCACTATTCAACAAGTCAGCTCCTCTCGCTAACGACATCGGTAAATTCACTCACAACGGTAAGTCACCCTGCGTTCTGGCAAACGCCTGGAACGTATGGTGAAAATTGCAATTTTGACAATAATCCTGCAGATCAGTGGTTGGGTGGTCCAACTATCAACGCGACGGATCAGACACGCGGGACACTTAATAAAACCATAACAATAGGCGTTCCAGGGCTGCCTAGCGTGATTGAGTATATCTCGCGTATTACATTCGACGCTCAAGAGCTCTCAAAAGTTCCGCTCAAATATATCATTCTCGAGAATCCGGCGGTATACATGCCGACTGAGTTTAAGAGAATTTATCGCGTTGACGCAACCGGCGCACTCGTTGAGCTCGGTCCAAATAAACCGCATTTTAATAAGTTCATACTAGATCCTGTAATATTAGCAACTGAGGACGGGAAATACGCACTCGGGCTCTACTCGGATGAAATTCCACGCACTGGGTACACACAGGGCGCCCAAACAGGGTATACGGGCTACGGTATTTATAACTGGGTCGTTGCCATGGGAATGGACACTCGTGCCCCCAAGTTTCCAACGAGCGGGAATTTTTTTAGTGCTGGAACATATACATACACATCATATCTCGCAGTGGGAACGCTAGAGGATGTGAGGGCGGCCATACAAAAATTAGCCACCCCGAAACCAACTACTACAGTAGTAGATTCTGTCACCGTGCCCCCAACGATATCGCCATTTATAGACACGAGTAACGGCGCGGTAACCTCGTCGCCCGGCGCTGAGCTCACCAGAACAACCATTGACGCGCTTCGCGCGCAAATTCAGACGCTGATCGCTCAAATTGCTGCGTTGAAACGAAAAGTAGTTGCTCCAACTGCGCCGTTCGCCAGTAGTGCGTCATGTCCGAATCTTACACGAAATCTCTCGCGCGGCAGTCGAGGTAGCGATGTGATTTCGCTTCAGCAGGTTCTCATCGCGCAAGGGCTTTTGAGCAGAGATTCCGCGACAGGATTCTTTGGGGCAATGACCGAAGCATCTGTGCAAAGGTGGCAGACGCAAAATTCAATCGTCGCGGATGGTGCTGCGAATACGACTGGTTACGGCGTTGTTGGTGTAAGAACACGCGCGGCGATAGCCGCGCGATGTGGAACGAAATCGGCTGTCGCGCGGTCCTGTCCCAATTATGCTCCAATATTCTGTAGTAACGGCCAGCATGTGCAGCCAGGCGCTACAGACGCAAACGGTTGCCAGGGCGTGTCCATGTGCGTGAATGACACTGTCGTCCAATCTTGTCCCGTCTACAATCCATGCCCATCTGGATATTCCACCAATACATCCATTGACTCGAATGGTTGCGCAAAAAATAGTTGCACACCTGTGTCTCAAAACACCGGCTCGTTAACAGTATCGCACACATATGGCTCCGCTCCTTTGACCGTCATGTTCAGTGGATCAAGTGGACAGAGCGTCGTATCGGAAGTTGCAGTATGGATTGATTTCGGTGATGGCTCGGTAGATGATTCTATTGGGCCCGGCAGCTTCTCGAAAACGCACACCTACGCATCACCTGGCACTTATTCAGCGAAGCTTCAATGGCGCACCTTTGGTCAAGCAAGTTCGAATTTCCCGACGAATACAATCGGTACAGTGACAGTTACAGTGGGCGCACAAGCGAGTTCGACACCGACCATTCATGTAATGAATCCAAATGGCGGCGAAACACTCAATGCTGGTAGTGCGACAACTGTACAGTGGGACGCGTCAAATGTTCCTGCAACTGTGAATGTTGGAAACGCGCAGGTAAGCTACAAAATCGGATTGAAGTTAATAAATCCGAGCGGGAATGTCGTTGGCTATATTCCGCTCGGTTCAGATCTGTTCGATGGTGCTGTGAGAAGTACACGATGGGACCCCGCGTCGCTTAGCGGCGGATTTTCAGCACTGAATCAGCTGAAAGTAAAGGCTTCAGTCATCAAGCAAACAAACCAATGCGTTTCAGCCGCCACCACGAATTCGTCGCTTGCAGATTCGCAGATCACTTGTATCAGCGAAGAAACGGTTGCATCCGACGATAGCGACAGCTGGTTTTCGGTGAAAGGGGCGACAGTTTGCGATAACACTGTTTCGCCGATGATTTGCACACAATCATAAAGGTGGGGGAGTCTAGGGAGCAACCACGCCGTTTTAAAATATTCTTTCAAAACGACCCAGCCATTGACTTATACCCGTATTTGGTATATAATACCGATAGGAATGTCTATCGCTCAAGCGGAGAGCGGAGGCATTTCTTTCCTCTGGCAGAAGCGGAGTAAAGAAGTGAACACTCACACTCAGTATACGCACCCGCTGGGCGCATTCGTTGGCGTCGGCCTCGGCGCGTACCTGTCGATGCATATCATGCATTGGGGCTTCGGCCTCGTGCTCGGTATGGTTACCGGCGCACTCATGGGTGATATCGTCGCGATCGCGAAGGGCTTCGGCCGAGCGGCCATATTCCTTGCACGGTTTCCACATTGGGGTCGATGGTGGGCCGCCTACCTCTCGAGCAGTCTCGCCTTCGCGGTGAATCTGTTCCTGTGGTTCTCACTCGTCGTCGGGCTCGATTCGGTGGGGAATCCGGCTGCATCCATTCAGCATCTCAGATGGTGGCACGAACGGTTCATCGGCGGCTTCAGTGCCGATGCGATGACCGGCGGCGCCTACATTGCGTTGTTTTTCGGCCTGCTCGTGAGCCTCATCATTACGCTTATGAGTGTTTGCGAACCGCGGTGGGGTGACAAGCGGGGCACTGGCCAGATACTCAGCGACATCAGGAACACCGCGATCAAGGGCGGCGTTATCGCCACCCCGGTGGCACTGCCGTTCTTTGTCCTGTTGTGGGCCTTTCGTTCTCGGTCTGTGATGTGGCGATATGTCACTGCCCAGATCTATTTCACCGCCGGCTTCTTCGCTGAAGTGAATGGGCATGTGGTCTCGTCGGCAGCGTTCGGCTCGCTGATCGGGGGCCTGTTCGGTCTTCTGGTCGGCGACTGGCGCATCGGTGCCGTGACCGGCGCAGTCCTGTGTGAGTGCTTCTATTTCGTCCATGAGCCGGTTGGCCAGTGGGCGGAGGCGAAGATCGAGGCGATGGGAATTCGCCACGAGGATCGCGACGGCGTCTACTACAAGTACAACTGAGCATGCAGGAAAGAAGCGGCCGGGCAAGCAATTGCCCGGCCGTGTTTTGTTGTGGATATGCTATATTCTGACAGCATACAAAGCATGCCGAGGTAGCTCAGTTGGTAGAGCAACCGCTTCGTAAGCGGTAGGTCGCGGGTTCGACTCCCGCCCTCGGCTCCAGAAAGAAACGAACAGGATGCGGTAGCATCCTGCGAGTGTTCTTTCTTGCCGAGGAGGGAGTCGAAAGGCGGAGGCTCATGAAAATATTCACACATGCTATGACTTCACTATTTTTTGCGCCGACTGTTATTTCTGTTGCCGCGTTGGGGCTTGTAGGAATCTTTCTGGGCCCACTTGCGTTCCTTACAGCAGCGCTCCTTGTTATCCTTGAGGTCACACTTTCGTTCGACAACGCTGTGGTCAACGCAAAAGTTTTGCGCACCATGAGCCCGCTCTGGCAACAACGCTTCCTCACTTGGGGTATTTTTATGGCCGTCATTCTGACTCGCGCAGTGCTCCCGATACTCATTGTTGCCGCATCGGTGATGTCGTCGCCATGGCTCATTGCAAAAATTGCTGCAACAGATCCGCAGAGGTACGCACATCTCCTTGAAGGTGCAGAACATATCATCGCGAGTTTTGGGGGTATTTTTCTCACGATGGTCGGTCTCAAATACTTTTTCGACGAAGGCAAAGATGTGCACTGGATTCACGCAGTAGAAGAACGACTTGCGCACTGGGGAAGTATTGAGGCGTTGGAAATAGCGCTCGGCCTCGGAGTCCTAGCACTCGTTGCATGGCTCGTCCCTGCACATGGCTTGGGAATTTTGTTTGCAGGTATTATTGCTATCATCCTTTTTATTGTGGTGCAGGGCCTGGCCAATGCGTTTTCGGCATCGACAGAAAGTGTTGCTCAGGCTGGATTCGCTCTGTTCATATATCTCAACATCCTTGATGCCGCTTTCTCGCTGGACAGTGTGGTGGGTGCGTTCGCGCTTTCCACTCAGCTTCCCATCATTATCGTTGGTCTTGGCATCGGCGCATACTTCGTACGCTCACTGACGGTATACATGGTGCGACACGGCACGCTGGAACAAATCCGGTATATCGAGCATGGAGCACATTGGGCAATTCTTGGTCTTGCCGCCGCTATGATTGCGAATTTATTTATAGATGTGCCCGAGCCTGTTACCGGCCTTATAGGACTTCTCTTTGTCGGTGCCGCGTATGTCTCATCAATTCGTTCGGTCCATAGCAATATTGCAAAGTAATAAAAATTATTGTATAGTCGAATCGGTAAAAATGACAGGAAGGGTACGACATGTCGCTGACATGGGGGACATTCAGTCTTTCAATCTCATTTTGGGCGGTCTTTGCAAGCGTTGCGCTCTTCATTCTGTGGCGCATTCTGCGTGCAGATAAAATGAAGCGGCGTATTCGGATTGGCAAGACGCAATCCGAGGGCGAGCATGCAATCGCTGTGTTGGATGTGCAGGGGCCTATCCTCGACGACACGCGAGGCATTCCGTTTTTCTTGCGCGGTCGTGTGTGTTCGGGCTCGCAGATACGAAGCGTGCTCGAACAGCTTGCTGAAGATGATGCCGTGAAAGGTGTCATTGTTCGATACAACACACCCGGAGGCACCATGAACGGTGCCGAATCAATCCGACGAGGTGTCGCCTTGTGCAAAGCAAAGAAGCCAGTGTACGCGCATGTGGGTGATGTGTCGGCTTCGGGTGGTTTGTGGGCAATGTGCTCGAGCACCAAGACTTTTGCGCGTGCCGGAAGCCTGGTGGGCAGTATCGGTGTGCGTATGGGCACCATCCTCAGCTATCAAAATGTGCGTGAGGTGGGTGACAAATTTAGCTATGTTGCCGCAGAAAAAGTCACGGCAACGCCACTTTCGGCTGGCCGAGGGAAGATGTTTAGTGACCCCTTCTCGCCCCATGATCCAGAAGTGCTCGCGCATTATCAAAGTATGCTCACGGCCTCATATCAACAGTTCTGTGGCATTGTTGCTCGTGAGCGCAAGCTCGAACCGGCAAAAGTCGAGAGCCTTGGCGCCCTCGTTTTTCACACCGAGGATGCGATTGCGCATGGCCTGATAGACGGCTGTGCCGATGAAGGCGAAGTTGTTGAAAAAATGGCCGAGGAGCTTGGTGTCGACAAAGACGACTGTGCAGTTATGGTTGTCCAAATGGGTGGCAGACTTGCCGCACTGACAGGCCAGGTTGCTGAAATATTGCACGCCGGTGATGTGCGCCAGCACATGCGTCTCGCGCTTTCGCGTGTGCCCATTCTGGCAATGTTGCACGATTGATGATTGGCGGGCCTGTGGCCCGCCTTTTCTACACCCCTATTTTTATGTATCAGCAGTCGGTATACTGCCATGCATGAAGCGCAGTAAAGAAGCTATTGAGGCGCGTATCGCGGAAATTGAGGCCGGCATGGCCGCCCCTGATTTTTGGGCACAAAAGGACAGGGCGCAAAAGATGATGCAAGAGTACCAAGATTTAAAACTGGAACTCGCAGGCGCGGATGTTTACGACAAAGGTGGTGCCATAATTTCAATCCTGTCAGGTGCTGGTGGTGACGATGCCGAAGATTTTTCAGGCATGCTTTTCCGTATGTACATGCGCTATGCAGAAGGGCGTGGCTGGAACACATTGCTTCTAGCTCAGAACCAAAATTCGCACGGCGGGTTTCGCAATGTGTCGTTCGAGGTGTCTGGGAAAAATGTATACAAATCACTCAAGCATGAAAACGGTGTGCATCGATTGGTGCGCATATCTCCCTTCAACGCACAAGGAAAGAGGCAGACCAGCTTTTCTCTGGTTGAGGTGGTTCCGATTCTGCCACCTGGAACCGCCATTGTTCTTAAGGACGATGAAGTGGAAGTGATTTTTGCCAAGGCTGGTGGGCCGGGTGGGCAGAATGTAAACAAGAGAGAGACGGCAGTGCGTGCGACACATAAGCCAACCGGTTTTACCGTACATGTCACAACCGAGCGCAACCAAGCGCAAAATAAAGAAAAAGCACTTGAGATGTTGCGTGGGAAGCTTTTTAAGAAACAGGAAGAAGATCGTGACAAAGAAGCGCGAGGTCTTTCCATTTCGTCCACAACCTCGATTGAGTGGGGGAATCAGATTCGGTCCTATGTGCTCCACCCATATCAGCTGGTCAAAGACCACCGTACCGACTCCGAGCGGTCCGATCCGGATCGGGTACTCGACGGAGATATTCAATCATTCATTGATGCGATGGAGGCACAATCTGGCCAGTAGCGATTTTTCCACACATACAAGGTGTAGTGGTATACTAAAAGGCGCATGATCCATTTCAGTCAGGTTACAAAGCATTACAGCACCGGTCGTCCGGCGCTTTCAGACATCTCCTTTAAGATCGAGCCAGGCGAATTCGTCTCGATTGTGGGGCATTCAGGTGCTGGTAAAACCACCCTGCTCAAGCTCCTTTTTGCCGAAGAGTCCCCATCTGAAGGTTCGGTATTTTTCCGCGAGCGAGCGCTCGCGGATCTGCTCCCGCGAGAGCTAACCCAGCTACGCCGCCAAATGGGCATGGTATTTCAGGACTTCCGCCTCCTTTCTACAAAAAATGTGTATGAAAATATTGCCTTCGCGATGGAAGCCGCTGGCCGTTCCGATGAAGACATTAAAGCTGATGTACCCTATGTGCTCGAACTCGTTGACTTGGCAGAAAAGATGTGGAATTTTCCGCACGAATTGTCTGGTGGAGAGCAGCAACGGATTGCGATTGCACGCGCCATAGTCAATCAGCCCGATGTATTGATTGCTGACGAGCCCACAGGGAACCTTGACCCCATTAACACCTATGAAGTCGTGCAGATTTTGAAAAAGATTAACGACTTGGGTACCACCGTCCTCCTCACGACTCATAATCGTGGGGTCGTTGATTCCGTAGGGCGTCGGGTAGTCACCCTCGATCAGGGCAGAATCATCCGCGATGACCCCAGCGGTAAATACAGTCTTTAGTACTCCCTCAAATTAATTTAACACCCATTATGTACCAAAAATTGTGGCTACACCTTGTTTCGAAACCCTCTCTGATGCTTTGGCATCAGTTCGGATTTCTCAACTTCGGCTCGCTCACAATTTTAGGCACCTCTGGGCGCGAAATTAACTTAAGGGAGTACTGGTGCTAGAATGAATCTATGAATTTTTGGATGGGAATCAAACGAGTGAGCAGATACGGCATGGTTGGATTTTTCCGCAACGGCTTTGTCTCGCTCTCCGCAATTCTTATCATGACCATTACACTGTTTGTCATCGCAAGTCTCGTGGTGGGCGGAGCCGCATTGCAATCAACGCTTAAGGGCCTCACTGAAAAAGTAGACATCAATGTGTATTTTCTAGCCGAAGCCACTGAAGAGCAGATTCTCGACCTCAAGAAATCGATTGAAACGCTTCCTGAGGTGGCGACAGTGCAGTATGTGTCGCGTGGGGATGTGCTCACGCGATTTCAAGACCGTCATAAAAACAATTCCCTGATGCTTCAAGGAATTGACGAATTAGGACAAAATCCTTTCGGTGCATCCCTCGCGATTCAGGCAAAAGAAACCAGTCAATATGAATCCATTGCAAAGTTCCTCGATAGCACCCCTGCCGCTGGAGCAGAGGGCTCTGCGCGCATTATCGAAGATGTGAACTTTGGTAAGAATCGTGAGACCATCGATCGTTTGACAAACATCATCGCTACGCTACGAAAGCTCAGTATGGCCATAGCTATATTCTTTGGCATTGCGTCAATACTCATTGCGTTCAACACGATTCGACTAGTGATTTACACCTCAAAGGATGAAATTGGAGTAATGCGATTGGTAGGTGCAGAACGATGGTATGTGCGCGGACCGTTCATGATTACGGGGGTGCTCTATGGCCTCACGGCAGGCACTCTAGTGCTCTTGGTGCTCTATCCACTTTCATATTGGCTTGCTGCTGACTCTGAAAAATTCCTCATCTATTTCAATACCCTTACTTATTTTACCTCCCACTTCGCATACATCTTTTTAGTAGTCATGGGCACGGGAGTACTTCTCGGTGCCATATCTAGTTTCTTGGCGGTTCGCCGCTACCTTACTCACTGACACAACCCTTATGAAAAATTCGCGTGCGCACAAATATATTTTCGTTCTCGGCGGGGTAATGTCGGGTGTAGGCAAGGGAGTTACTACATCCACAATCGGACTCATTCTCAAGGCACGGGGCTTTACGGTGACAGCCCTCAAAATAGACCCCTATATTAATGTGGACGCAGGTACTATGAATCCCACCGAGCACGGGGAAGTATTCGTGCTTAATGACGGCGACGAAACAGACCAAGACATGGGCAACTACGAACGGTTTCTCGGTGTTGATTTGTCACGGACCAACTACATGACGACGGGGCGTGTATATCAGACGGTCATAGAAAAGGAACGCAATCTTGAGTATAAAGGAAAATGCGTTGAGGTGGTGCCGCACATTCCTCTCGAAGTCATTCGCCGCATCGAACACGCTGCAAAGGAGGCGAATGCAGACATAACCATTGTAGAGATTGGGGGGACTGTTGGCGAGTATCAAAACATCCTATTTCTCGAAGCGGCACGCATGCTCAAGTTTAAATACCCGCACGACATCGCGTTCGTTATGGTGAGCTATCTCCCCATCCCTTCGAAAATCGGTGAAATGAAGACCAAGCCTACACAGTATGCTGTGCGTACTTTGAATGGCACAGGTATACATCCAGATTTTATCATAGCTCGTTCCGAACGGGCGCTTGATCAGAAAAGGAAAGAGAAGCTTGGTGTCTTTTGCACTATTTCCGAAGACCATGTCATCTCGGCGCCCGATGTAGACTCTGTATACGATGTGCCGATGAACTTTGAGCGGGACCGACTATCGACCAGCCTCTTGAAAACACTCGGGCTTACACCAAAGAAACCGTCCAATCTTTCTGCGTGGAAGAAGTTTGCAGCAAAGGCTCATAACGGTCACACAAAAGTGAAGATAGGTATCGTCGGTAAATACTTTGGTTCAGGTGATTTTGTACTTTCAGACGCGTATCTTTCAGTAATCGAAGCACTAAAGTATTCCGCGTACGCTATTGGTGTAAAGCCAGAGCTTACTTGGCTTAACGCCGCTGACTATACAGACGGAAAGCGAGTGAAGGAGCTTGAGCAATATCACGGACTTCTTGTGCCTGGTGGATTTGGCGAAACAGGTATAGAAGGGAAAATTCGCGCAATTCAGTATGCACGCGAGAAAAAGATTCCCTACTTTGGCCTCTGTTATGGTATGCAACTGATGGTGGTTGAATATGCGCGGAATGTTGCAAAGCTCAAGGGTGCGCACACCGTAGAAATCAATCCAAAAACTCTGCATCCGGTGATTGATGTGATGCCCGATCAGAAAGATAAAATCGCATCAAAGCGCTATGGTGGTACCATGCGCCTTGGCAGCTACCCGGCATATCTGAAGCAGGGCACTATCGCGCGTGAATCCTACGGAAGTGAGCTCGTCCACGAAAGGCATCGGCATCGCTACGAAGTGAATCCGCTCTATGTTGAGCGTCTCGAGAAAGCAGGCATGGTGTTTTCAGGTATTTCTCCCACCAAAGAGTTGATGGAAATCGCCGAGCTTCCTGCCGACAAGCACCCATTCATGCTGGGTACGCAGTTCCATCCTGAATTTCTCGCGCGCCCGCTTGCACCGCACCCTCTCTTCACTTCATTTATGAAGGCGGCAGGGAAACGGGTATGAACAAAGAACAGAAAGCGCTCGATGCTTGGTATCGAAAAATAAAGTGGCCGTATTGGGCGCCCGAGTGGGTGCTGGCACGACTTACCGAAGAAGTGGGGGAATTCGCACGAGCTATCAATCATGAATACGGCCCCAAAAAGCGCAAGACAGAAGAGGGGAGTCAAGAGATAGAAGCAGAGCTGGGGGATATCCTCTTTACGCTCGCATGCTATGCAAACCAGAAAGGTATAAACTTAGACACAGCACTTGCGAATAGTTTAAAAAAAGTAAAAGAGCGTGATAAGAATAGATTTTAAGTATGATGAAATCGTTTTGGGACTGGTACGAACGGACATACACCCTCAATCTCTCGATAGCACTTGGCCTGTTCCTATTGCAGATTGTGCACCTGATCTGGCTCTTTGGTGCCGTGGTGTGGACGAATGCATTTGGTGCCCCGCTGTTTGAATTGACGGGTATCTGGCAGACCATCATAGTCTTTGTCGATTATACGGAAATCCCCGCACTCCTCTCGGTGTCACTGATTTATATACACGAGCTCAGGAGTGGCTGGCGTCCTAAAACTGCACTCTACCTCGGTTTGCTCTTGGTGCAGTTGCTACATATGTTTTGGATTACCGATGAATTCGTCCTCGATGTATTCATCGCCAGTGGGCACGGCACAGTGCTTCCCGCGTGGCTTGCATGGGTAGCGATCCTTATTGATTACCTAGAAGTCCCTGTCATATTCGATGCCACACGCAGATTGATGGTCGCGCTCAAAGAGAAAAAAGGACTTGCTGGCGTAAAAGATGCGCTGAAGGAGGATGAATAGTATGGAAATTGCCGTATTTGGGGGCGGATGTTTTTGGTGCACCGAAGCGACCTTTAAAATGCTCAAGGGTGTCTCTGCCGTTACGCCGGGGTACACTGGAGGCACTACCGACAACCCCACCTATGATGCCGTGAGTAGTGGCCGCAGTGGACACGCCGAAGTGATTCGCATCGAATTTGATCCCGAGAAAATTGCGTTCACAGACCTACTCACTGTTTTCTTTGCCACCCACGATCCGACGACGCCAAACAGGCAAGGGGCCGATGTGGGTACGCAGTATCGCTCTGCTGTCTTCTTCACAACACCTGCACAGAAAAAAGAAACAGAAGCTTTTATTGCTGATCTGCAGAAAGAAGGTGTCGCGGTGGTGACCGAAGTTGCGTCGCTCGGCATATTTACCGAAGCCGAGGAGTATCACAAAGACTACTTTGCGAAAAACGCCACCGCAGGATACTGCCAAATAGTTATCGCACCCAAGGTAGAGAAAGTGCAAAAACGCTTCGCACAACTCTTGAAGGAAGGCAGTGTGTGATAGACTTAATGTATTAGTAGCTAGCTCTCAGAATATATGAAACCACTTAGAATAGTGGGGCTTGTTGGAAGCCTCAGACAAGGATCGCTCAACAGGATGCTTATGAATGCCCTTGTCGCACGCGCGCCCGAAGGAATGAATATTACCGTGCTCGAAATCGGCGATCTCCCACATTTCAACGGCGATCTCGAGACAATACCTCCAGCAACAGTTGTCAGTGCGCGCGAAGCGGTAAAGGCAAGCGACGGTGTCCTTTTCGTCACTCCGGAATACAACCGCTCGTTCCCAGGTGTTCTAAAGAATGCAATCGACTGGCTTTCTCGTCCGTATGGGGCGAACACTCTTGCGGGTAAGCCGGTGTTGGTCACTGGGGCAACAGGTGGTGCTGTCGGTACAGCGCTCGCTCAGTATCACCTCAAGCAGGTGCTCTTGTATCTGGATACACATATCCTCGGTCAGCCAGAGCTTTTTGTTGGAAGTGCTGAGAAGAAATTCACTGATGGCGAGCTTACCGACACAGATACGGCAGAACACCTGACAAAGGCACTCGCTTTGTTTGCCGTACATGCACAGAAATTCCAGGTGTAGCTTTTTCAAGCACCTTGCACATTTGCTTTCGCAGATAATGAGGTCACAATAAAAAGATGTTTGTGCGACTACTTGTTGCGGTTGGTGCGCTCTCGCTTCCTGTGATGGCACAGGCACACACCCGCTGGTTTTCTGACAGTTCGATAATGCCCTATATCACCACCGAGCCGACAAGCCTCTATCTCACTATCTGGGCAATCATTGCCGCGGTCGTTGTTGCTGTTGCTGTGTATTTTGAAAGACATCGCGTGCTTGCTCTCGACTTTCTCGAGCCGCCTGGATCGCATGCATTCGAGCGCGCCGCGTCCACCTTTACAATGGTCACGGGGGCATTTTTTGTTATTGCGGGCACACATGAATATCTCTTCTCTCCCAACCTGACGACCGATGCTGGGATACCGATGATTTTTGTGTTTGCACAAATTTTTATCGGGCTCGCCTTTTTGGTGGGGCTGTATCCGCGCATTGCCGCTGTCGGGCTCGCCACCTTGTGGGGCGCGACCTTTCTCTATACCGATGTCGTGTCCTTGCTTGAGAATGTGTGGGTACTCTCGACTGCTGTATTTGTGTTTGTGGCAGGGAATGACTACTTCTCCTTTATGGCGATCAAGTCGTTCGACAAGTGGGCAAAGCAATTTCGTTGCTACGGTCTCTCTATTTTACGCTGGGGTACAGGAGGAACTTTGTTGGTTCTTGGGTTCTCTGAAAAGATTTTACATCCCGAACTGGGAGTGCACTTCCTCTCACTCCACCCGTGGAACTTTATGCAGCTCGTTGGGCTCCCTTATTCAGATTACCTGTTCACTTTGTCCGCAGGGTCGGTCGAAGCGCTCTTCGGTCTTATTTTCATTCTCGGTGTTGCTACTCGTTTGAATGCGCTTGTGTTGGCACTCTTCTTTACGACACCGCTCTTTATCCTCGGCCCTATCGAACTTGCGGGGCACTTGCCACATTTCGCCGCTGTAGTCCTTCTCTTGTTATTTGGTTCCGGTGGGTACTTCAAAATCGCACATCCAGTGTCCGCGCATCGCAGGCGCTAATGGGGGCGTCAGAGGTAACCCCGCACCCCCTGGGTAGGGAGTCGCTGTGAGAACTTACGCTGGGGGCACTGGAAAGAGCGCCTGATTTTGGTAGAATGCGCCCTATTGCCAGATCGTCTAATGGTAGGACTTCAGATTCTGGATCTGAATATCTTGGTTCGAGTCCAAGTCTGGCAGCTAATCGTAGTATGCAATCAATCTCACTTGACCTCGCAAAGCAACTTCTCGGCAAAGAAGTGGAAGTGACGATGGATCGGCCGCTGGGTACTAAACATCCCAAACATGGATTCGTGTATGAGGCCAACTATGGCTTTATCGCGGGCGTAAAGGCTCCCGATGGAGAAGATCTGGATGCCTATTATTTGGGAGTGAGTGAGCCACTGGAAAAAGCAAAAGGCGTTTGCATAGCCATTGTTCACCGATTTGATAACGACGATGACAAGTTGGTGGTAGTGCCTGCCGGAACGCAACTGACTGATGAGGAGATTCGCTCGCAGGTGCACTTTCAGGAACAGTGGTTTAAGAGTGAAGTTTTGCGGAAATAAGTTCAATGTCGTCCAAGACAGCCAGCAAGTGATTTTAGCCCTACTTCGCAAGTGAACATGGTTCGAGTCCTGAGTTTGTTATAATCTAGACATGCGGAAGAATCCTCAAGAATTTGACTGGGGTACGGTTGGACTAAATTTTGGAAACTGGGATGAGAAGAAAATTTGGGCGCTCAACATTCCCGAATCCACGCTAGATATATCTGAGTTAGAATGGCACTTGGACTGTCCATTTTGGGAAAACGACAGCGGAGTGGAATATTCCGTAACTCCTCGTGAAGTACTAGAAAAAATTTCAGGAACAACTAACGAACAAGAAAAAGTCGAAAACGCAGACACTAAGCACCCCATTGATATTTACTTTAACAAGAACAAGTGGCTCGTTCTCGATGGAATTCACAGGCTTGCAAAACTCTATGCTGCCGGGGCAGAAAGAGTGAGGGTAAGAATTATTACTGCAGACACCCTGCCTCTAGTTTCAACAGGTGAACCCATTGAAATGCCAACATGGTGGAATAAGTCTTAGTCAATAAAGTTCCAATGTCGCCCCAAACAGCCAGTTCATAAAATTCGGCTTAATGGAAAAATGTGAGGCTGTTTTGGCGTAGAATGCTTTGTATAGCAACAAGAAATAGCTAATCAAGGTATGATTTCAAAAAAAGTGCCCGAAATGCAGCTCTAGTAAGACGAAAAGGAACGGTCATTTTCGCGGTACACAACGATACAAGTGCCGCGATTGCAGTGCGCAGTTTGTCCACGACACTTCAGTGAGCGCGAAGACGCTCTGGCAGCACTTTGCATACGAACATGCGACCGCTCCGGTGTTGGCAAAGCGATATCATAAGAGCGCGCGATGGGTGCGAGACCGGCTCGACGAGTACGAGCTACCAGTGCGTGTGCCGAATCCTCGTGAGATAGTCGCGGTCGCTGAAGCCACCTGGATCCACGGTTCGTGGATGCTCGTTTAACTCCCTCGACGGCTTTTTCAAGAAGGTGAAGACGGGCGATCAGCATCCATGCAGGACTGACGCACGCACGCAAATTGAAACTCATTACATCATTATTTTATCCGCTTGCATAGCCTCACATTTTTCCATTAAGCCTAAAATTCAAAAACCAGCGCATTGCGCTGGTTGTGGCGTAAGTCAGCGGAGAAGTGCTTCGCGAACCTCTCGCCAAGATTGCACCTGTCGAGGAGGAAAGGTGACAGGCAGAATTAAATAGACAATCGCAAGGTATAGCGCTACGCAGAGAATGGGCAGAGAATGGGGACAACAGAGAATGGGGACAGGCACAATTAAATAGACAACCGCATGGTATAGCGTTGCCGTGGGTCGCGTTGCCCGGGTCGATTTTGACGATGCTACTTGGGCGACACAGATGGTCGATACATACCATCTGGATGCGACAGCTCGAAGTCCTGGAAGACCGAAAGCAGATTAGGCATAGAATTAAAAAAGAATTGTGTCTGTCCCCGTTGTCCCCCTACACTTGTTGTACCCCATTTGCCAATACCCGCCATCCGCGATACTATATTTACACATGAATAGAAGTGTGTTTAAACAACTCGCCCAGGTAATGGAGCAGGGAGAGAAAGTGCTTTCAAGCCTGAGTAGCGATCAACGAGAAAAACTCGAAAAATCGTGGGATGTTGAGCATGCCTATTACTCCAGTGCTCTAGAAGGAAGTATGCTGGACAGGAAGGAGTTCGAGAAGCTTGCACAGGGCGTACATTAAAACAGCATGCCTGTGCGGCCGGAAAACGAGGTGGAGCTACAGAAGCGCGAAGCGGCCGGCGTTATTCGCGCTTTGTGCGCAAGCATGCCCATTCGCGTGCGGATATAACATTGGATACCATTTTGGAAATCCATGCTGAAATATTCAAGGAAGCTTGGCCGGAGATTGCGGGCAAATACCGAATCGCCCCTGTCGAAATAACCAACTCGAAACACCTCCCGCCGCATCATACGGCGGTTCCGGGCCTTATGCTTGAACTGGGAAAGGAGCTTGAAGCGCGATTGCAAACACTTGAGCGCGCAGAGGGTATGGTATCGAAAGTCATGGACACTAGTGACGAACGCTTCGGTACGATTCTCAGACTCCTACAAATCGCTGCGTGGTTGCACCATAAGATCACCCACATCCATCCGTTTTCGGATGGCAATGGCCGGACGGCGCGTCTGGCCGCGAATCTCATACTGGAACGATATGGACTTGTTGGGCTTTCAATAAAGGTAGAACGGGAGAACAAAGATCGATACCGTGCTGCATTGGCGCAGATGGATTTACACAGTGACGACGGGCCTCTCCTTGATCTTATGGTCGAAGGGATCATTGAGCGCTATAGCGGAGTTCCCAAGAAGATATAACTAGGGAAAAGGACGACCAAGGTGAGGTGTGAGAATAAACACACCTCTCGACAGCGCGTTCGAATGAAATGTTCCGGCAGAGAACTTTTGCTATACTGCGCATGTGAAAGATGTCGTTCAGAAACTTGCGCAAGATATCCTCGACAAGGGATATTTTCTCAGTCTTGCGACGCTTGACGGCGGCGGCTTGTGGGTCAGCGATGTCTTCTATGTTGCCGACGACGAGTGGAATATCTACTGGCTTTCGGCGCGCGACACTCGCCATTCGAAAGCCGTTGAGCAAAACCCCGAAGTTGCGGGAACAATAACCATAACCACAACACCACAAGAGCCCAGTGAAGCACTTCAGATAGCGGGGCGTGCTGAAAGAGTCGGCGAAGAGTCGAACGAAATGGTAGAGAAGCTCTTTCTGCAAAAACGCGGCAAGGAAAAGAAAACCGAAGCAGGTAGAAACAAAGAAAGCCAATCGTGGTACAAACTCACCCCCACAAAGATACGACTGTCACACCAGGAGACATTTAACCTAGAGAAGCAGGATGTTGCTGTTAAGGGATAAATTAGTTCCAACATCACCCAAGACAGCCAGACAACCTGAGGCGTGCCCACGCTGCGCGGGCTTTCTTCATATAGTTCGCTTGCTGGGTTAAGATGGAGTTATGAAGGTCACAAGTGCCGCGACGCTCAAACGAGTGTATGGGATGATTTTTTCACGAATATACCCGCTGTACATTGCCAAGGCAGAGAAAAAAGGACGCACGAAAGCAGAAGTCGACGACATTATTCAGTGGCTCACAGGATACAGTCAGAAAAAATTGGAAACACAGCTGAGGAAGCAGGTCGATATCGAGACCTTCTTTGCAGAAGCGCCCCGAATGAATCCTTTGCGCACCCTGGTCAGGGGTCTCATCTGCGGTGTTCGGGTGGAAAATATCAAAGAACCGACCATGCGAGAAATCCGTTACCTGGATAAATTAATCGACGAGTTGGCGCAGGGAAAGTCGATGGAAAAGATTTTACGGAAACAGTAAGCTTCGAGCATCGGTTCCACCTTCATTCTAAATACAAAATTATCGAGTATACTTACATTCTATGAAATTCCTTGTCACATACCAGATGCCGCACGCAGGACTCGACGATTGGCAAAAGATACCTGAGGCCGAACGAAAAACCCAAGAGGCGCACATGCAATCCGAGTGGGAATCTTGGATGGCGCAGCACAAAGAATCTATTACCGAAACTGCCGGTATTGGAAAGCCAAAGCGCATTACCTCTGAGGGCATTGAGGACTCGCGCAACGATATTATGATGTATTCGTTTGTAGAGGCTGAATCATTGGAAGCAGCTGCAGACATATTTAGGAGTCACCCACATTTTGGTATTCCCGGTGGGTGGATAGAAGTCATGTCCGTAAACAAGAACATTGGCTAAGTAACTGTTCATAATCTCGTGGTACCCAATCTGAAAAATGCAGGTTTTGTGCGAAAAACAAGGCGGAGGCCGAAATGATGCAAAAGCGTCATTGAGGTCGAGCCGCGGTTTTGCAGCCAAAACCCGGCATTTTTCAGATAGGGGGAAGATTATGAACAGTTACTAAGGGCTCGTCTGTAAAGTCGCGCTGCTACATCGGATCCTTGTTGCCTATATCTCGATAGTTCTTTCCTGTACCGAATGTGATCAAGATGATGATGGAGCCGGCAAGGATGCCTCCTACATTGAAAACGAAGATGAGAGAAGCTTCCCTAAAGAGCGAGAGATCGAGTATGCTCAATGCGAGCGCACTCGCAACCAGGGGCGGCATAAGGGAAACCGCAACCCCGATACCAGTGAGCGCTCCGCCCACCTTGGCGCGCACATGTCCGTAGGCGGCTATGGCGCCCGCAATCAGCGCTATCGCGATATCGTAAAAGGGATGCGCGACGAATGAGATGAAAGTCCCGTTGATCGTGAATGGTGGCAAGAAGTGCGCCACGACGGCTGTGACGACAGCTGCAAGCAGTGAGGCAACCATGAGAGTTGAAAGTGACCGCGCCGCAAGGCGCAGGTCTCCTACGGAAAGGCCGAGGCCGAGCGCCAAGATGGGAGCCGCGAGCGGTGCCACGATCATCGCGCCGATAAGCACTGGCAAACTGTCGAGTGCTATACCGCACAAAGCGAAGAGCGCTGCACCTACTACCAGTATATAAAAATCGCGGTCAGGCCGGGCGTTTTCAAGTAAGTCGAGAATTGCTGTGCGTCTGCTTTCTTCACTGAACGGCCGTGTCTCAAAGAGAAATGCCATAAGAGCAGTGTACCACCAAGAATCTCTGGTAGGCATTGTGGAGTGACCTTTCCGTATCGGGGACGAATAGTGGCAGGGGACTACTCTCCTGTGCCGTTTTCAAGTGAGTCCAGTATCCCGCTCTTCTGCACACCTGTTTGGGGATTGCCCCATTGCTCAAATACCCCTAGGGGGTATACTACAAGTATGAAAGCAGAAATTAAAAAGAAAGTCCTGCGTCGTCTCAGCATTACTCAAGGCCAGCTTAAAGGTTTAGGAAAAATGGTTGCTGATGAAAGTTATTGCGTCGACATCATTACCCAAGCAAGTGCGATAAAAGAGGCTCTTTCCGGAGTCGAAAGTCTGATTTTGGAAAACCACCTGACTACGCATGTGTTACATCAGATAAAGACGGGAAAAGAAAAGAAAGCCGTCGATGAAATCCTCAAGGTGTACAAGCTCGCTCAGAAGAAGAAATAGTTTAACAACATAGTTATATGTACCATGAGTAACAAGTATCTTTATCTAGGAGGAATCATGCTGTTGGCCGTCGTTGTCTTTGGGACTATGGACGGGAGTAATTCGTTGAAGCGTAACATCGCACCCGCGCTACAAAGCACGGTGGTCGAGCTCCAAGATGGGAATACTTACAACCTCACCGCACACTACATTACCAAAACAATTGCAGGCAAAGAGCACACAATGCTCGCATACAATAATTCGATCCCTGGTCCTACAATTAAAATCGCACAAGGTGCAGAAATCACGATAAACTTCAAGAACGACACTGATCTTCCTGCGCTCCTCCATGCGCACGGCGTGCGCATGGACAACGCGTTTGATGGGTCGCAACTACAGCAGGCAGAAATGAAGCCTGGCGAGTCTTTTTCATACAAGCTGAAGTTTCCAGATGCAGGTGTGTATTGGTACCACCCACACGCAAAAGAAGTATTCGGTCAGGGGCTAGGACTCTATGGCGCGTTTATTGTTTCTCCCAATGACCCCAATTATTTCCCACCGGTAAATCGTGAAATGCCGATATTCCTTTCAGATGTACCCATCGAGAAAGGAAAGATAGCACTCGACAAGAACACAACAAGCCACTCTCTCATGGGTCACTATGGCAACGTCATGCTGACAAATGGAGAGGATGCATACAATCTTGATGCAAAAGCCGGAGAGGTGCTTCGGTTGTATATTGTAAATGCCGCTAACGCTCGTCCGTTTAATTTCGCAATTAGAGGGTTAAAGCTCAAGCTGGTTGGGGCCGATAGTGGGGCATACGAGAAGGCGTCGTTCGTGGACAGTGTCATTCTCGGACCATCAGAAAGAGCGACCGTAGATGTTCTTGTCTCGGAGGCAGGGGTGTACGACATACAAAACAAGACACCAGACAGGACCTACCCACTCGGAACCATCTCCGCACGTAATGAAAGTGTCGTCGTGTCATACGCTGAAGAGTTTGGTGTTCTCCGAGACAACCAAGCAACGATGCAGAGTAGTAATCCATTCAAGGCCCTTGCTGATTCAGAGCCGACTAAACGGCTTGTACTCACGCTTGATATGGGAGGGAATGGGATGAATATGCAAGGTGGTGGTCATATGATGTCGGACGGCTCCGCGATGGGCGGCCCGATGATGTCGGGCAGTGCAGACGGCATCGAATGGGATGACACCAACCAGATGATGAATCAGATGTCCAATGCTGATGTAATAAAGTGGAAATTGGTCGATCAAGATACTGGAAAAGCAAACATGGATATTGACTGGGTGTTCAAACAAGGAGAACCCGTCAAGATCAGAATCTTCAACGATCCGAAATCGATGCACCCCATGCAACATCCAATCCATTTTCATGGGCAGCGCTTCCTTGTTGTCGCCCGAGATGGGGTAAAGCAAACTAATCTAGTTTGGAAAGATACTACTTTAGTGAGAGCAGGGGAAACGGTTGATATTGTTCTGGATCCATCAAACCCAGGAGAATGGATGGCACACTGCCATATTTCTGAACATCTAGAGGCGGGGATGATGCTCCGGTTTAGAGTGGACTGAGCTTTCAAGCGCGGCGCATGGTCTATTTACTAGCGTAAGTTATCAAAAATGCACAGGCTAAAAAGGAAATACTATGCTCACACAAACCTACAGAGTAAAAGGGATGCACTGCGCGTCATGTTCCTCAACGATCGAGAAAGCCTTCAAAAAAACGGATGGTGTTGACTTGGCTGAAGTGAACTACGGTACTGAAACCGCAAAGGTATCTTTTGATGAACAAAAAACGAATCCCCGCGAGCTCTCGAAGAAAATTGAGAAACTTGGCTACTCTCTTATTCTTCCCACCGTAGACCACTCAACAATGTCCGCAGAAGAAATGGGGATGTCCCCCGACGAGCATGCGGCGCATCTCGGGTTGAAGCAGTCAAAAGAAGAGAAACTGAAAGAAGTTGCGGAAATGAAGACGAAATTACTCTCCGCAATTCCTATTGCGATTTTTGCGGGCTTCGTTATGAGTTGGGATATCTTGGCACAATTCAAGATTGTTTCTGCGATGCCGTATGTGTGGTCTGAATTTTTCCATCACCTACTTCCAGCACTTGCCACCTATGTACTTTTTGTAGTAGGCAAACCATACTTACTGGGCGTGTACCGATTCCTGCGTTACGGCAAAGCCAACATGGACACATTGATCGGAATCGGAACACTCACGGCCTACCTCTACAGTTTGATGATTGCAGCGCTCGAGACACCACTGCGCTCTTATTTAAATGTCGAACAAGGTTATTACGATGTGACAATCGTGGTAATTACTTTTATCGCGCTCGGCAAATATCTTGAAGCGAAATCAAAATTAAAAACAGGTGATGCCATTGAGAAGCTCTTAAATCTGCAGGCAAAGACCGCATTAGTTGTAAGAGACGGCAAAGAGATTGAGATCCCGATTGATAGCGTGGCGCACGGTGAAATAATTGTCATAAAGCCTGCTTGGAAAATACCTGTCGACGGCACGGTGGTCGATGGTTCCTCATTCGTAGATGAATCAATGGTGACTGGTGAGCCAATGCCTATCAAGAAGGAGCCCGGAGATTCTGTCGTGGCCGGAACCATCAACACCTCAGGAGCGTTTACTTTTACAGCAACGAAAGTTGGATCAGAAACCCTACTTGCCCAAATTATTAAAATGGTCGAAGATGCTCAGGGAAGCAAGGCGCCTATTCAGGCATTGGCTGACAAGATCTCGTCGGTTTTTGTGCCAGCAGTTTTGGTCTTGGCCGTCATCACCCTTGATGCGTGGCTGCTTTTCGGTACGCCGTACTTAGGATTTTCACAGGCACTCTCGTATGGCCTGGTTTCTTTCGTGGGAATCTTGGTCATCGCGTGTCCGTGCGCCTTGGGACTCGCCACACCAACCGCGATCATCGTGGGGGTAGGTAAAGGTGCGCGCGAAGGGATTTTAGTGAAGGATGCGGCAACTTTGGAAAAACTTCATAAAGTAAATACGGTAGTCGTAGATAAAACGGGAACTCTTACTCGAGGAAAGCCCGAACTGGCATCAATAAAAAATCTTTCGGGAAAATCAGAACACGAACTCATTTCGATATTGGCTGGATTGGAAAATAAGTCTGAACATCCGATTGCCCACGCCATTGTCTCATCTGCCAAAGACAGGGGAATCGATCTCCCCGCGGTTGCCGATTTTGAAGCCATAAAAGGCAAAGGAGTAAAAGGACACATTGATAGCGTTGAATACTATGCAGGCAATACGAAACTGATACAAGACCTTTCAATCAACTTTGACATCGAATCAATCGTCCAAGAGACAGCCGAAGGCAAAACGCCGGTCTTGCTCGCGACAAAAAAGGAGCTCTTGGGAGTTTTCATGGTTGCGGATGCGATAAAACCCGAAGCGATTGAAGCGGTAAAGAATCTGCACGCGCTGGGGATACAGGTGGTGATGTTAACTGGCGACAACAAAAATACTGCGCGTTATATCGCAGGCCAGGTTGGCATTGATGAAGTGGTGGCTGAAGTTATGCCGGCTGAAAAGCTTGCCAAAATCGTCGAATTACAAAGCAGGGGTCACATTGTTGCCATGGCCGGAGATGGCGTCAATGACGCGCCAGCACTAGCCCAAGCTGATGTAGGTATCGCCATGGCCACGGGGACCGATGTGGCGATTGAGAGCGCAGGCATTACCTTGCTTCACGGAGACATCTCTAAACTGGTACAGGCCATACGACTGTCAAAACTTACCATGCGTGGGATCAAGCAGAATTTATTCTGGGCGTTCATCTACAATATTATTGGAATCCCTCTGGCGAGCGGAGTATTTTTCCCGCTCTTTGGCTGGCTGTTGTCCCCCGTTTTTGCGGGATTTGCTATGGCTATGTCGAGCGTGTCAGTAGTCGGGAATTCACTGCGCCTAAAGGTCAAAAAAATATAGCACTCATCTGTAATTCATCCGTATGAAAAAATTACTATTGATCGCAGCAATCGGACTCGCGCTATCGCCGTTCATGATTAGCGCATTGGTTCTTAATCTTGATGCCGCAAACAGTTCTGAGGAGGGCTATGACGAGAAAGTCTATGTTGCGATAGAGGCTGAAGGAAGAGTGGGTGTCATTGATACGGCGAGCAGAAAAATGATCAGGTCAATTGATTTGTCCGAGGTTCAAAATAATACATTTGTAAAGTATACAACCCATAATGTTCAAGTCGCGCCTGATGGGAGAATGGTTCTTGCTACAGCTAATGTTGATCGCGATGTGATGGGAGAAAATAAATCGGCCAAAGCGGAAGATGTTTCAGATGGGTTATTTGATAAGATTTTTATCATTGATCCGCTAAGCGACACAATAGTCGGGTCGCTGCCCATCGAAATTGATTCTCACCTTGCACATGTTGTTGTTACTAACGATGGCACCCTTGCCTATGTAGCTTCCCAAGTGAAAGACAGGCTTTACATTATCGATCTCCGAGACAAAAAAATCATCAAGACTATTTCTCTTGATGAAGGAAGCGCGCCCCACGGTCTGCGTCTCTCGACGGACAATTCGAAGCTCTATGTTGCGTTAATCGGCGGAAAGGCGCTTGCCGAGATAGATCTCGAAAGTTACTCGGTTCGGAAATATCCATTGTCAGGCGCGGTAATCCAGACCGCGGTGTCTCCCGATGGAAACTATGTGTTCGGGTCAGTGTATGACACAAAAAAAGTGGCATGGATCAATACGCTGACGAATGAACAAGGGTATATAGATTTGCCTGCGGATGCGAAAGGATCGGTACAACTCTACCCCACTCCCGATTCAAGGTATCTGTATGTCGTGAATCAAGGCTACTATTTTGAACAACCGACCGGAAATACAGTCTACCGGATTGATATTGAGCGCAAAAAAGTTGACGAGATCATTCCCGCAGGGGACGCGCCGCATGGTATTGTTGTGGACAAGAAGGGGCAGTTCGTGTATGTCACCAATCTTCTCAGTGAAGATATTTCAATCATTGAGACCGCATCAAGTAAGGAAGTCGCTCGCGTGAAGGTCGGTGAAATGCCTAACGGCGTTAGCATATGGCATACACAGATGGGTGGGACACCATGAATTTTAAAAAATAGATATGATATCGAAAAAATTAAAATATATATTTGCCCTGTCCATACCGGTTTTTATCGCGCATGGAATAGAGGAGATACTCACGGGATTCTATGCTGTAGATGCGTGGGACGCATATCTTTTCCAGCCTTTCGCACAACTCTCAATGCACGGGGTCATGTTTGTAACCTTCCAGCTCATGTTCTGGTTGCTGCTCCTTGTCTCACTGGTGCTCCTATTGGGCGAGAAGTGGCGCTTCCACATGCTTGCGATTATAGGGGTTGTGTATGTCTTTGAGCTACACCACATCGTCAAGGCAGTTATAGCTGGCGGATACTATCCAGGGCTTGTTACCTCGCTCGCGTTCCCCGTCATTGCGTATTTCTTTTGGATGGAGTGGTTAAAAAATTACAGGTTAATCAAGCAAAAATGAAAACATTCACATTCCATGTCTCTGGCACCCATTGTCCCTCATGCAAAATCTTCATTGAAGACACCCTGAACGAACACAGTGGTGTTCAGAGTACCGTGGTAGATTTGAAACAAAAAACGGTAACGATTAACACCACCCTTGATGAGAGTCAGCAAAATCTCGCCGAGATGCTGACCGAAAAAATAAAGCACAACGGCTACTCACTTTCGGTAGAGATGCAGTCTACAGAGAAAAAAGATGCCGGGGTCATATGGCACGCTTTGCCTATTGGCTTGGCACTTCTGGCTCTTTTTTTCGTCGTCCAAAAATCCGGGATTTTGAACTTTGGATTAGGCGGAACAGTAACCCCAGCCACGAGTTTTATCATCGGTCTTGTTGCGTCTGTCTCGAGTTGTCTCGCGGTCGTTGGAGGGCTTGTTCTCTCTCTTTCTGCAACGGTGTCTCAGGACACGATAAGTGATGTAAAGCCGATGATACTTTTCCACGCAGGCCGTCTAATCAGTTTTGCCGTTCTTGGCGGTGTGCTCGGTGCCATTGGAAGTGCCATTGGTATCAGTTTTACCGCAACGCTAATCCTCGGGATTATCGCATCACTTGTGATGATTGTGTTGGGACTTAATCTGGTAGGAGTATTTGAGAAAAACATGATTGCGCTACCTTCTGGAATTTTCAGCTTCTTCCGTAAGCTAGAACACAAGACAATAGCACCATTTCTGGTTGGTGTGGGCACATTTTTCCTGCCGTGCGGATTTACTCAGGCGATGCAAGTTGCGGCACTTTCAAGCGGTTCATTTGTCTCGGGGCTTCTCCTCATGACAGCGTTCGCTGTCGGCACACTACCAATGCTCGCTCTCCTGTCGTTCGGCTCTGCGTCGTTCGCGCACTCAAAACACGCCCCACTTTTCTTCAAATCTGCAGGAGTGCTTGTGGTTGGTCTTGGGACTTTTGCATTTCTGGCGGGACTGGCCGGGCTCGGTATTATCAATCCTTTATTTAACATCTAATTATAGTGATTGGTCTATGCAAAAAAATATAATCATATCGATAGTTATGAGCGGCACCCTCATTGCCGGAACCATTTACTTTGTTTCTGACAAGTCAGCAAATCCCGATGGAGAAGTCGCACAATCACAAAATAGTGAAATAAAAGACGGTGTACAGTACATAACCATTACCGCAAAAGGTGGTTATTTCCCACATGTCACTGAAATCAAAGGAGGATTGCCTACCAAGCTGATCGTAAGGACCGATGGTACATACGATTGTTCGGCAGCGCTTGTGATTCGCTCTGTTGGTTTCCAAAAGATATTGCAACCGACCGGCGAGGAGATAATAGATTTAGGCACTCCAAAATCTGGAGATACAGTGCAGGGTGTGTGCGGAATGGGTATGTACAATTTTCAGATTGAAGTTAGTTAACCCCTGACGCTTTGAGGTATTCATCGAAGAATTGTTTGCAACCAACATCAGTTTGCGCGGTAGAGCCGTGACCACAGCCATCACCGGCAGGATCGGGCTTTCCGCAGAGCATGCCGTGACAATGGTAATAATCGCATTTGTCAGGCTTTGCCAGGTGGAGCGCGGTGGGGAAGTTTCTCTGACGAGCTTCGTTCTCTTTTTTGATTTGATTCAGACGCGCTTGAATCTGTGCCTGCACATCACGCAATTCTTGCTCGAGCGCGCTTTTCTCACCCTGCTTCCTTGTAAGGAGATTCTTGTAGAAGTCCAGGCTCGCTTCGATTGCTACTTTGCGCTCGGCGCGCAACGCATTCAATGCTCCTTCAAACTGCGTTTTTGTGGCCTCTGGCGGTATATACGTGTCTACATCCGCGAGATCACGCTCGAGCGGACTCATGCGCTTTTTGATATTTTCGATACTCGTATCCACTGATTGGATTTCGAGCACAATAGCGGCAGCTCTCTGACGAAGTGCAGACAAATCGCTATCGGTGTCAGAGCTGATCATCTTACAATTCATGAGCTCAACAGGGGCTGAGGCGACTCCTTCCTCGTTATTCCCGCCTGCTGTGCGTGGCGGGTCAGTAAACTTCTCGCTTCCCGTAGGGGGGTTGCAAGCCTTTTCGCGTGCGTCCAAACCGGCAAGCGCAGCGTTGAGGGCGGCACGCATCGTCTGGGTATCCTGCGTGAACTGATTTTGCGTAGTTGCCATTGATGCGTCGTACGCATCAAAACATGCCTTGGTGTCAGACTGCTCGTAGGGCACATCGGTCTTTGGGGGGTTTGCAGCACGGCACTGAGCCAGCGCATCTCGTGCTGTCTTATAGGTGTTATACGCTTCTTCGCGCTTCTGGAAATATGTCTGAAATTCAGCATGCGGTGCATTGTCAGGTGGCGACTTGATACTGTTGTAATGTGCGACAGCGGCATCGCGTGCTGCTTGTGCGTCTGCACAAGGGTCCACAGGCTTTGCGTTTAGACACTGGCTGAGGCGATCCTCTGTCGCCGCTCTCTCATCGGCAAAAATCTCCACACTGGCAGAAACTCCCGAGTCATACGCTACCTGGAGGCTCGTGCGGGCCTCGTCGATGGCGTTACATGCCACTGTTTCTGCATTAAAACCCTGAAGGTATGCTATGACCCCCACGACGATCGCTGCGGCGGTTGCCACGGCTGCAATTGTTTTTGTATTCATAGTAGCCACAGTATATCCCTCGGCGCGATTTGCTCAATATCGCCTACAGTCAACCGCCATTGTGTTGTGGTACCCTAGATATATGAACACAAAAGTGAAATCTAAGGCTGGTGGGAAAGAGGCAGAGGCCAAGGTGCCAACGGATCTGCGCACCACCCTTGCGGCGACTCCAAAAGTTTTGGCGTTGTGGCAGAGCCTTACACCGATTGCGCGCAGGGACTGGATTAGCTGGATAGATTCGGCAAAACAAGCCGAGACGCGTACACGACGGATCGAGCAAACCGCATCGAAGCTTATATCTGGAAAGCGACGACCTTGCTGCTACGCACTGGTGCCAATGAATTTATACAAAGCGTTGGGGGCAAGTCCGAAAGCAAAGGCCCAATGGAAAACGCTTACACCAACCGAACGCAGAGATTTTATTGGTTGGATAGATGTGGCAAAGGAATCGGAAGCGCATAAAATCCGCATCGCAAAAGTTTGCGCACTGCTTTCAGCAGGAAAGCGGCATTTCTGACCCATCCTTATTTGTTGTCGAACACGAGACAGGGGACCTCGAGGATTTTGAACTTGCCAAACTGATAAAATTGTTATACGGTCTTTCCGGCAATAGAAGACAATAAGAGGATAGAGAAGTCATGGACATAGCACAGTTTGCCCCCCAACTCTTGTGGGGTGGCATCGGGGCAATCGTCGCTACCGGCCTTTTCGCCATCATTGTCGTGCTTGTTGGCGGATTCAACGAATTCACGGTAAGGGCGCTCGCAAGCACATTTGTGCTGGGCTACTACTGCCTCACTATGGTGGCCACATTCGGTCAGGGGCCGACCTTTCTCGTGCTCTCAACGATGGGCGCGATGATTGCCGGATTTGGTCTCTTGCTCACGCTACCAGTAATCTGGGCCAGAAAATTTGACATGGGGGAGGCCACTTTCAAGATTGTGTTTTCGCTCGCAGTAGTCGCCTTCGGCCTCGCGCTTGGGTGCATCAACTTCCGCATGGCAGGGACATCACCCTTGGGGGTTTCTGTGATGATGGGGGCTGTCGCTACCGTGGCGGTGGTTACGCTCATGATGCTGAGTATCATCACCAATGGTCTACGCACCACCGGCGAAGGGTTCATGCGCGTCTTAATCGCACTTGCCATTCTGATGGTCATGCTCAGTATTTTGAATCCAGTCATAGGCAAGATGGCCTGAGACAGAATAAGCCCCGGTTAATCCGGGGTTTTCTCCATGTCGCAAGATCGTCCTATTGTATCTAAAACCGGTTGCTATACTGGATGTCAATGAGTTTGGTAGTCGGTAGTACGCGACGAAATCTAATCGCCCTGGCTTTCTTTCTGTTCTTCTACGGTGCGTTTGGAGCTCTTCTTTTTTTCAAGCAAGAGTCTATCGTGTATCAGCCATGGCCTCAGGATTTTGATAATTGCCCTGCGCTCACAAGTGCTGAGCGGGTAACGCATCAAGACACTCGGATATATTTTAAAAACAATGGGCCAAAGATCGTGGTCATTTATCACGGGAACGCAGGATCTGCGTGCGACAGGGCATTTATGGCATCATTTTTCGAACAGTACGGATATTCGTACGCATTAGTCGAATACGCAGGGTATTCAAACGATGCGGTTTCGCCTCGACACGATCGGGTCAAAAAAGATGTCGAGCATATAGTTTCTTTTCTGGAGGAGCACGAATTTCGGCAAGTGATGGTTGTGGGTGAGAGTATTGGTACGGGTGCAGCTGCATTTCATGCAGCTATTAAGTCGCCATCGAAACTCGTTCTGATCTCGCCGTTCACTGACCTGATAGACATCGCTCGCCATAGGTTCTGGTTTTATCCGACCCTTCTTTTAGTGAAGAATGCTTTTGATAATCAAAGTCTGCTTTCGCGTTATCTGGGACCGGTACTTGTTTTACACGGAGATGCCGATACCATTATACAAACGAGTCTTGGTAAAGAATTGTTCGAATCACTTCAATCCAAGGAGAAGCATATGGAAATTATTCAGGGTGCAGGGCATAACACTATGTTTGAATACCCTGCAACATACGAAAGTATTGGAGCGTTTGCACGGTAATAAAGCTACCCAAGTAGACGACCCGAAGGCAGGGACTTGCATTCCTTGTCAGGGTGTTGTATAATTGAGGATATGACACCATTCAAGAAAGGCGGGTTTAAAAAGCCCTTTAATAAGGGCTCTTTTGGAGGACACGGCAAGAGGGAAAATCGTGGAGAAATGCATCCAGCGACTTGCTCGACATGTGGCAAATCATGCGAGGTGCCGTTTCGTCCTACTGGCGAGCGCCCTATTTATTGTCGCGATTGTTTCTCGAGCAATGCACCATCTCGCGATGGGCACGATGCCCCTCGCAAAAATTTCGGCGATTCATCTCAGCGCTCGTTCCGTCCGTCACACGATGGTGGATCGCGCGACGCGCGTCCATCAGCACCACCACCAATGCCTTTGCATTACTCGCCAGAAATCAGCAAACTCACCAAGCAAATCGAAGCTCTCAATGCATCTATTATAAAACTCGCAGGAGCACTCGAAGTATCATCAGTCACTGCACCGGTGTCAGTTGCTGTTGCTTCAGATGAGGCAGAAGTACCAACCGATAAGAAACCTCGTCGCAAAAAGAAAACGGCGTAACAAAAAGAGGACACAGAAAAACCCCGTACGGGGTTTTTCTGTTTCCGTGACTCGGATTGTTTCAAGAGGCATGGATTCATGGCGTAATAATGGTACAGTGCAACGCTATGGCTCGCGCAGAATCACTACTGTCATTCGAAGGAGTCTCCTTTGAATACGGTCCCAACAAGCCGATACTCGATACGGTGGATTTTTCTGTACGCCGCGGCGCCAAGGTCACTTGCATGGGGCAAAACGGTGCGGGCAAGAGCACTATTTTTCAGTTGGTAACAGGGGCGCTTTCTCCCGAGAGTGGCAAGATCAATATTCCGCACGGCCTCTCGATTGCGGTATCGCGACAGGTCATTTCTCGCGACCAGCTTGATCTGACGGTGCGTGATTTTTTCCGCGCTTGCTTCGACACACCCATCTACGATATCGACCCACGCATCGACGAGATGCTCGAGGTGGTGCATCTGCGTGGACACGAAAAAATCCATGACCGCATCATGCGATCATTTTCGGGTGGGCAACAGGCACGACTGCTTCTCGCTTCCGCCCTGATTCAAAACCCAGATTTGCTATTACTTGACGAGCCAACTAACAACTTAGATAAGGCCGGCATTGAGCACCTTACAGATTTTTTGGTCCACTATTCAAAAACAGTCATGGTGATTTCGCACGACGCGGAATTTCTAAATGCCTTTAGCAACGGTGTGCTGTATTTGGATGTACGCACTCGCAAGGTCGAGCAATACTCAGGAAACTATCACGATGCAATCAAGGAAATCGCGGCGCGCATCGAGAAGGAGAATCGCAAAAACGCTCAGCTTGCGAAAGAGATTCAAGAAAACAAAGACAAGGCAAACTTTTTTGCGAACAAAGGAGGGCAGATGCGTCTGGTCGCCAAACGCATGCGCACCAAGGCGGAAGAGCTAGAGGAAGAAAAGGTTGATGTGCGCAAAGAGGACAAGACAATCCGTCCCTTTACCTTTCCCGTGCAAGAACGCCTTGGCGGGAATGTGGTCACCTTTTCTTCGTACACAGTGATCGGCAAGAAGAACAAGCCGGTGACAAAGAAATTCAATCTGGTGCTTCGTCGTGGTGTGCGCCTGTTGTTGCGCGGACCAAACGGTATTGGCAAGACTACTCTGCTTGAGACAATCGCCAAGCGAACAGCTGTGGGTATCGAAGTTCCACCTGAAGTAAAAATTGGGTATTATCGGCAGGATTTTTCGACACTCAATTTTGACGAGACAGTGATGAGTGCACTGATGCACGCGTCACCAAAAAAAGATGAGGAATTTGTGCGTAGTCTAGCCGCAGGTTTTCTGGTCACGGGTGAAATGATGCGCACCAAAATCGGGAATCTTTCCGAGGGGCAAAAAGGACTGGTGGCGTTTGCGCGCCTGGTGCTCGAGCGACCAGGACTTCTCATTCTGGACGAGCCGACCAACCACATCAATTTTCGACACATTCCCGAGATTGCCAAAGCGCTTGATCAGTTTGAAGGAGTAATGATTTTAGTGAGCCATGTCCCTGATTTTGTCGCACAAATTCGTATTGATGAAGTGTTGGACTTGGAAAGATAACCAACTGGCCCCTGCCCCATTTCGTGCTATAAATGGTGCATGAAAAATATCCTTGCGTTCCTATTGCTTGTTGCGGTGCTTGCTTCAGCAGTACCTGTTCCGGCTTTTGCGCTTACTAAAAAAATCGAGACTGCGGGGAGCCCGTACACAATTGTCGACAAACGCGACTACCCGATTATTTTCATTCACGGTGCGGCGGGTGCCGAGCTTGAAAAGAACGGTGCAAGCTTGTGGCCAGGGAACCTGGGTGGGGTAGTAAACGATTCGGCGGCGGCCCAGTTGGCACTCAATAGCGATGGCAAGACAGACTGTTGTGGCACCATCGACGCGCCACGAATCATGAAGTATGCATCGGGTTATGATTCAGTGGGCGCAGGGTTTATCTCTGTCTACGCCGGGTTCTACACCTACATGGAAGAGCAGGGTTTTGGGTATGAGAAGAAACACGACGGAAAAGTGTTTTACGATTTTGTGTACGACTGGCGCGAAGACAATCGCACTTGGACGAAAGATTTGGACAAGAAAGTAGACCAAGTACTAAAGGAGACCGGTGCGGAAAAAGTGTACCTCATTGGTCACTCGATGGGTGGCTTGCAGGCGCGCTTGTATATGAAAGACGCAGGGCGTGCCAAAAAAGTTGCAGGAGTCATCTTCCTTGGCACCCCACACCACGGGGCACCCCAGGTGTATTGGGCATATACCTATGGCTACAATTTCGGGAACCCAAAAGTAGGCATTACGCGCATGTGGGAGGTGATGAAGAACTGGCCAGCAGGATACCAGTTGCTCCCCGATTATCCGACTGTCCAGGACGAAAGCGGAAAATTCTGGACGCTAGATCAGATGTACAGCGGAGGCACTTTCTACAGTGAGCAAGAATATTCGCACAAAATCGATGGCGCGATGCAGAGAAAAGACTATTTGATGACATCCGGTCTTCCGAATACGCGTTTTGCAAAAGATGCTGTTGAGTTCCATAAATATCTCGGCGATAGTGTCGACAAATATCCGGGAGTGAAATATGTGCACATTGCTGGCACCGGACAAAAAACTCTGCAGTATCTCGAGGCAACGATGGTGAATCGTCCAGGCTTTGACCTGCCGATTCTCACAATGAAGCGCATCGAAAATACCCATGGTGATGGCACAGTGGCAGCGGCGGGGGCGAAAATCGAAGGAGTCGATGAGTATCTGACAGTTGTCGGGGAACACGCGGCGCTTCCAGGGATTCCCGAGGTCACCGGGCATATTACGCGTCTGCGCGAATCATGGAATGACGAAAAGGCACGCGTGGCTCTTGCACGAAAAGTGAAAGCGTATGCAGAAAACCGTTTGCCACAGCTCGAAGCCATGCGAAGCGCCGGCCTTTCGAGTGGAGCAAAGCCTGCTGACAACGAAACATCACTCGTCAGTATTTTGTTCCGAGCGCTTTTCTTTGGTGCTCCAGACGAGCAAAAGATTAAACAGCGCGATGATCTGCGCCGCTATGTGGCAAAGATATTCGAAGACGGAAATGTGAATGTAAAGATTTTGGCGAGTGATGGTCGTTCCGAAGAAGATTTGTTTGCGGTAATTCGCGGATTCAAGGTGATAGAGACAGGTACAGGTATCGCGTCACCACAACGCGCCTTGGTAACCGTGAAAGACTATGCCACATTCGAGGCGCTGACGAATGGAAATATGGATGCGCGCGACGCGCTCAAGTCTGGTGCCATTAGCCTTTCAGGGGGCGGCCTTATTGATGGTCTCAAAACAAAAGTCTATAGCTGGTGGCTGAAGTATGGAGCAAAGTAGGTCCCTAAGGGCACTTCCATAAATAACACCATCATCTTTCGCCCACTGCATCACCGTATACAACCCTTGCTCTGTCGCGAAATATCTCGGCGTACTTATAGTACGACTCGATATTTCACTCGGTCGCAAGGGCCGTCTACGGTGCGCATTAAGCGAAATCTGAAGCAGTTATTTACGGAAGTGCCCTAAGAAGCTGTCTAACTTCAGTGGGCTACTGAAGAGCTTGAATTGGTCTACACGGAGCGCGGAGGAGTGCTCAAGCTCATGTGCGTCAATAGTTTTCGCCAGAGCACAACAGAGCAGGGGTCACAAGCCTCTGCTTTTGCTATAATTGAGTCATGACTATCGATGAGCTGACCGAATTCATCGACGAACAAGACGCGCTCTTCCGCACGGTAAAAGATACTCACCAGACTGAACGGGAACGGACTTTTTCTCGCACGATTAAAATGGCAGAAGAATTTGGAGAGCTCTGCAACGAAGTTCTTGCGTCGGTGGGAGATCAGCGTAAAGAGAAGCTAGATGCCCACGATGGACAGAGTCTTCGCGATGAGTTTGCCGATGTCATCATCACCACATTCCTGCTTGCAAAATCTATGCGGGTGGATGTGATGGGCGCACTAGATCACAAGGTGAAAAAAATTCGCGAAAAACATAACAAGCAACTTCTTGCGGATAGACAGCTATGAAAAAGAGTTATCGTATGAAAGCGAAAATATGGCTGTATCCAGGCGACACGGCGTGGCATTTTGCGAGTGTTGGCGAGAAGCATGCCGCTGTTATAAAAAAAGCGCACGGCGCACACGCGCGAGGATTTGGCTCACTACCAGTGCGCGCGACGGTCGGGAAAACTTCCTGGGACACTTCGATTTTCCCAGACAAAAAAAGTGGCACCTACCTTTTGCCACTCAAGTTGGCAATTCGCCGCAAGGAGGGGATTGCAGACGGTGACATTATTTTGCTGACCCTTGAAGTACGCGTGTAACCCCCCGCTACCTACTGTGTACGAGTGCGGGTGTATACTGGCTTTGTATGAAAGGATATACAGGAAACATCGAGACAGACACACGGGCCAATGCCGATTTTCGGCGCGTACTTTATACGGGGAGACATAGCCAGCTAGTTCTCATGAATCTGCGGCCCGGCGAAGAAATTGGTCTCGAGGTGCATACTGACACAGATCAATTTTTCAGGTTTGAGACGGGGCAAGGGCAAGTGATTATTGACGAATCTGTGTATGAGGTGGCTGACGGAGTAGCGGTTATTGTGCCTGCAGGCGCCCAACATAATGTGGTGAATACAGGGGATATAGATTTAAAGTTGTACACCATCTACTCACCGGCTCATCATAAGGACGGTATCGTACGCACAACAAAAGAAGATGCTGTGGCACAGGATGCGCCGTTTGATGGTGTGACAACTGAGTGATATGAAAAGTGAAATCGAGAAATCAATAGGCACGCTTTTTCAAAAAAAGGTGTGGCATGAGTTGTGCAAAATTAAAAAGGGTCAGGTGATTACCTACGCCGAGCTTGCGCGGAGGATTGGAAAACCAAAAGCCATTCGCGCAGTGGGAAATGCGGTGGGGAAGAATCCTTTGGCGCCAGAAGTACCGTGCCATCGTGTGATACGCACTGATGGAAGTCTGGGCGGATATTCAGGCAAGGGTGGTGTCAAAACAAAGTTGGCATTACTAAAAAAGGAGGGAGCTGCTCTCGCGCTCATCAAAAACATCTCCGCCAGAGGATGAAGAAGAAGTAGAAAGGGCCCCACCGAAGTTGGTGGGGCCCCTGTCGTCAGTGTCGCGTTGCCGGTATTAGCGGCCCGCCCATCCTGTAGGCACCATGCACCCAGTGCCGACATCCGCCGGGAAGGCGCTCGGGTCCGGATCGAGGCGGAAACCTCGGCGGATGAGCCCTTCTCGGTCGTCGTATCGGACGATCAGGGTCTGCAGAGTCGAGGGATCGCGGTCGAAGTCGACCTCGGTCACCTCGTGCCGAGCACGATCGCCGAAGCCGGTGCCGATTCCGCGAGTCGCTCCTTTCGAAGCGCCCATAGACTCGGGCACGCCACCAAACCCGCGCGTCACCGCGAATCGCTTGTGCTCGAGGAAGAACGCCGCGCCGATGATGCCGAGGTTGCCCCCGCGCTTCATCTGGGTGGCATACGCCTCGGGTTGCGACGCGAAGACGAATTTAGCAACCTCGTTGTTGTTGAGGCGCCAACCCGGTATGGTCGTCGTCTTCTGGGCACCGATCACATAGCCGTCGCCGCCGGATGAAGCCAGCTTACCATCGATGATCGACAGGCCGTCGACGGCGATGACAGCGAGCGCGCGGTGATTGCTCCGGTTCGAGATGCGAAGCTCGTAGTCGGTGCTCCGCAGACCTTCGATGAACGGGTCGGCATAGTTGGCGTTGACATACTCACGAGCCGGCTTGCCAGCGACGAGGACGGTCAGTTCGAAATTGGCCTTGAACATGTGCTTGGCTTCCTTCGTCTGTTTTTTCTCTCGAAGTTACGCCACTCGATCGTCAGAGCTGCGCAATCTTCATTATATACCACATAAATGTTCTTGTCAAGTTTCAAAGGAAAAACGCCTAACTATGGTATGTTTTCCCGAGATAGAATGGAGGAGAAGTATGGACATTATTCTGGCGACAAGAAATGTCACCAAAACCAGGCAGATTCGGGCAATTTTTATAGGCTCGCCCGTCACAGTCTGGTCGCTTGACGATGCGCGGATTCAGGGTGATTTCGTTGAAGACGGCGCCACCCTCGAAGAGAACGCGCTCAAAAAGGCGTTGTTTGCCTGGAAGCGTTCGGGTGAAAGATGTATGGCAGACGACACTGGTCTATTCATCGATGCGCTTGGTGGTGAACCAGGAATTCATGCGGCTCGTTGGGCGGGCGAAGGAAAGAATACTGAAGACATAATGCGGTACACACTCAACCGTCTCGAAGATGTGCCGACGGGGAAGCGACAAGCAACTTTCAAAACCGTGGCCGCATTTGTTGATCTCACGGGTGCTCATTCTTTTTTCACAGGCCAACTGCGCGGAACAATCTTGCGAGAGCCCCGCGTACCGTGTCAATCCAAGATGCCGTACAGTGGAATTTTTCTGCCCGATGGGCACGACAAGGTATGGGCTGAAATGTCGGTTTCAGAAGAGAATGCTATCAGTCATCGTGGAAAGGCTTTTTGGCAATTACGGGATAGCTTGATGTGCGAATAATCAGCGGCCGTTATATGGCCGCTTTTTTATACCCGTATTTTTCCTAGTACCCCATTCATAAAATTTTGTCCATAAAACCGCATAATCGTGGCTGCGGCTCGGCAAAAATTCCTTGCCAATGCCCCTGCATTGCCTCGGTATTTTTACCTTCGCCTCGCTCACGATTCTCCGGTTTTCTCAGGACAAAATTTTACGAACGTGGCACTAGACGCCCGCGCGGTGTGCGGTATAGTTTTCGCATGATACATAAGTCTTGGATTCTGGGAGGGGTCACTGCACTGTCACTGTTACTTGTGACCAGTGTTCACGCGGCACCAAAAACTGAGTTGCATATAAAAGCTGATGGCACCATCGTCGCTACTAATGTAGTTGTTCGGCAAAAATCTGGATCTAATCTTTTCTCGCGCATGACTTGGGGAGAGGCTGTCTATGCGCGCCTGGTTGTTTTGACGAAAGACACGACAGTGGTAACCAAGGCCTATGGCGAACGCGCGACCAAGGATGATATTCGCGAAGGCGATGTGCTTGATGTGGAGGGCAAGCTGGTAGGGGCTGACGGATCTATCACTATCGACGCGACGAGTGTGCGCGACCACTCACTACTTAAAGAGTCGAAAGTTATTTCTGGTATTGTAAAAAGTATTGACGGTTCGGCACACTCATTCATTCTCCCCAACGCTGAATTCAAAGACACGACAGTTATGGTAACTAGTACCACCACCATTCAGAAAGGTGCCCGTTCGATCGGCTTTGGCGAACTCACACCTGGGTCAAAAATCATTTCCGTCTCTGGTGTCTACAGCTATCCCACCAATACGCTTTCAGCGATGCATGTAGAAGTGCACCAAGACAAATTGATTTTCACGCCAAAGAATTTCCAAGGTAAGCTCAAGGAGATTATTGGAACAAGTTTGCCAACTACACTAGTAGTTACCGTGGAAGGAACCGACTACACCGTGTATCTGTCTGCAACGACTAGTGTTTTGAATGGCGCGAAGGCAAAGACTACCCTCAGTCGGTACGAACTAGGGGACACCGTTCGTTTCTATGGTGCAATTCGGCCGGTAAATCTATCGGAGATTGACGCAGAAATCGTTCGCGACATCGATTTCTAGTACCTATATTCTTCATAAAAATCCTGGCGTACACGGGAATGATGAGTATAATCCCCGAATGAAAACATATCTTATTGCGGGTGTTATAGCGGTTGTGGTTTTGGGAGGTGGGTGGATGCTGTGGTCGGGAAGCGATTCGACGACTCCAGAGGCTGAGGTACCGGTCGCTGTAGCAGATACAAATGACACATTGGTAGTCGACGGAAAATTCAACGGATCAATCTTTGATTTGGCAAAAAGCGGCAAGTCGTACAAGTGTACCCTGTCACACACCATTCAGGGCGTGACTACAAACGGTACTATCTATGTTTCTGGATCAAATGTCCGAGGAGATTTTTCGAGCACCGTGCCTGTTGTGGGCACAGTTGAAATGCACATGATTTCTGACGCCGATTTCGTGTACAACTGGAGCTCGATGATGCCGACAGGTTTTAAGGCAAAGCGAACGGACGGAGGTGTCACTGACGGAGGTGACGCACTGTCCGGACAATCGTTCGATGCGGACATGGTATACGAGTACGACTGTGTACAGACACCAGCAGACGCATCACTGTTTATTGTCCCTACAGACATCATCTTCAAAACGACAGGCTAAGTAATTGTTCATACGACCGCTTGATTTTCAGGTGGTGTCTGGTAAAGTGTCGCCATGTTAAAGATTCGCTTTCAGCGCACAGGTCGTATCAATGATGCTGCTTTTCGCGTGGTAGTTGTCGAACATACCATGAGCCCAAAGAGTGGTCGCTTCGTTGAACGCCTTGGATCATATAATCCAAAGACCAAGGTCCATACGATCGATGCTGAACGCGTTACCTACTGGCTTTCAAAAGGCGCAAAGGCCAGCGACACACTCCACAACCTTCTTTTGAAATCAGGTATTATCAAAGGCAAGAAGATAAACATTCTCCCCAAGCGCAAAATCCTCGCAAAGATTGAGGCAGAACAAAAGAGTGCAGCCGACAAAGCGGCCGTAGAAGCTGAAAAGACCGCACCAGTCGTCGAGGCTGCCCCTACAGGAGGTGCAACGCCGGTCGCCGCTTAAGTGCACACCGCGCTTCCGATTGACCGTGCCTCTAAAAGCGAGTACCATAGAAATACAGGTGCAATAGCACCCCTTACGAGTTAGCTATATCAGCATGGAACGAGATCAGGAATTTCTTGAGTATGTAGTGAAGGGATTGGTAGACAATCCAGACTCCATTCAGATTACCCGCAAAGTAGACGAGATGGGTGTGCTCCTCACGCTCACTGTGCACAAGGACGATATGGGCAAAGTAGTAGGTCGCGCTGGCGCAACAGCCAAGGCGATTCGTACGCTTTTGCGCGTTGTCGGTATGAAGAACGACGCACGCGTTAACCTAAAAATAAACGAACCAGAAGGTGGAACCCGCGCATTCGAGCAACGAGAAAAGAGCGTTGACGAGGCCATTGCCGATTTGTAGGCAGTGTCGCCTTGAGCAACAAGCCGGAGGGCCACAGGCCCTCCGGCTTGTTGCATATTTTACATTTCGTGATATAAAGATTTCGGTCCGGACAAACAAAGGGAAGAAAATGCCAGTATCCAGCAAGCCAATGCTCTGCTCGGAAATTAGAGGATATTCTAACGAGGCCGGATGGGCCTTGCTGATTCTCTCGAGGCATGGAGTCGTTGCGTCTCAGCTCTCGCATATCATCGTGCTTCGTGATTTTCTGAAGGCATGCGTCGAAAAAGAGACATTACGGCTCAATAATATCAATGCCCTCCTAGGGCAAACAAATGCGATTGAGTGGGGTGCGTTAGTTGCGATTCTCGATGAGGTGATTTCGCAGAATGCGAAAAGTCGAAACGACATCGAGACCGCCAAGCTGAAGGTCGCGTCGCTCTCGACGGCGATGCACTATGTCGAATCACAGGTGCAGGGATATCGCGCTGGTCTGCAAAGACAATACGACGAACACACACGCAAGTTCTAAACTATCCGGGCACCGAGTGCCCGTTTTCCATAAGATATGATCCACTTTCACATTGTCACACTATTTCCCGAATCAATTGAGCCGTACCTTTCGGCGTCGATTCTAGGGCGCGCACAAGAGAAGAAGCTTATCAAAGTGTCATTTTACAATCCTCGCGACTATACCGATGACAAGTGGCAACGCGTCGACCGCAAGCCCTATGGCGGTGGACCTGGCATGGTACTTTCCGCTGAACCGTTTTTGCGCGCTGTGAGTGCGGCCTTAAAAGGGCGAAAGGGCGAGATTGTATTTTTCTCGCCGTCTGGCGAACAGTTTGAGCAGAGCGCCGCAAAAAAATTGGCACAGAAAAAGCATATCGTTTTTATTGCCGGGCACTATGAGGGAGTTGATGCTCGTGTGCAAAAAATTCTGAAAGCAAAGCTTGTCTCAGTCGGTCCCTATGTGCTTACGGGTGGCGAGCTTCCTGCGGCAACTATGATTGATGCTATTGCGCGCAATATTTCCGGCGTCTTGGGGAAAGAAGAATCTCGCGAAGATGAACGCGTGGCGAGTCCGGAAGTGTATACGCGTCCGGAAATTTTGGTATGGAAAAAGAAAAAGTACAAAGTTCCCCCAGTTCTTTTGTCGGGCAATCACGCAAAAATCGAAGAGTGGAAGAAGGGTGTTCGTGGTTGACATTTTTAGCTTAGTGCGAGCCCTAAGCGCAGGTAGTTCGCCGAGGGCTCGCGGAACCAAAAAGGCATGGTTTGCGAAGCAACTTTTTGGTGAGCGGGAGCGCGGGTGCCTGCTGGGGCACCCGACGCGTACCTCGCCGAACTACCTGCGCGGCCACAATAGCAAAAGGGGTGCGCGAGATACGCACCCCCCTAGATTGAGAAGAGGATCGGCATCGATACCGTCTTCCCGCGTTTCTTGTCGAACAAAAAGAACGATTGCTGTGGCGGTTCGAACCCAAAGCCTTTGTGAATCGCGAACGCGCTATAGCCGATGAGTGATCCATTCCCAGACGCTCGCGGAAGTGGCATGTAGGTATGCAAGTGCCCAAAGACATCCATATGGGCGGGTTGTTCCTTGTTCCATCCCGCAATAACGCGATTGAGAGGAACAGTGATACCGCCGACGCCGCCATGATACTTGATGGCGTGACCGTGGTGGAAGCGGATGACTTTCCCATAGATTGGCACCAGGGTGTGATAGGCATCTTCGATAATGAAACGCACACGGTCCTTGGTCGAAAAGCGCTGAGCAAGTGTGTGATACATCATCCATTCGAGCGAATTGCCCGTTTCGGTGGCCATGTGGATTTTTGCGGTCGTTCGACCGTGGTTGCCTACCTTACAGATGCAAGTGATGCGTAGCTTGGTGTGATTGAGCAAGAATTCGATACCTGATTGCAACAGCTCCTGGGCAAAGATTGCCGCGTCGAGCGGAAGCAGAAGAGCCTTTTCACGGTCCTCCTCGCGCAGGACACCACTAATGAAATCACCCAAAAGCCCGAGCACAAGCTCTGTAATCACCACATCCTGCTGTTCCTTGCGGGCCAGCCGAGCGATGCGTTCAAAGAACTCGGTCGCACGCTTTTTTGCGATCTCGAGGTTATACCTATTGAGTCCGTTCACCGTCGAGGGCTTCACTTCCTCCTCGATATGCCAGTCTGAAGCGATAGCAAACGCAGTTGCTTCGCTGTCGCGTTGAGATGCGCGAGGCTCAATCTTGAATGCCGACACGCCGGTCTTGAGTGCAAGAGCGGCCGTTAGCTCTTCCTCGAGGCGTTCGTTTGCCTGGAGGACATGCTTGTACTTCTTTGAGAGAGTACCTTTTTCGAGAGACAGTCGACCAAGTCGTTTGTCGCTCTCAATGGCTTGCTCGGTTGCTACCAGGTCTTCTTGGGTAGCTTGTGCTTTTGAGAGTTTCTTTACCACCGGGGCAGTGCCCGCATTTTTTAAGCCAGTCTTCCTACGCGTCATCTGGTTCACCTTTATTCAAAGACCATTCTCATCACAGCGATACCGGCCTGTGACACGCCGGCCCGCACGCACTAAATGCATACGGGCCGGAGCGCCACCTAGGGGGAGGTTGGCGAAGGTTTTTGCACACCTCTCATGGAAACTATTGTATGAACTTGATATAACGAAGCAAGTTTTTATCCCCATAAAATACAGTGAGGACACAGAGATTTACGCGAGGGAAATGCTGTGAGAGGGAAATCACACTACCCACAGTGACCTCTTGACGAGATGTGCGAATGGCAGGCATACTGAATTTCAGTCGTTCTTGAAACGACATTACTAGGGAAGGGAAGGCCACACATGGCCCACCAAAGTCATTCTGAGACAAAGAAACCGGTGATGCGACGGCCGTATATCCGTCACACTGCAGGTGAAAATGCCCGCGCGTGGCAAATACTCCGTGACACCCCTGAGCTTTTCGGAGAGGATGTTGCTGAGACCCTCTATGATCCTGACTGTGACCCCGAAGTGATACGGGAACAGATTTCTGAGGTGAGGGAACAGTACCCCCGCTTCCACAAAGGCAATGAGTAGTAGTTTCAATATAAGAAAACGGGCGCCATTGGCGCCCGTTCTTTGTAGGGGTATTGACTTTATTATAATACAGTGTAGAGTCTTTTTAGGACGGAGTCCCGTCCTTCGACTACACGAGAAGGAGAGACGATGACAGGGTATGCATCTGCTGTCGTGGCAATTATGCCCGACGGAACATTTCCGATGGTCAAGGATTATCGGAAACATCCCGAAGATCCGCGCTGGAAGTTTCCTGGCGGTAAGAGTCAGGGAAACGAGACAGCGCAGGAATGCGCCGCACGCGAACTCGACGAAGAGACGGGGGTCAAGGTCGATCCTGAACAGCTTGTGGCAATTCACCGTGAGCGGCGTCGGAATCGTGATGATGGTGGCTGGCACGACCTTGTCGTGTTCCAGACGACTCTTCCGATGCTTCAAGAAGTGAAGCGCACTGGGAACCACGGCGAACATGTTGCCCTCTGGAGCTCTGAAGACCTCCTCGACCCCCGGTCGGAGATGGATGTGTTCGCGCCACACCTCAGTATCGCCAAGAATCTGGTGCGATTCAACGATGCACGCGCGCTTGAAGCGGCTGAGTGATTAACCTCGCGCGATTTTTGACCCAAGATTGTACCCCGGCATGACCGGGGTATCTTCACATCTACCCCATCCCCACCCACTTGTTGACTTCGCTCTACTGTTCTGCTACTATCCTCGAGTAGATTTTGTGCGAATGAGTCCTGCCTGCAACGAAATTTTAAGTACATCGGAGGCTGTATTTAATAGGCGGTAACCGCATACCAAGAGGCGTCACCACTTTCACAGAGAAAGCGGGCGTTTCATTACCCATATGGCACACAAGAAAAGCCTGCCGCAGAAGTTTTTTGGCCGGTTCAAGGAGCCCCTTGTAGAACTCCCCAATCTCGTCGGCCCCCAGGTCGAGTCTTTTCGTTTGCTTATCGAGAAGGGCACAGAACAGGTATTGAAGGAATTTTCTCCCATCTCTGACCACTCCTCAAAGAAGTTTGAATTGACCATAAAAAAGTTTGTGTACGGTAAACCAAAGTGGGACGAGCACTATGCCAAACGAATGCAGCGATCATACGAAGCCCCACTTTCCGTCACGGTGAAATTGAAGAATCGCATCACCAATGAAGAGCGCGAACAAGAAATTTTCCTTGCAGATTTTCCGTGGATGACCGATCACGGCACATTCGTTATCAACGGCGTTGAGCGTATCGTGGTGCCCCAACTCGCCCGCTCATACGGTGTCTTTTTTGAAGGTGTCCCTTACCGCGGTGTGAACTACTTTATGGGAAAGATCATCCCATCTCGTGGTGTATGGATTGAAATCGAATCCGATCCAGACAAAGCAGTCTATGTAAAAATTGATCGCAAACGACGCTTTCCGGTGACCAGTCTTCTTCGGGTCTTGGGCGCAGCCAAGGACGAAGACATGATCAAACTCTTCGAAACTATTCCTGGTGGTACAGAAATGATCAAAGCGACACTGGCGCTCGACCACGCAAAAACAGTACAAGAAGCATTTGTCGAGATTTATCGCCGTCTTCGCGACGGGGATATTGCTACGGCGGATACCGCCCGTGATTATGTCACCCTCATGCTCTCGCGTGAACGCTACGATCTCTCTCGCGTCGGTCGTTTTCATTTTAACCGTCGCTTTGGTCTCTCTACTGCCGACAAAGATTTGAACGAGACAGTGCTTTCGGCGGATGACATCGTACGCATCATCGGACACATGCTCGAGCTCAACGAAGATCCGTCAAAGCATGCTGACGATATCGATCACCTTGGCTTCCGCCGTGTGCGTTTCGTGGGCGAGCTCCTTGAACAAAAAATGCGCGTTGGCCTTTCACGCATGAAGCGCAATATCCAGGATCGTATGTCCATGGTAGATACGACTACTGTTCTGCCAGCTCAAATCATGAACCCGCGACCATTTGCGGCAAGTATTCGTGAATTTTTCACAGGAAACCCGTTGGCGCAGCTCATGGATCAATTCAACATTCTTGACGAAATGGAGCATCTCCGCACACTCTCCACACTCGGTCCCGGTGGGCTCACATCAGAGCGCGCAGGCCTCGAAGTGCGTGATGTACACTCGTCTCACTATGGTCGTGTGTGCCCCGTGCACACACCTGAAGGAAAGAATATTGGTCTTGTGCTCCACATGTCTTTGTACGCTCGGCCAAACGAATTTGGCATCATCGAAACGCCATACGCAAAAGTTGAGAAAGGAAAACTTACTAAAGAAATTGTGTACCTCAACGCGCTTGATGAAGAGCAGTATGCGATTGCGCACGCAGGTGTCGAGCGCGACGAAGACGGTACCCTCACCGGCAAGCTTATTGAAGTGCGTCGTGCAGGAGAGCCAACACTGGTAAAGAAGGAAAATGTCGACCTCATGGAGGTTGCCACCAACCAGGCTTTTTCTGTCGCCACTTCACTTATTCCATTCGTCGAGCACGACGATGCAAACCGCGCGCTCATGGGTTCAAACATGCAGAAACAGTCAGTCCCCTGCATCATTCCTGCTGCTCCGGTTGTCGCGACAGGTGTCGAGGCAGTCGTTGCACGCGACTCCGGCCGTCTTGTTCATGCTGAAGAGGCAGGTGAAGTTACGCTCTCTGATGCCCGTAAAATCGTTGTTGAAAACAAAGAAGGGAAGTCGAAAGAGTACATGTTGGTCAACTACTCGCGTACCAATGGATTCACCATGTTCCACCAACGCCCCCGCGTGTCGGTGGGCGATAAAGTAAAGCGCGGAGAGGTCCTTGCTGATATGTCCTCGACTGTCGATGGTAATTTGGCAATCGGCCAGAATGTGCGCATCGCCTTCATTCCGTGGTCAGGCGCAAACTTCGAAGATGCAATCATTGTGTCTGAAAAAATGGCAAAGGACGGTCGCTTCACTTCAATCCATGTCGAAGAGTTTGAGTGCGTTGTTCGCGACACCAAGCTCGGGCCTGAGGTTACTACGCACGACATTCCTAATGTGAGCGAATTCAAACTCCGCAATCTCGACGAAGACGGCATCATTCGCGTGGGAGCCGAAGTGCGTCCCGGCGACATTCTTGTTGGAAAGGTAACACCAAAAGGTGAGGCACAACTCACTCCTGAAGAGCGCCTCCTTCACTCAATTTTCGGTGAGAAAGCAAAGGATGTGAAAGATACTTCGCGTCGCATGGATGGCGGCAAGCGTGGCCGTGTGGTGAGCGTCAAAGTCTTTGCTCGCGAGAACGGTGATGTACTTGAATCAGGTGTCATCAAGCGCATTCATGTCGAAGTTGCTCAGCTCCGTACAATCTCAGTGGGCGACAAGCTCGCCGGTCGCCACGGAAACAAAGGTGTCATTTCTCGTATTCTTCCAGAAGAAGACATGCCGTTCGATGAAAATGGTGAGCAGGTAGACATCATCCTCACGCCGCTCGGTGTGCCAAGCCGTATGAACCTTGGCCAGATTCTCGAACTTCATCTTGGTCTTGCCGCAGAGGCCCTCGGCTACCAGGCAATCGTACCGTCCTTTGTCGGTGCTACCGAGGAGGAAATTCGCGCAGAGCTTAAGAAAGCCGGCTTTAGCGAGGATGGCAAGCGCAAAATGTTTGATGGACGGACTGGTGAAGCATTTGCACAGCCAATCGCCGTGGGAGTGATGTATATGCTTAAGTTGCATCACATGGTGGAAGACAAGATCCACATGCGATCAATCGGTCCCTACTCGCTCACCACACAGCAGCCACTTGGAGGAAAGGCGCAAAACGGCGGTCAACGATTGGGAGAAATGGAGGCCTGGGCATTCCTCGGATATGGTGCCGCGTACACACTCCGTGAAATGCTCACTATCAAATCCGACGATATCCTTGGTCGTTCTGCCGCGTTCGATTCAATTGTGTCCCAGTCGCGCATTCGCGAACCAGGAATTCCAGCCACCTTCAATGTCTTTGTTCGTCACCTGCGTGGATTGGGTATCGACATCACCTTTAATGGCCAGACGGAGCGCGAGCCTCGTCCATTTAACTAACACCACTCTCTATGCAAAAACGAGATTCAATTCCGCACGACTTCACCGAACTGACTGTGAAGCTTGCGTCGCCAGAGCGAGCACTGGAGTGGTCACATGGTGAAGTGACGAAGCCAGAAACTATCAACTACCGCACCCAACGCCCAGAAAAGAGCGGACTATTCGATGAGAAAATATTCGGTCCAGAGCGCGACTACGAATGTTACTGCAGTAAGTACCGAGGCATCCGCTTCAAAGGTATTGTGTGTGAAAAATGTGGCGTCGAAATTACCCGCGCTATCGTCCGGCGCGAGCGCATGGGCCACATTGATTTGGCCACCCCGGTGGCGCACATCTGGTATCTTCGCAACATTCCTTCGCGCATCGCGCTCATCCTCGGTCTCTCATCAGGAGATGCAGAAAAAGTGGTCTACTTCGCTGGCTATATTATCGTCAAAGTAAATCCTGAAGAGAAAACTCGAGTGCTCAAAGATCTCGAGCAGGAGCTTGAAATCAAGGTAAAGGCGGCAAACAACGATGCAGAAAAGCTCCGCCTCAAGAATTTGGCGACACAGGCAAAGAAAGATATCGAACATATCGAAGTGGGTGCAGTTTTGGACGAAGCGGCATATCACCTTTCTGCGGTGAAATATGGCGCATTCTTCGAAGCTGAAATCGGTGCAGAAGCCCTGTACACAATTCTTAAGAATATCAACATGACGAAGCTTCTTGAGGAGCTTAAAAAGAAACTCGAAAAGGCCCCAGCATCAGATCGCGAAAAGCTCAAGCGCCGAGTGTCGCTCGTGGAAACCATGCACCGTGCAGGCATTCGCCCTGAGTGGATGTTCCTCACGCGCCTACCAGTGGTGCCACCGGCACTTCGTCCGATGGTCGCGCTCGAAGGAGGACGCCATGCATCGTCAGATCTCAATGATCTCTACCGTCGTGTCATCAACCGCAACAATCGTCTCAAGAAATTGCTTTCAATCAAGGCGCCAGAAGTTATTTTGCGCAACGAGAAGCGTATCTTGCAGGAGGCGGTGGATGCACTCATGGATAACACCATCCGCAAGAACAGTGGTTCCGGTGCGGTCCTCGGTGCTCGCCGTCGCGAACTCAAGTCGCTTGCAGACTACTTGAAGGGCAAGCACGGATACCTCCGCCAAAACCTTCTCGGTAAGCGCGTCGACTACTCGGGTCGTTCAGTCATTGTTGTTGGTCCAGAGTTGGATCTCGATGAATGCGGTTTGCCAAAGCATATGGCGCTTGAGCTTTTCCGTCCGTTTGTGATTGCGGGACTTCTCGAACGAGAACTTGCTTACAACATCCGTGGTGCCGGGCGGCTTATCGAAGACGGTGTGCCGGAAGTCTGGGCGATTCTGGAAGATGTCATCAAAGACAAACATGTTCTTTTGAACCGCGCACCAACGCTTCACCGCCAAAGTTTCCAAGGATTTCGTCCGACTCTTATCGAAGGAAACGCAATTCAGCTGCACCCGCTCGTATGTTCAGCCTTCAACGCTGACTTCGACGGCGACCAGATGGCCGTGCATGTGCCACTTTCGCCAGAAGCACAGTGGGAAGCGCGTGAAATCATCTCGGCCAACAAAAACATCCTCAAGCCAGGATCTGGTGAGCCAGTGGTTATGGCGAAACTCCTTGATATCCTCCTTGGCTGTTACTGGATGACACAGGAAATTCCAGGACTTAAGGGCGAGGGGACAGCATTCCCGACAGCAAATGCGGCAATCACTGCACTTGATTTTGGTCATGTCGATATTCGCGCAAAAATCTGGGTCTTGCCAAGCAAGAACGAAAAGTACGCACAGTACAACGGGGAGCGCTTCGAGACTACTATCGGAAGACTTCTCTTCAACTCATCTCTTCCAAACGACTTCCCGTACATCAACGAAGCGGTTGTTTCGAAAAAGATGCGCAGTATCGTTGGCGACCTGGTCAAGCGCTATGGTCTCAGTGGCATTCCCGCAATCATCAACAAGGTAAAAACATTCGGTTTCAACAACGCGACGCGCGCAGGTATTACCTGGGGCCTTTCCGACCTCAAGACACCAAAATCAAAACCACAGATTGTGAAGGATGGCCAAGACCAAGTTGCAGAATATTGGCGCCAATACAACGATGGACTTCTCACAGAACGCGAACGCTACCTCAAGGTCATCGAAGCATGGACATCGGTTAGTGATCGTATTCGCAAGGCGCTGGTGGAAGAGCTCGATCCGACTACTTCCGTACACAACATGGCTATATCTGGTGCTCGTGGCTCGATTGGTAACTTGCATCAGATGGCGGGCATGAAGGGGCTCATCACCAACCCACGCGGAGAGACAATCGAATTCCCGATTATTGCTTCGATGAAAGAAGGACTTACTCCGATTGAGTATTTCATTTCAACTCACGGCTCGCGAAAAGGTTTGGCTGACACCGCACTCAACACCGCTCGCGCAGGGTACCTCACCCGTCGCCTCTTCGATGTGGCACAGGATGTTGTGGTGCTCGAAGACGATTGTGGTACAAAAGATTCCATTGTCATCAAACGACCAGGCAAGGAAAATCTCGGTAGTGGTTTTGCTGACCGCTTAAGCGGGCGTGTCCTCGCAGACGCTATACCAGGCACCGAATGGAAACGAGGCGATCTCTTGAGTGCGCTCGATGCGCAAAAAGTGGAGCCACTTCCAGTATCTGAAGTATCTGTGCGCTCACCGATGACTTGCGCAACCATGCGTGGCGTTTGTCGAAAGTGCTATGGGATCGATCTTGCAACACAAGAAATGATTGATGTGGGTGAAGCTGTTGGTGTGGTGGCGGCCCAGGCGATCGGTGAGCCAGGGACCCAGCTGACTATGCGTACATTCCATGCCGGTGGTGTGGCGGCTGCAGGGGGCGACATCACCATGGGTCTGCCACGCGTGGAAGAGGTATTCGAACGACGCAAGCCGAAAGTTCCTGCAGTAGTTTCTCGCATTAACGGTACCGTCACCAGCATCGAAGAGGTTGAAGGAGAGATGATGATTCGTGTTACTCCTGAAAGTGGCAAGGGTGGTAAGCGCGATACTGAATACACCATTCACCCCGCACGCATCATTCATGTAAAGGCTGGAGACACTGTCGTGAAGGGACAGTTCCTCACTGACGGCTCTGCAAACCTCGAAGACCTCTTTGCCTATTCGGGTCGCACAGCTACACAGGAGTACATCATCGAAGAGATTACACGCATCTACGAAATGCAGGGCGCCTCAATCTCGCGCAAACACCTCGAACTTATCGTGAAGCAAATGTTCTCGCGCGTTACCATCACTGATGTTGGTGACACCGAGTTTTCGTCCGATGACACAATCGAAGATTTCGAAGTTGAGCGCATTAACAAAAAGATGAAGGCAGAGGGCAAGGAACCTGCAAAGAGCAAGCCATTGGTTCTGGGTATTGCAGAAGTCGCACTTACTCGGAGTAGCTTCCTTTCATCGGTTTCTTTCCAGCACACGACACGGAAAGTCGTTGAGTCGTCGCTTGCTGGTACGGTAGATACGCTGATCGGGCTTAAAGAGAATGTGATTGTTGGCCGGCTTATTCCAGCCGGTACTGGATTCAAGGGAAGTCCAAAATACAATCGCCTCAAGGCACTTCAAGCAGAGATTTACAAGGATGTTGAAGAGCGAGAGCCGCGCGAGCGCCGTCCGCAGTCCGACGACCGCTCCTAAAAGATGTAATTCTTGGGTGGATGTATCGTCTAGAGCAGTTCGATACATGCTCTAGTATTCCATCCCACCCCACTCAATCACACTGAATCCCGTGCGCGTGAATGACTGCAAATTTTGCGGAACAACCTCAGTGAATGTGTCGCGTGGCTTGAATGCCATGAATACACGCAGTACTGAGTCTGGTTGTGGCGAGATGGTGAGTGGAGCGCTCTCGGTGTATGCACTGCCAACAAAATGAATGAAGTTGTACGGATTATGTTGCATTTTCGGAAGCCAGAAAACGATGAATTCGTTATATTCGCGCGGAGTGAGTCCGAGTTTTGCAAGTGTGGTCTGTAGGAACGCACGCGTTTCGCTTCCTTTTACAACGAAGCCGTGGGTCTCGTCCACTCCGATGGGGTAGTGCGCCCCCTCCCAAAAGAGGTAGCTGTATTCGCGAGCGTTGCTTATGAGTGTGCCATCGGGATGTGCTGTAACGCGCCACCCCCCGATTGCGTCGTCGTATTCTGGATAGGTTGTGGAAAGTGTACCCTTGAATTGCAGGCCCACAGTCACTTCCTGCGTCTGTGTTGGATATAGATATATGACAGGTTTTAGAGCAATTGGGTAGGGATATGGGTACGGAGTTCCCGTTTCAACTCTAGTCCACGCGCCATTGTCGCACTTATACCGGACAAGAATCCCTGGGCCGCAACCGACGACACACGCGACAGCACTTGCTGCATTTGTGAGCACAAACGCCGCGGTACGGCTTCTTGAGTAGTCGACTCCCGATGATGATACAGGGCTGAAAGGAAGAATGGTGCCGTGGGGATATTCTTGGCCGTTAAAAGTACAGGCTAGGTCTGTTCTTAAAACACCAACGATTTGTATGCGCGCAGTTCGTGACAGTTGACTTCCCGGCGGGCCGTATGAAAGACGCAGTGTGTAGGGTATGGTTCCCTGTGCAGATGGATAGGTGTGTACATGCTCCTGCGCATCTGTGCTCGCGTTACAGCCTACCGTGGTGTGCGCACGAGTGATTGGAGTGCTACCGTCGCCCCAATCAAGAGTAAATCCAGTGCACCCATTTTCAAGTGTGAAGCGGGCCTGGACTTGTCTCACCACACCGCCAAAGCCAGGAACAACAGACAAGTCATTCGCCGATGCAAATCCACTCGCGGCTTCACTCACTGATACGGTTTCTACTCTGGCTGCGTTGGTGTAGGCACCAACCTGTGTCGTGGGGAGCGGATAGAGTTTGACAACTTTTGCACCCGGGGTGTCATAGCGATGGGTGATGCTAAATTCGGTTGGGCGACATGAGTCTCCTGGGTAAACCAAGGGAATTCGGTCGCCATCACCGAAATCCAGAGTATATTCGCCTCCGCCACACGATGCAGCTCCGTTGACGCGCACACTAAAGTTAACGGAGAGGGGTGCGACTCCTGACAGAGGAGAGGCAGTCAACGAGTCGGGAAAAATGGTTTTTGATTGTGTAGGTGGCGCATCTGCGACACGCACCGTGACGGCAGTTTTGTGCGCGCCAGATGATAGGGTTACCAGATAACTGCCCGGGAGTGCATAAGTATGAGCAATCGACTGAGTCATTTCGACACAGCGCGTTGCTGGGACCGACAGCTCGAATGGCGTAGTGCCGTCACCAAAATCAAGAAGATAGCTAGATCGTTCACATGAGCGCGAGGTATTTACCGTAGCAGTGGCGGTGACGGTGAGCGGTGCGCCGCCCGAGATGGGCTCTACCCGAATAAATGCGCCGACTTCTGTAGGGATGACAGAAGGACACCCTTCGGCAAGGGCCTTTCTGGTCCTCGGGCCGACACGGCCATAGCCAGTGCTCGTATATTCACCAACGGATACAATGCCACAGGAAACTTGGAAACGGCGAACGGCTGTTTCGGTGAGTGAGAGATATCGTCCTGAGACGACACCTTCAGGATATATAGAGAAGTCTTGCGCCAAGAATGATTGAAGTCTCGCCACATCTTCTCCATTGCTTCCGCGGGCAATGTCACGCGTTAGGAAAAGGCCACCGTGAAGCAGACTACCACTTTCTAAGTTTGTATTGGAACTTGAGGGGGTGTTTTTCAAATAGGGGGTAGTATTTGTGTTTGTCGGTTGCCCTCCCAAGTCGTTCTGAAGCATTTTGATTCGGTCGAGAAGTACTTTTATTTCTGATTCGAGTTCGGCTGAAGTTTGAGCGTGCGATATGAGTGGCAAGATGACCAGAGACAGGAGTAGTCCAACCACCACCTTCTGTACGCATATATGAGTAGTCATAGGCCTCATTAGGTTTCAGTAATGTCTGGATTATACACTGCTCAGGATAGTGGTTACGGTTCTTGAGTAAATGAACTGGGTGGTGGCTAGCCTCTACCCGTCGTATGATGTAGGTATGTCGGACACAGTAGAACAGATAAAGGCACGGCTTTCCATCGTGGATGTCGTGGCTCCTTATGTAAAGCTGGTCAGGGCGGCAGGCAATTACAAAGCACGGTGTCCCTTTCACTCAGAGCGAACCCCCTCCTTCACGCTTTCACCAGACAGGGGTACTTATCACTGTTTCGGCTGTAATGTGGGGGGCGATATGTTCTCTTTTGTGCAGGCAATAGAAGGAACTGACTTTAAGGGGGCACTGAAAATACTTGCAGACAAAGCAGGTGTTCCTCTGGTATATGGCCGTAGCGACAAGAAGGACCCAACTGACAAATTGTACGCCGCACTCGAAGAGGCGTGCTTGTTTTCAGAAAATTTGCTCACTAAAACACATCCTGCGTATGCCTACCTTGAAAAACGCGGACTCACCGAAGAGACGATACGGTCCTTCCGTATCGGATGGGTGCCGAACGAGTGGCGTGCGCTCGCGACTCATTTGCGCGCAAAAGGTTTTACTGATGCGGATATTGAATCTGCTGGATTGGGCAAACGAACCGATAAAGGCCTCTACGACAGATTTCGAAGTAGGATTATGTTTCCACTCTGTGATTCTGCCGGTCGGGTGGTGGGGTTTTCTGGTAGAATCTTTGCCGAATCGGGAGATGTTCCGGCGGATGCGCCAAAATATCTCAATAGCCCAGAGACTCCGCTCTATCATAAATCAAAAATTCTGTATGGATTTGATCGGGCAAAACAACATATTCGGAAACTCACTTTCTCGATTCTTGTTGAAGGACAGATGGATTTGGTCTCAGTGCACCAGGCGGGGTGGAAAAATGCAGTGGCTGTGTCGGGAACGGCACTTACTGAAGATCATATAAACTTGCTTCGTAGGATGGCAGACAATGTAGTGCTTGCGCTTGATGCGGACAAGGCAGGAGTTGAGGCGGCGCGCAAAAGTGCGCTAATCGCGCTCGCTGCCGGTATGGATGTAAAAGTTGCGCTCCTTCCTGCAGGAAGCGATCCTGCAGATTTTATACTTACAGAAGGGAAGGATGCTTGGCGCAGTAGGGTACGAGACGCAAAGCATGTTGTTGAGTTTCTATTGACTGCTCTGACGACACAGCATGACGAAGCACGAGCATACGCAAAGGCCGTGCGCCAAGTAGTGCTCCCGTTTATCGCTATGATACAAAGCCCTATCGACCGTGATCATTTTGTGCGCATGGTTGCCGGTCGTTTGGGTGTCGGTGAAGACGCAGTGCGTGCGGAAGTGGGTGGTGTACCTAGCAGAGAGGGAACACCACCCCTCGCTACGACAGCTTCTGTGGTGGAAAAAAAAAGAGCGTCATCGCCACGACTGCGGCAGATCTATGGCATTGTGCTTTGGCAGGGGCAGGCAAAAGACCCTGTGTGGGACAAGGAAAGAATTGCGTCAGTGCTTAGTGAAAGTGTGGGTAGTGGTGCGCTGGACTCACTTAATACACTCGATGAAGCGGTGAAGGAGAAGTTGCGGTTTGAAGCAGAAGAGCAATTTGCGCATGTGAAAGATGTCGCACAGGCTATCGAATCACTATTCCGTCTGGTTCGGCTCGATAGATTGCGCCGAGAGCTTTCCGAAGTACGCGTGCGCCTTGCCGAGGCTGAACAGACTGCCGACGGAACCCTTTCCGATGAGATGCTCGCGTTATCCACAGTCTTGACAAATGATATTGCCAAGATTGAAAGAATGCGCTAATATGTCCCACACAGGCGCCGTGAGAACGGCGCAGCTAATTTTGTATATAAAAGGGAAGAGAGGCTTTTTATCGTTACTTATCATGGCAAAAAAGAAAAAAGGAAACACAAAAAAGGTGGTACTTCGCAAAAAAACGGCGAAGGTTGCGAAACTACCCAAGCCAAAAAAAGTCGTCTCAAAGCGTGCCCCCATCAAGACAGTTGTTCGCCCCCAGAAACCCGTCCCCAAGAAAAAGACCAGCAAGAAAATAGACGCCGAAGAAAAGAAGGCACTCACACTGCTCTCGCTTGGCAAAGAACGAGGATATGTAACCTACGATGAAATATTGCGCTCTTTTCCGACAATCGAAGAAAACATCCTCCTTCTCGAAGAGATGTACGAACGATTTGCAACTGCGGGTGTCGATGTACTCGAGACAGGTAGCATGCTCGACAATGCGCATGCAGATGAAGTTCTTGAACGCAAGAAATTGCATCGTCGTCGGAGTGATTCGTCGTACGACTCAATTCAGATGTATCTCCGCGAGATTGGCCAGTACCCCCTGCTTAACGCTCAGCAAGAACGAGAGCTGGCACAGCGCATCGTGGCAGGTGATATGGAGGCCCAAAACATCCTCGCGCGCTCAAACCTCCGTCTCGTTGTTTCTATTGCAAAAAAATATGCCAACCGCTCTCCAGACCTGACTCTGCTTGATTTGATTCAAGAAGGGAACTTGGGTCTTGCCAAAGCGGTGGTTAAATTCGATTGGACCAAGGGATACAAGTTTTCTACCTACGCAACCTGGTGGATTCGCCAGGCTATTACGCGCGCGCTTGCCGATCAATCGCGCACTATTCGTATCCCTGTGCACATGGTGGAGACAATCGCCAAATACAAGCAAAAGATGCGCGAGCTCTCTCAGCACCTGGGGCGCGACCCACTACCAGAGGAAGTTGCCTCAGAAATGGGTGTTGAAGTAGAGAAAATTTATACCATCCAAAAAATCAGCCAGGATACCGTTTCGCTCGAAACTCCTGTGGGAAGTGACGATGATGACAAATCGAGCCTTGGAAGCTTTGTTGCTGACGAGACCATCGAATCACCGGATCATGGGGCCTCGCATCGTATTTTGAGTGAGCAGATTCAGTCGGTTCTCGATGAATTGTCACCGAAGGAGCGCAAGATTCTTGAGCTCCGTCATGGACTCACCGAAGAGGGGATTTGCTACACCCTCGAAGAGGTAGGACGCGAATTCGGCGTTACGCGCGAACGCATTCGCCAAATTGAAGCAAAAGCACTTGAAAAAATCCGCTCACACGGCCGTGCCAAACAACTTCGCAGTTACTAGTCAGCTTTAGGGACGAGCCCTCGCACCTACCTGTGCTGCTTTTGCATACGAGAAGATCAGACCTTCTCATTTCCGCAACCCCCTGCCCAAAACCCCATGTCGGACTTACGAAGTCCGACATGGGGTTTTGGAGGGTGTGAGCAGTTACCTCCACAATTTTGCCAGAGAGTAGACAATCCACTCGTTCAGGAGTAGATTTTCTGTTCGTCATATGTCCAGTGTTTTACGAGTTTTACGAAAAGTAGCCAGCGTTGGCACCCCCACCGAGCCTGCTCCCGAGGCTGTTTTCGTTGCAAAAGAGCTACCTGTAGGGGAGAACTTGCGCAAAGCCATTGAACAATTATATGGCGGACGGGCACTGCGTATTCGACATGTGGATGCAGGATCGAACAATGGAGAGGAATATGAAATGACGGCACTCAACAATGCCTTCTACGACATCGAACGATTCGGCCTTTCTTTCGTCGCGTCTCCTCGACATGCGGATGTGCTCACCGTTTCCGGTCCGGTGACGAGAAATATGGAACACGCCCTGCGGGTGTGTTATGAAATGACACCTGCTCCGAAAATAGTGATTGCTGTGGGTGATGGTGCATGCACCGGCGGTATCTGGAAAGACTCCTATGCAGTTGTTGGCGCTGTCGAAAATGTCATTCCTGTTGATCTCAAAATACCGGGTGATCCGCCATCACCCAACGAGATTCTTTCAGGGATTCTGCATGCGCTGACGCATGCGCGAGTTCGTTGATATTTCTATGGGCTTACTTACTGAACTTTTGGTGATTACTGGGTGCGCCGCACCATGTGTCGCGGGTTTTGTGGTTCTCCTTGCCCCGCACCGGAACACGGTCATGCAATCAGTGCTTGTTCTCGGTTCTCTCGCCGGCTTTTGCGGGACCATCCTTTCGTTCTTTATTGAGAATCCAATTTTCGCGTTGCTCGCACCATACACTATGGTTGACGCGGTGTCTTTGTTCTTTCTGTTGCTTGTTTTTGCAGGAACGGGCATCACCTCGTTTTTTGCCATCGCGTATGTACCACTATACAAGTATGCATTTCCCGCATCACGCGTGAACGGAGCAACAGCATTTTTTGTGACCGGTATGCTGGGTGTTGTAGTTGCAGGGAGCGTTCCGCTGTTCCTTTTCTTTTGGGAAGTAATGTCTATAGCAGCATACTTTCTGGTAGTTTCTGATCGTTCGGCAGAATCTATTAAGGCCGGACTCATTTACTTCGTCATGACCCATCTGGGGCTTGTTTCACTCCTTGGTGGATTTGCGCTGATTGCGCCCGACTCGATTTTTGCTACCTGGCAAGATGTGGTAATTGCCGCGGGCGGAGCGTCCTACTGGTCGTTGGCGTTTGCCTTCGCGCTTTTCTGCATTGGATTTGGGTCAAAGGCTGGAATAGTGCCATTTCACGCATGGCTTCCGTATGCTCATCCGCAAGCTCCAAGTCACTCATCCGCACTTCTCTCTGGCGTTATGCTTCCTGTCGCTGTGTTTGGTTTTATTCGCATCAGCTCGCTATTTCCCTTTATCCCATTTGAATGGGCGTGCATGGTGATTGCGGCAGGACTCCTCTCCGCCTTCTTCGGGTCACTGCACGCCGCTGTCGAAAAAGATATGAAAAGACTGCTTGCCTATTCGTCAATTGAGCACATGGGGCTGATCTTTACCGGCATAGGCGTTCTATTGGTCTTGAAAACCGCACCACATGAAATTGCGGGGCCACTCATCGAGGGGGTTTCATTGTTCATAGCGCTTCATCTCGTCAATCATATGTTTTTCAAGGCAGGGCTTTTTATGTCTGCTGGTATCGTCGCCGCTAAGACACACACACGAAACCTGGATGAGTTGGGAGGTCTCGCAAAACGCTGGCCTCTCTTTTCTGGGGGCGTTTTGCTCCTCTCGCTTTCGGCAGCAGCTCTTCCGCCTCTCGGTACTTTTTTTGGTGAGTGGGCTTTGATGCAATCACTCGCACTCGGTATTGCTCAGCTACCTTTGCTTTTTGCGGGCGTTCTTTCCATTGTGCTTATGGTTGTCGCGCTCGCTGCTGGTCTTGCGCTCCTGGCATCAATCAAATTGTTTAGTGTTGCATTCTTGGGACGAGCGCGTACAGAAAAAGCGGCGCATGTTGAGTCCTTGCCGTGGTCTTTGATGCTGGCTCCTCTGTTCTGTGCGGTGGGAGGGGTTCTTACTGCATTTATTGCCGTTCCATTTTTTGCGGCCCACACAATGCGGGGGGCAAACATTGTGTTTTCAGACATTAGTCTTGCCCCGACTGCCAGCGTAAATGTATGGGCGACTGCTGCCACGGTCCTCGTATTGGCCGGTCTCATACTGCTAGTGAGACGCTTGTTTGGTGCAGAAAAAGTTCGTATCACGGCAACATGGGATTGTGGTGCGCCACTCACGCCACGGATGCAATACACTGCAACAGGATTTGCAGGACCCGTTCGCTTCTTTTTTCGCCCGTTTCTCTTTTTAAAGAAAACACTCACCGTGACCCCGCTTGCAGGACATTCGTGGATTGCGAGTCGCGTGCTCATTTCAGAAGTAGGATCTGTCTGGGAGCGATGGGTGTACCAGCCTGTTGCGGATAGTGTGCTTTCAGTCGCGTCGTATGCAGCGCGTATACAAAGCGGAATAGTTCAGGTATATATTCTCATAATTTTTGTGACCCTGGTTGCAACACTTACGCTCGCCATATGACACTTCTTTTCGCATGTATAAATACCATAGTGATTGTTGCGATCGCCCCACTGACCATTGGTATAATCCGGAAAGGAAAGGCATATTTGCAGAATAGAAGAGGAGCATCAATTTTTCTCCCATACCTGCAAATTGCGTCACTTATGCGCAAGGAGATGACTATAACGGAACATAGCTCATGGGTCTTTCGTAGTGTCCCGTTCGTTGTGCTTGCTAGCGCACTTTTTATAACTATCGCTATTCCTGCGGTGGTTATCGGAGTGATGCCCAGTGCCCTCACTAATATATTTGTGGTTGTGGGTGCGCTTGCGTTTGGTGCGGTTTTTCTCGTGATGGGCGGAATGGATACCGCTAGCACATTTGGCAACATGGGATCCAGTCGAGAAATGACATTATCCGCTCTCGTAGAGCCCGTGATTGTTATCACCCTCTCCACACTTGCACTTCTGGCGGGGAGTTGGGGAGTGGACGGTATTCTTACAAACGCAGTTTTGAATCCATGGGCAGATGGTGGGGCATTCGCACTCACGCTTTGCGCGCTTCTGTTGATTACACTTCTTGAAAATGCTCGTTATCCAGTCGACAACCCTGCAACCCATCTCGAGCTGACCATGGTGCATGAGGCAATGATTTTAGAGTACTCGGGCCCGTATCTCGCGCTACTTGAATATGCAGCGGCAATCAAGCTTACAGTGATGGCTGTTTTTGTAGCAAACCTTGCGCTGCCATACGGACTGGTGGTGGCACCAGTATCGCTTGTAGGCATTCTGGTGGGCATCAGTTTGTTCTGCGGGAAGGTCGGACTTGCTGCCTTGGTGATTGCGCTAGTAGAGACCCTGGTTGTAAAAATGCGTTTCTATCGAATGCAAGAGTATGTGTTACTCTCGCTTGCATTTGCCCTCGCTGGCTTGAGTGTTGCTCTACTCACCTAATACATAGTATGACTTCACTATCAGATATAATTGTTATTTTTTCAGGCGGTATCTTGCTGGTGTCATTTTTCATGGTAAGCAGGATGCGCCTGAGGACAATGGTTTCTTTGTTCCGTGCGCAGTCTCTCTTGCTCGCTGGGTACACCAGTGTACTCGCACTTATTCTGGACGAGCCTGCCATGCTCATACCCGCCGGATTGATATTTGTTGCGAAAGTATTCGCCGTGCCTTACTTGATTCGTTCGTCCAGTAGGCGGATGAACGCTTCAGAGCGCCTCTCCTCCTTCTTGCGTCCTACAGGGTTATCAATTGCGGCACTTGTTTTAATTAGCGGAGCTTTTCTCGTCGCACAATCACTGCCGTTCACTACATCAGAGCAGGGGATTGTGGGTACCGCTTTTGCTCTTATTGCACTCGGGTTTCTTCTGCTTGTAACACGCACAGATATGTATGGGCAGACGCTCGGTTTTCTGACGCTCGAAAATGGCATTTTTGCTTTCGGGCTTTCGCTCACCCATGGTATGCCGTTACTTGTCGAGCTCGGCGTTGTATTCGATGTTATGGTTGCATTCCTTCTGATGACGGCACTGTTGGCGAGAGCCCAAAAAGAATACCGATCAGTAGGTACTGAAAACTTACGCGAGCTTATCGGCTAATTACTTGTATGCTTCCTTCTCTCCTACTGCTCTCATCTTTGGCAAGTGGCGTGCTGGTATTTATAGTGCGGCCCGATCGATTTGTGTGGGGGGTTGCTTTTCTCGGCTCATGCATTGCTCTGGGGTTTGGAGTTTTTGTTGGAGTCATTGCGATCACTGGTGGTGGGATTTTTGGAGGGGGTGCATGGTACCTCAATGGGATCACCGGCGTTATGGTGGTCTTGATAGCAGTGATTCAATTCACTGCGACACTCGTGAGTATTTCACATCTCTCACATGAAGTGCATCACCAGGTGGTGACAGTGGCGCAGGCGCGCCGTTACTTTGCACTCCTGTCACTCTTCACTCTTTCTATGTTTGCTAGCGTGATGGCCAACAACCTGGGCATTCTGTGGGTTGCTCTGGAAGCAACGACCCTCGCAACCACGCTTCTTGTCGCATTCTATGCCCGTCCAGGATCACTGGAGGCCGCGTGGAAGTATCTCACGCTCTGTTCTGTAGGAATTGCTATCGGACTCTTGGGTCTTTTTGTGGCCTACTATGCTGCCTATGTTGCCCATGTGGGCGATCGCCTCACCAGTATCCAGTGGACAACATTGTTCGAAAACGCACACCTCCTTTCTCCCGAACTTATGCAGTTTGCATTTGTCCTTGTGCTCATCGGTTATGGCACTAAGGCGGGATTTGCGCCAATGCACGCATGGCTTCCCGATGCACATTCTCGCGCCCCTGCGCCTATCTCAGCACTTCTTTCCGGAGTGCTTTTACCTGTTGCTTTTTTTGCAGTGATTCGTTTCAAGGCAATCGTTGATGGAGCGATGGGTGGAAGCGAATGGAGCAGCAGCCTCCTTATCATCTTTGGTGTGTTTTCTATAGTAGTTAGCGCGATTTTTATCGTGCGGCAAAGTGATTACAAACGACTGCTTGCCTATTCATCGATCGAACATATGGGTATTGCGGCGTGTGCTTTTGCACTTGGTGCCTTCGGATCGGTTATTGGTCTAGTGCACATTGTCGGGCACGCTCTCATCAAGTCCGCCTTGTTCTTTGGTGCGGGCGAATTGTTCCTTCGTTTCAAAACAACGCTCTGTTCCCGTGTTGGTTTTATTTCAGAAACACTTCCACTGACCGCGACATCATTCACTATCGCTCTAGGTGCGTTACTGGCTATCCCCCCGTCTCCTCTTTTCTTTACTGAGTATCAGCTCGTGTTGTATGGCATGCGCTTTGAGCCGCTTTCTATTTCGCTCCTGCTTGTTGCTTTGGTGGTTACCGCGGCTGGCTTCATGAGAACTGTGGTGCCTCTTTTAGTGGCACCAGCGACTGCTGTTGAAACACATGAAGTCCCCAAGGGTGAGTTCTGGACATTGGCTCATGTAGCAGTGTATGTGCACTTGCTGCTTGCCGTTATGTTGGGTGTTATGGTATGGACGCCACAAGGCCTGGCCTTTTTTGCGCATATTAGTATGGTGTCACCACACATATGACCCTTTCATTATTGCGCGAACAAATAGGTGTGGCACAAGGGTCGAACGATCTTGTTTCGATTGCCAGAGCCGAGTTTCGTACTATGGCCGTGCGTTGTGTGCAGGCGGGTGCGCCACTGGTGTTTATGTACGCGCTTGACGAGCGATCGACGCGTCGTGTGTTTGTTGTGCGTGCAGTGTTTTCTGTGCCTGGATCGGGATTCCTCACCCTCACCGTCGATGTTCCTGAGCAAGAGTTATCCTACCCGTCTCTAACTACGGAAATCATGGCCGCCCACTGGTTCGAACGGCTTATCTTCGATCAGTATGGTCTAGTGGCTGAAGAGCATCCAGATTGGAGGCGACTCATGCATCATGAAAATATTCCTGCACATGTGTACCCGTTGCGCAAGGATTTTGCGTGGAACACCAAGCTTCCTTATGCGAGCGAACCATATCCCATGCACGCGGTGCAGGGCGATGGTATCTATGAAATCCCTGTGGGACCAATTCACGCAGGAATTATTGAGCCAGGTCACTTTCGTTTCAATGTACGAGGTGAGAGAATCGTCACACTCGAAGGAAAGTTGTTTTTCAAACATAAAGGAGTAGAAAAACTAGTCGAAGGAAAAACCCCTGCAGAGGCACTGCCTTTTATTGAACGGGTGTCCGGTGACATGGTAGTGGCACATACACTTGCGTTTGCAGAAGCAGTTGAGCACGCATCCGGCATGTCAATAAGTGCGCGTGCTGATTCGTTGCGTATGCTGTGGCTCGAAATGGAGCGACTCACGGCTCATATCTTTGACATTGGCAACATGGGGGGTATGGGGACTGGATTTACTTTCATGGCGGCGCAGTGTTTTCGTGTAGTTGAGGAGTTACGACGCATGCACTATGCAATTGTTGGGCATCGATATCTCCGGGGTGCAATCACGCTTGGCGGCGCTCACGATATTAGTCAAAAGAATAGAGAAGATCTCGATGCGTTACTGACAAAGGTTGAAACCGAGCTCGAGACGCTTTGCGGGATTGCGTATGCGAATGATGGCCTCATGGAACGATTTGAAACAACCGGGGTTCTTTCTCGTGCTGCAGCGATTGCCTACGGTGCGCGTGGAGTGCCGGCCAGAGCATCTGGTGTTACTAGTGACATGCGTCGCGATCATCCGTCAGGTGCTTATACTCGCATCCCGGTAACGGTTGCTACCAAGACTTCTGGGGATGTGCGCGCACGGTTTTCGGTCCGTGTCCTTGAATGTGCAGAATCTCTTCGTTTGGCTCGTCTCTGTTTGACGCAACTGCCACAAGGACCGGCATATACAAAGTTTTCGGTGCATGCAGGAAGTTCGCTTGGATGGGCTGAAAGTTTCCGTGGAGCAGTCATTGATTGGGTACGCATTGACACATCGGGAAAGTTGGATCGTGTAGCGATATCCGATCCGTCATTCTGTAACTGGTCACTGTTCGGAGAAATTGGCCCCGGCAACATCGTCCCCGATTTTCCTTTGTGTAACAAAAGCCTTAACCTGTCGTACTCAGGAACCGATCTGTAGAATTCGGTCACATCTTCCAAAAAAGAAGTCCGCACTAATGCGGACTTTTGCTAACTAAGAAGTCGTTGGCGAATGACCGCCATAGCTTCTTTGCACATATGGGCATGAGAGAGAGCAGCGTTCAACATGTGCGGAACCTTCTGTCCGTGCCCGGGGTCGAAGTACGCGTCAATAATGGCCTCTTCTTTTTCGATAAAACTGTGGCAAGCATCTTTGCCCATCCCGACCAGCACAGAAGAGGCAAGATAACAGCTAACAACTTCACTGTCCGCTCGGGTAATGAAATACTCGGGCGGCTCGATTCCCTGCTCTTTGATGCGCGCGGCCACAATACCGTGGTGCATTGAAAGGACTTCGTTGTCCACACTTTCGCAATCAACGCATGCGGTTGCGTAGAGAACGGCGTTAAGCCCATAGCCGTCAGTAATTACGACATCATGTGCCGCGAGCGCTGGCTTCAAGTGTCGCGCATTGAATTCATTCAGGTGCGCCCAACATTTGAATAGGCGCGTTACAGGGTGCTGTGTTCGCTCACTTTCAGCCCATAAAAGTGGGTGTGGCAGTTTCCCAAACGGGTCCTCCAGGAAGGCACATGAATGTTGAGGAAATGTGATTGGCACCGTGCGCTTGAGTCCTTTGAATACCTCTGTTCGTCCGCTTCCTCGCATTCCTGAAACGGAAAAGAAATGGACTTTCTTGGCAGACTGGCTCTGCTGTTTCTGTGCTGTGCTTTCGTGCATGTAACCCTCTTTCAGTGCGGTCGCTATGGTACTCCGGGCATTGCTAGTTTTCAAATGATCTTTGTGTTATGGAAACAAGAAAAAGAAGGGCGCGAGCCTCACTTTTTGGAGCACTCTCTATGGTATAGTGCCCCCATGAAGAGAGATCAAGGAGGATTCGCGAGTCTCTATGCGAAACTCAACCAGATTCAAAAGCACGCAGTTGATTTGATTGAAGGACCAGTGATGGTAGTGGCGGGTCCGGGGACAGGAAAGACGCAGATTCTTACCGTACGAATTGCAAACATTCTTAAAAAGACCGACACGCCACCCGATGCGATTCTCGCTCTGACCTTCACCGAGTCTGGTGTTGCCGCAATGCGGCGCAGGCTTGTCGAGATTACAGGCTCCGCAGGGTACAAAATAAATATCCACACCTTTCACGGTTTTTGTAACGAAATCATTCGTCGTTATCCAGATGAATTTCCACGCATCATCGGCGCAAAGCCTATTTCTGAAGTGGTTCGTATTGAACTCTTCCGACTCTTGCTGGATACTTTGCCCCTTGCGCTTCTGCGCCCGTTTGGTGATCCCTACTACCATGTGTCGTCTCTTCGTCGCGTTATTGGTGAGCTGAAACGAGAGAATATTTCACCAGAAAAACTTCACTCACATGTCAGTCGTGCGATGAGCGAGCTTGAGGACACACCGGATCTATATCACGAAAAAGGAGTACACAAAGGATCAATGAAGGGAAAGTATCAAACAGAAGAGCGGCGCCTTGAGCGAACTCGAGAGCTTGCGCAGGTATACGAAGCCTATGAATCCGCATTGCGTGAACGCAGGCTTTTTGACTTTGAAGATATGATTGTCGAAGTTGTTTCCCAACTCGAAACAAACAAAGATCTCCTCTTGCGTTTGCAAGAGGAGTATCATTATATTCTGGCCGATGAGCATCAGGATGCGAACGGTGCACAAAATCGTCTGCTCGAATTACTATCGGGTTTTCATGAGCGTCCAAATCTTTTTATTGTGGGAGACGAGAAACAGGCAATCTTTCGCTTTCAGGGGGCGTCACTCGATAACTTCCTTTACTTCAAAAAACTGTATCCGGATGCCGAACTCATCACCCTGACGGAAGCATATCGCTCTGGACAAAAGATTCTTGACTCCGCACATGCCATGATTGGGCGCGATGGGGTGGCTGGGCGTATTCCACTGGTATCACGGGCGAATATCTTGAAAGATACGGTTGAGTTGAGAAGCTACCCAACGCATGATGACGAAGTGCGCGGTGTGGCGCGAGAGGTGCGGAGACTTATTGATGAAGGTGTTGCATCGCAAGAAATCGCACTCCTATTTCGTGCAAACGCAGAAGCTGAGGCACTTGCGCGGGCACTGGAACAAGAGGGGATTGTGGTTGCAATTGAATCAGATCAAAATGCTTTGGCTGACCCTGATATCCGCTCGCTTATGCTTTTGTTTGAAGCCGTGGCGCACCCCGGGAGCGACGAAGCGCTGGGAAAAGTCTTGCATGCACCCTTTCTTGGGCTCTCACCCGTTGATGTGTATCGAGTGGGCAGTTTTGCGTACAAGCGACGCATCCCACTGGCGGATGTGCTTGAAAGCAGAAAGCTAATCGAGGAGGCAAAAGTACGCGAACCAGATGCTCTACATGCTGTATTCACGCTTATCGAAAGTCTGGCCAAAAAGCGCGGCTCGGTTCTCGATAGGTGCGACGAGGCTATTCACGAATCGCAGTTTTTTGCCCATGTGTTAAAACTTCCACGGGCTGTTGAGGTAGTAGAAAAACTAGCTGGACTATTGAGTGATATTGAGGCGCTTGCTGATGGTAACCCCGATTACTCAATGCGTGATTTGGTTGGACACCTGCGCCTCCTTGCCGAATACCACATTCCAGTGCGTAAGGAAATTCGAGCAAAACCCAGGTCGGGGGCAGTGCGCTTAATGACCGCACACAAATCAAAAGGTCTCGAGTTCGACTATGTATTTGTGACGAATGTGGTAGATGGTGCGTGGGGTGGCAAGCGTGAGAAGTCACTGTTCGAGCTTCCAACCGGGGGTGCGGAGGGTAGTGATGACGACGAGAGACGATTGTTATATGTGGCACTGACTCGCGCTCGTTACGGAGTCTTTATGAGCCACCCCGAAGAAAAGGAGGGTAAGGCGCTACTGCCGTCTCGGCTTATTGAAGAAATCGATGAAACACATATTGCACGGGTTGCCGTACGCGATGCCCCAGGTCCTGAAGAGCGGATACGCGCACGCCGGCGAGTCAATCAAAGCCCCGATATTCATAGCAAGGTTTTCTTGCGTGAGCTCTTTGTGGCACAAGGGATATCGGTTACTGCTATAAATAATTACCTGAACTGTCCATGGCGCTATTTCTACCAAAATCTTATTCGCCTACCTCAAGCTCCGCACAAACATTTGCTCTACGGTAACGCGGTGCATGCGGCGCTCAGTGAATTTTTTAACATGCGCACCCGTGGAAAACCTGCAACACCTCAGACGCTTGTAAGCGCATTTGTGGACGCACTCGAGCGCACATCAATTGGCCGAGCGGATCTCGAAGTGGCGCGGGCACGAGGTACTGAACACTTGATTGGCTGGTACAAAAACGCAGAATCCCGTTTCCCTAAAGAAGTTTTGACTGACTACCGTATTTCTCATGAGTTTGAAACTGATCATGCCGAAATCCCTGTCATTAAAGTAGTTGGTGCGCTTGACCGCGTCGATATTCATCCCGAAGGTGATGTCTCTGTCGTTGACTACAAAACGGGAAATCCCAAAAGTAGAAATGAAATTACGGGCAAGACAAAAAGTAGTGAGGGAGAGTATTGGCGGCAGCTCGTCTTTTACAAAATGCTGTTAGACATGGAAGGGAAGTACCACATGCGCCAAGCTTCTCTCGACTTTATTGAGCCAGACAAGAAAGGTAAGTATCATCGTGAAGATTTTATTGTTACCACAGAAGATGTGGAGATACTTCGTGCGGAAACTAAGCGTGTGGTGGGAGAGGTATGGGACTTTTCATTCTGGGAGAGGACTTGCGACGAGAAAGGATGCGAACATTGCGCTTTGAGAGATATAGTGCTATAATACAAAAAGCATGCCTTGAGCATGTGGCCAGAGAAGGGGCTAAAAATGAATGAGATCTTTTCGGCGAGCTGGCAGATTCAGCTCTATATGATGCTTGCGATCGGCGTGGCGGCACTGCCATTGCTCGGTCTTTTCAAGGTGGTCAGTCGGCCAGTGGCGATGCTGGGATTCGTGGCCCTGAATGTGATTGGTGTTGCAGTCCTTGTGACACTCTTGCCAGGGGACTTTCGGCGTGCCCATGAAGATGTGTGGCATGTGGCCCGCATGCTTGACCTGACGACGACCGTCTTTGGAGTACTCTGCTTGTCACTTCTCTATCTGCGGAAAGAGGAGTGAACCATGATTGTCGATCTACTGACCTGGCTGGTTGCACTTGGGGCAACGACAGCACTTATTATGGGGACCCTGGGGCTCGATGCTCCTTTTCCTCAGAAATGGGTTGCAATAGGGGCTGGTATCTGGGGGCTTGGTGTCCTCGTGCCATGGCTTGCAAATCCACTGCCCTACCTCGAATTGGTATTCGCAGTAGCGACTGCGGCAGCCTTGGTCTTGTTTCTTGGCAAGGAGCCACACAAAGGCGAGATTGGAGGGAACCCCAACGACCCCAATGACCGTCGCTAACAGCTCGATTTCATGAAAATAGAAAAGCCGGACCTCCACGGGTCCGGCCTTCTCTTGTGTATGGCTTTGAAATTTATTCGCTCTTTGCGAGAAGCGCGTCAATCATCCCTTTCACCACTTCATACGGTTGCCCGCCTTCGATTGGGAACTGTTCGCCAGCAAAGATAACAATTGAGTGGGGTGTACCGCGTCCGCCGGCCGCGATTACTTCGTCCATGTCTGTAGAGACACGATCAGCGTGTTTACCACTAGCAAGACATTTCTCGAACGCCACTTTGTTTAGACCGTTCTTCTCGGCGAGCACAGGAAGTTGCGCGGCATCGAATCCATTATTGGAAGGAGTTGCCTCGTACAATGCATCGGTGTACTTCCAGAATCCATCGTTACCTCCAAGTTCGGCAGCACATTCGAGTGCTTGCGCCTCGTTTTCGGCCTTTGGGTGAAGCTGGGTAAGAGGGAAGTGCCGATAGACCCATGCGACTTTTCCGTCTGCACCATATTCAGACGCAATTTGCTTCATGGTGTTGTGGAAGTTCTTGCAGAATGGGCATTCAGTATCTGAATATTCGACAATAACCACTTCGGCGTTTGGGTTACCTCGGATATGGTCGTCGGCCTGTGGGCCACGAACCTTCTCGAGAACAACACCTGCTGGTGGCTGTTCGCCTCCGGCGGGGGTGGGGGCAGGTTTTCCTTGATTAACAAAGTAGAGGGCGCCGGCAATCAAAGCGCCAGCAAGGACGATGGCAATTGGGACTGCGAGTTTCTGAACTGTCTCCATACGAATTACAACACAGACTATTATGATTAACCGCATCAGTATAGCATACTGTTGTCATGAACATACTTGACGCGATTATACTCGGAGTGGTGCAGGGGCTCACTGAATTCCTGCCTGTTTCTTCGTCCGGTCACCTTATTTTGGCTCGTGAGCTGTTTGGCGTTGGTATAGAGGGGGGACTTGCATTTGATGCAGCCCTTCATTTTGCGACCGCATGCGCTGTGATAATGTACTTCCGCGCTGACATAGTCGTCCTTGTGCAGTCGTGCTTTCGATTCATTATGCGTCATGAGGACTCTGCGGACGGCAAGGCTATGATGTGGGGCATTGCCCTTGCAACTATCCCCGCATTCGCACTAGGCCTTTTGCTTGAAAGTGTCATGGAAACAGTCTTTCGAAATGGCTCGTTGGTGGCAGGTACGCTTGTCGCAGGATCAGTAATTATGTATGCGGCAGAAAAATGGGTGTCGGTGGACACTAAAAGCCAAGTACCCACATTACGCACAGCGTTTCGGATAGGGCTCTTTCAATCACTCGCCTTGATTCCTGGTATGAGCAGATCGGGTATGGCTATTGCGGGAGGTATGTTTTTAGGGCTTTCACGAGAAGCGTCGGCGCGGTTTGCATTTCTGATTGCTGTGCCACTTATGCTGGGCGCCGGCTTGAAAAAAATTATAGACCTGGGGGCTGAAGGGTTGGCGGCGGAGGGAAATATATTGGCGGCGGGGATGATCACCGCGTTTTTGGTCGGGGTGTTCGTTATTCACTACTTGATGCAGTTTTTGCGTACGAATTCACTTACGGTATTCATATGGTATCGCATGATCCTGGCGATGCTAGTACTTGGATCTATATGGCTAGTACCCCATTCGTAAAATTTTGTCCATAAAACCGCATAATCGTGGCTGCGGCTCGGCAAAAATTCCTAGCCAATGCCTCTGCATTTTTCAGATATGGGGAAGATTATGAACAGCTACTTAGGACAAAATTTTACGAATGGGGTACTAGTGTGAAAAAACCCTCGAGAAGAGGGTTCTACACTATCTTATCTATCAGTCCCATGCGCCGTGCCTCAAGCGCAGTTACTTCGCGTTCGTCGTTCAACAGTTTGATCATTGTGTCGCGGGAGCGACCAGAACGATCTGTAAGGATGTCGAGGATTTGATTTTGCACACCGCGTGCTTGTTTCTCGCGTTCGCGCATGAGTCCCGTATCCTTGAGGCGATTGTAGGGAACCGACATGTTACTGAGGACATTATGGAAGAACATACGAGCATTGCGGGCACATTCGCGAGTAGTACCTGCTTGCACCAAGAGCGCCGCCATGGAATTGGCATAACCAATGACGCGGGTGGTTTTTTTGCCTGGGTAGAGACGGAGGGAATCATAAATCAAGAATCCTGCCGCCGCGTCGCCGCCATGGCTCGTGATCAGCACCGAAATGTCTGGGGAGCCCTGAGCTATGAGCGTACTAGTTGCGTGGCGAACATAATCCGCCATATTTCCGCACACCTCTCCGGTCAGATCGATGTGGTGGTGAAGTAAAAGACGAGCAAGTAGATCCTCTGTCATGGCACACCTCATCCTGTCTATACCGAGCATCCTCTGTAAAAAGGATTTACGCAAGGCACTTAGGGCACTTCCATAAATAACACCATCATCTTTCGCCCACTGCATCACCGTATGCAACCCTTGCTCTGTCGCGAAATATCTCGGCGTACTTATAGTACGACTCGATATTTCACTCGGTCGCAAGGGCCGTCTACGGTGCGCATTAAGCGAAATCTGAAGCAGTTATTTACGGAAGTGCCCTAAAAACCAAGTGTTTGTGTCAACGGGCGCGAGGAGGGCTTGAGCCACTGTCGGGTATCAAGTTTTAAATCTTTCAACTTACCAAGCTCACGATAGCGGACAGCCCCATTTTTAAGTGCAAAATCAAAAATCTTTCGTGTAATTTCAACATCTTTAAGGCAATATTCCCGCACCTGATCAATCTTGCCTTCTCGCCACCACTTCAGCGATTGAAGGCCATGACCGCTTTTGCGCTCGCCCAAAGTACCCTCGGCAATGGTATCCAATTTGATGCGCCTACCAAGGACAGCATACACTTCTTTGAGTAGGTCAAGACTTTTGAGTTGGGTGAGATCGCCTGGATAATATTTATTGAGTAGCGGAATATCGAAGTGATCGGAATTAAATCCGACAAGCATATCTGCTTTTTCAAGTACTTTCCAAAGACGAGGGAGGTCGCTCATTAAAAATGAGTCGTAGGAGCCATCTTGTGAATCGTGAATGCCAACAATCGCAAGTTCAAGTGCCGCGGGGTCTGATGATCCGACATCGGAGAACTGATTCGTAGTTTCAATATCAAAGGTGATGATGCGCATGGCGACAGTGTACTACAGCGACTATCCCTGCGCCGATAACAAGTGTGATGCGATGCGATCCGCGGCGAGGACTGTTTCTTTTGCTGAAGGAAGGTGTTTGAGAGTGTACTGCCCGGTCTCGCGTTCGTGTGAACCGATGCAAATGATCGAGGATATACCCATCTTGAGCGCGTGTTTAATCTGGTCCCCTGCGCGCTTGCCAGAAAAATTGACGGCGACAGTTACATCTTCGGTACGCAAATCATGCGCCAGCTTCATTGCGTGTGCCATGTGCCCCGGTTCGAGGACACATAACATGAGCTCGGTTGCGGGTGTGTATGAAGGGAGTAAGCCGTGGGTATCGAGGAAGTCGCGGGCCGTGACATCGCCCATGCCAAACCCGACAGCGCTCATTTGCTCGTCGTCAAAGAGCCCAAAGAGATTGTCGTAACGACCGCCACCAAAAAGAGAGCGGGTGTTCTCGGGCGAGGTGTCGAACACTTCAAAAATCATACCTGTGTAATAGTCGAAGCCGCGTACGATACTGGTGTCTATGTGCACATTTTCAATACCAAGTGTGTAGAGTAAGGAAAGTAGCTCCTCAAGATAGGCGCTTGAATTTGCGCGTGCAAGTTCCTTTTCAACAATGGCGGCGCGATCGGCTCCGATGTGCCCTACCAGCTGTGCACTAAAGTCGTCAATCTTGTCCCTACGGTCGAGCAGACGCATGACAAAGGATTTCTGGCTATCATCAAGTTCAGTTTTCGTAAATATTTCATTGAGAAGACGGCGGTCATTCACGCGAATTTCGAAAGCTTGCGGGGATGCACCCATGTCGAGCATAAGCTGGTGGGCGAGTGCGATGATTTCCGCGTCGGCTTCTACGCCCGGTGCGCCAAAAATATCAGCATTGAGCTGCCAGTGCTCGCGCACACGCCCTCGCTGTGGGCGCTCATAGCGAAACATATTGGCTATGGTGTACCAGCGTAATGGAAAGACCAGCTCGCGTCTTTTTCCGGCAACCATGCGGGTGACTGTAGGGGTCATCTCTGGGCGAAGAGTGACTTCGCGCCCGCCACGATCCGTGAAAGTGTAAGTCTGATCATTTACGATTTCTTCGCTCGTCTTGCTGCGGTAGAGTTCTGCGGGTTCAAGAATGCTGGCATGGTAGGATTCGTATCCAAAGCGTTCGCAGGTTGTGCGCATCGTTTCAAAGAGGTACTCCTGAATGAATTGGTCTTGCGGGTAAAAATCCCGAACACCCTTGTACGACTCGGTAGAAAGTTTCTGGTTACTCATGTTGATTGCGCTGACTCATAATATCCTTGAAGTCGGAGTCGTTTGGGTTCTTGGCAAACCGGTCTGCTTGGGTGAGGACAAAGCGCTTCACCTCCTCGGGGCGAGGGATGTCGTGCATCAGCACATCGTTTTCCGACGCTCCCGCGCTCTGAACGCGCAGTGTACCAAAATCGAGTACTGTTTCAATGAAGTTCCCGTAGCGCACAGTGGCGTCTTGGATGCGCTCGAGGGGGAGTGTTGTGACTTCGCGCACAAAAAAGCGAACTTGCTCGACATAGACGACACGGCGTTCGGTGATGACCCACATATCGAGATAATGATTCGTCCAGGCAACAGCCATCATCATCCATGCAATCAAAAGCCACAGAGAGCCAAAGAAAAGAACTAGCGCGCCGATAAGTGGATTTGTGCCTAGTGCGCCTGCAAGAAATCCGGCCACAATAAAGGGGAGTATGCCGGCGAGCGTCAAGCCGAACAGATTTTCCACAAGGACAAACCAATGCTTACGCACTTTTGCAAGGATGCGTTCGTCTGGATGGATGTTGAATGTGGTATGCGACATATCAAAGGATAGTGATCAGAGAAAAAAGCATGATGGCGACAAGTACGACACAACCTATGGCGTAGGTAACTATAGAAAAGAATGCAACCAGTGGGCTCGCGGCAAATCGTATCCAGTGGTACGAAAGTATAAGTCCGAAGATTGCACTAACAAGCACTGCGAGCGCAAGTAGAATCCAAAAAAGTGGCGCGAACGCTGCGAATGAGCCAACAGAAGCATCCATCGCTTTAGTATGCAACAAGATGACAAAATTGCACGCCACCGATGAGGTAACCCCTCACGGGGATTATTAGGGAACCTCTGGCAGTAAGGTTTCTGGAGTGTAGGACCGGTTAGCGATCAAGAAAACAAGGAGTGGCTACGACTATGTTTTTGGAAGCACCCTTTGTGGTGCGGCCTTGGAGCGCACTCCAGAAACCTTACTGCCAGAGGTTCCTCACTCGGAGGTGTGAGAGGTTTTACACCGAGTAGGTAAATTCCCTTGCGTGGCGGCATGCAGTTACGCTGGAGGATTCATTCACGGAAGGTGGTATCGGGTATACTGCCTACATGACACCGCGCGAGAAAAGACTACACGATGTTGTTCGCGCACGGCGACGGGGTATCAGGATTATTCTGGAAGATATTCATGACCCGCACAATGCAGGGGCAATCATGCGCACGGCAGATGCTTTCGGCATTCAGGAAGTGTGGTTTATCTTTGCGCAGGAAAAGCCCTACAATCCCAGGCGTGTGGGCAAGGGGTCATCGAGCTCGGCCAATAAATGGCTTTCTTTTCGGATCTTTCAGAGTACTGAAGACTGCGTCGCGGCGCTTGCAGTAGAAGAATGTGTATCTGTCGCAACGACCCTTCACGGAGGTGTGCCTATAGGAGAGGTCGCTCTTGAGAGTTTTCCAGAGGTGGCTCTGTGGGTAGGGAACGAGCATCGAGGACTTTCAGAGGTAGCGATCGCTTCCGCCGCTGTGCGTGTACTGCTCCCTATGGAGGGAATGGTCGAGAGTTTGAATGTTTCAGTCGCCACAGCGTTGTGCATTCAGTATCTCGTTGGGGCACGCATCCGTGCGGGGAAAGACGAGCGATTGACCGACACTGAGGCTACAGCGCTTGCACAAGAGTTTCTTGCGCGGTAGTTTTTTCTTTCATGACTAAAATTATCAAAATATCTGTGCGGCCTGCACAAACAGGCGAAGGTCTTTTTGCTGATGCACCAATCCTCGAAGGTTCGGTGATTGTCGAGTATACCGGAGTCACTATGCCGACAACTGTTGCCGATACGCTCGCATCCCGTTTTCTCTTTGATTTGGAGAATGGGTGGACCATCGACGGAGAAGCCAAGAGCAACACCGCGCGTTATGTGAACCATGCCTGTGATCCCAATAGTGAGGCAGAGATTGAAGGGAAACGCGTTTTGTTTCGGGCGGCGCGTAACATAGCTGCCGGAGAAGAAATAACTATCGATTATGGAGAAGAATATTTTGATGAGTATATAAAACCGTATGGATGTTTGTGCGAGGAGTGTAAGAAAAAGCCGTCAGGTAAATACCTAACGGCTACTCCACCAACGACGGGGACGAACGGGGTGAATCGGTAGGTGCGGATGAACCAGCATCTCGTTGATCGCTTGAACAACCACATCGGGTGTCGTGCGCGCACCAAAAAGGGTATTCCACGCATCCCGTTGGTCCCCGGTCATTTTCGAGTGAATATTTCTGAGATTCCCACCACGACCATGTCCAGACCAAGGGCGGAGACGAAACCATCCGCCAGTACTCTCCTCCTGTTCAGTTTCTTTGCACACAAAACGCAGTCGCTTTTCTCCCTTAAAGATGTAGCCCCATGCCATCCATACCGTCAGCTGGATTGCGATCTCTCGTGAGGTTTTGTTGCGAAAGATTTCATGCCAGTGAGCATGGAGAACCTGATTGATTTCGACAAGATTTTCAGGACTGTTGTCGCCACCGCGGCTACGCGGAAGACGATGATGTATATTACGCGGCCCTGTTCGTAGGTGGGCGCGTACATCCTCGATTGCTCGTTTGGTGCCATGAGCTTCGTCTGGCTTTGGCACAGAAAGCCCCTTTCCTCTGAGTTACTAATTGTTCTTTATCATGCATACGCAGAGTACACAAGGAAGTGTAGGGTAAGCCCTCGCACGGGTTATGGGGTACAGTGCAGGCTCTGTGCTACCATCGCGCTATGCGGGTGAATATCGAACCGTCGTGGAAAGAGAAGTTGGCGCCAGAATTCTCTCAGATGTATTTCGCTGACATGAGTGCCTTTGTGCGTAGCGAATACTTGTCCAAGACGGTGTATCCAAAACCAGGCAATGTATTTCGCGCATTTTCATTGTGTCCGTTTGATCAAGTAAAAGTAGTCGTCTTGGGACAAGATCCCTATCATGGTGCAGGACAGGCGAACGGCCTTTGTTTTGCTGTTGATGACGGGATGCGGATACCACCCTCGCTGCAAAATATCTTTAAGGAAATCGAATCCGATATCGGGAGTGCAACTCGTGTGGGAAATCTGGAAACCTGGGCAAAGCAGGGAGTCTTGCTACTCAATGCAACACTGACGGTACGCGCTCAGTCACCAGGAAGTCATCAGGGGCGTGGGTGGGAGCGATTCACTGATGCAGCAGTGCAGGCACTCTCGGATGAAAAAGAACATCTGGTATTTCTATTATGGGGAAATTACGCGCGTCAAAAAGGTGCGCGTATCGATCGCGAGAAACATCGGGTGCTTGAGGCACCACATCCATCACCATTTTCAGCACATACAGGATTTCTGGGGTGCAAACATTTTAGCAAGGTGAATGAGTACCTAATTGAGAAAGGAAAGCAGCCGATTGTATGGTAGCAGCTGAGAGCAAAACAAAAACCCCCGGCTTACGCCGGGGGTTTTTGTTTTAGGCTTATGCCTTTGCAACGTTGACGGCGCTAGGGCCTTTCGGTCCCTCAGTGATCTCAAAAGTCACTCGGTCGCCCTCACGAAGATCGTCGTAGCGGAGTCCCTGAAGATCCTTGGCATGGAAGAAGACATCCTTGTCTCCGCCCTCTGGCTTGATGAAGCCGTAGCCACGATCCGTGAGACGCGCGATAGTTCCTGAACTCATGTGATGTGTATGATAGTGCTAAATGCTTTCTGCAATCGTCTTGAAAAAACCGACCCCTTTTCCTCTCGACGGCGCTGTGCCCAATAGTCTCCTCAGAGACTTCAGAGCCTGCATATCGGAATTACCCGATATGGCTATGATAACACGGGGCATACTGGAAGTCAATCGGTACTACTTTGGATTGACGACTTCCCTGCACAGGCATATAAAGACTACAGGAAGAAGGAAGGGGCTCCTTGAAACAAGACAGGAGAAGGGAATGAGTAAAATCAGGCCAATTACAGGGCTCGGTCCCGTTCGTGTGACCGCAGACTACAATCGCGTACGGTTCTTGGTCTCACTCCTTTTTGCTGCCGCACTAATCCTCGGGATTATGTGGGCGCAGTATGAAGGATATATCGCGCTGGTAAACAGACTGCAAACAATAGTCTTCACGATTGTGTTTGCTATCGTTCTGGTGGTCGGTGTGTCGCGTGGTTTGTACGAGTCATGGCACTATTCGAATGCAATCGACGCGATCAAGCGCGTCAATCTTGATACTGAAGAGTTGAAACGACTTCTCGATGTCCACGACCTCTCTGAGCGCAGTGTTGATCTGTTGCAAAATGAGATTGAAGACGAAGCTTTCCGTCGCGTTGAGAAAATCGAATACTTCGCCTTCATCGCAGTGCAGGTCGGTCTCTTTGGTACGGTCTTGGGCATGATGCTGGGCATTCTAGAGATCGCCGACAAGGTGCGCTCTATAGAAAGCATGGTTTCCAATCTCCCGACAATCATCGGCTATATCGCTGTTGCTCCTGCGACGACCCTGGTCGGCATCGTAGTGAGTTTGGCTGTTCTGCAAGTTGCACGAATGGCTCGTGATTCTGCAATGGCCTTTACGCATCGCGTTGCACGGACATTGCACGACCATCTCGCGCGGAAGGAGTAATTACTCATGGCCAGAAAGAGTAGATGGCAAGGAGGTGAATCAGTAGCGCAAAGAGCGCAAGCGGTTACTTTCAATGATGCGCTCTTCAATATGATCGTGGGAATGGTGCTGTTGATTGCGCTGTTCATGCTTATGCTCAATCCGAAGGGCGCACAGAGCACCAATGTGGCTGCGCCCCCAGGCAACATCATTATCGAGGCCTATTGGAATCAGATTGATTCGCGCACAAAAAAACCTGTCGACACGGATGTCGATCTGTGGGTGAAGTGTGTCAATGATCAGCCTGTAGGGTACTCCAATAAGGGCACAGCGCTTTGTAACTATTTGCGCGATGACCTGGGTAATCGTTCGCCGGATGATCCGGTGAATTACGAGCTCACGACGAGTCGTGGCATCGCCCATGGGCAGTACTGCGTTAATGTGCATTTGTACAGCAATCGTAGCAATGTGTATCCGATTACTGTAAAGGTGACAGTAAAGATTGCAAAGAGCGCTCCTGGAGCGAGTGGTGGTGACAAAGTTGCATCAACCCCCGTGCTTGTGTCCGATGTCGTGTTGAAACGCACTGGCCAAGAGCTCAATGTATTCTGCTTTACCATCAACGAAGGCGGGGCACTCGTGGCGTCGCAAACATTTACTTCGCAAGGCATCTGCTTGCGCAGTCCTGCGAATGCTGCGACAGGTAAGTGTGATGAAGGCACTGCTCCTTTTTCGCAGCAACAGCCATAGGAGAGTCACATGGAAGAGAGATCTTGGTTCTATGATCTGATGTCGTGGTTTGAAGTGCCAACGGTATTGTTTGGTGACTTCACCTTCAGTGCGCTCATCCTCGTTGTATTGATGGGGACGCTGGGGCTTGTCTACTTTGCTGTGCGCGCACCTAAGTTGCCGCAAAAAATAACGGCAATGATTTTGTGCGTCGCTGTGTGGGGCATGCTCTTTGTGTCCCATGTCGAGCAACTCTCATATCCCAAAAAGCTCTCGCTCACCTGGGTGAAGCAACAAGGAAAAGTAGGTATGGCAGTTCACTCTGCCGTGATGCGTCCGCCCAAGCGAATTTATCTCTCGCTCGATATTGCTGGAGAACCTCGAGGTTTTTGGATTCCCTGGACAAAGGAGCTTGAAAAATCTCTCGGTACTGCCCTTGAAGAACGACGCAAAAAGGAAGGCCGTGGAACACTGATGTTCAAGTTTGAACCTTCGGAAGAGAAAGAGCGGTTTCGTTTCTATCTCATGCCGTGGCCAGTGCCACCGGACAAAGATGAAAACACTCGTCCGCCCGAGCCGTATCGTCTCAAACGGCCGGAACAGGAAGCATGATCAGAGCGCCCGCGTTATAGCGGGCGCTTCTCTGTGGGTATAGGATATAGATAGTAGTAGAGGAGACTTTCATGCCACAAAGCATGCTTTCATCTTCGGTTTTAATTGAAAACAAAAACGGTAGCTCGGGTTCGGGCACTATCATTTTCTCAGGGAAACATGCCCGCGAGGCTGACGGTCGGGTGCATACCTATGTGTTGACCAATTGGCATGTTATCGATCCCAGTATGCTCTTTCGATTCACACGACCACACACGCGCCGCGCACACGCAAAAGGTGAGCAACGCGAACGCTGGAAAGTGAAACGACTTGCGGTGAAGGTAACGGTGTATCGCTATGCGGCAAGTGGTGTTATGAGCGAAATTTCGCATCAAGCCGATATCGTGGCTTGTGACAAAGAAAAAGACTTGGCACTGCTTCGGCTTCGTACCGGCAACCTACTTCCTTGCGCCCGCTTTGCGGCACGAACGCATGTGGTCGAAACCTTTGGAAAAGTGTGGGCAGTGGGATGCCCGATAGGGTATAGTCCATTCCCGACAGAGGGTATTGTTGGAGGTATTAAGAAGGCGGGTCGGGCACTACGCATACTCGCTTCTACTCCTATTTTTTTCGGGAACTCTGGTGGTGGGTTGTACCAGCTTCACGATGAAACAGGACACAAGCTGATCGGTGTTACAACCGAAGTGGGATCGGATGATGGGGTTGCTGTGGCGCATCTTTCGCTGAGCATCCCTATCCGCAGTGTCTATGAGTTTCTGGAGCGGCACTCATTCGGTTTTATTGCACGAGTGCAAACAGCTCCCTAGCCCCGGTCATGCCGGGGTTTGTTTTTTCTTGTGTATAGTGCGCAATACTTTATACTCGCCCCAGTCTACAAAGGGGAAACAAAGATGGGGAACACTCACTTCAAGCCGTTTGCAGGACTCACGGCAGAGGCACACAGTGTGGTAGTGCTTGTCAGCTTCTTTGGATGCCAGTGTGATTCAGAGCTTTTGAAAGGGGCACATCGGGGCACATTACTCGACATGCTTCGTCGCGCGGTCGAAGGAGCTGGATTCGGTGTTATCGGCGAGTCTATTCAGCCGTTTGGGATGACGACTGGAGAACAGGTCGAGCATGGTGCCACCATTAATCTGGTTCTTGCCGACTCGGGCATCTCGTTCGATTGCTACCCTGATGCACAACCTGTGCATGGTACGGTGCAGATGAATCTACACTACTGCAATATTACCAACGACAATGATCACAAGGTGAAGCCATGCATCGAGGCGATCGAGCAGGTGTTTAGGCCTCGGGTGACCCAGCGCTATCCGCGCATGGTAATGCCTATCAATGTGAAGGCGGCTCTCGATCAGGAGTATGAAAAGCTTCCTCGATGAACGAGAGCGAAAAACGACGGCGATTCTCGCCGTCGTTTCTCTTTTCCCAGGTCTTGCTAGCGAGTAAATCCGTTGGGCTCACTCACGCAGTGAGGATAGGGAGTTAGCGGGCTATCATACTCGTATGGGTAGCGGACATCAAAGAAAATGGAAGTATCTTTGGTCGCCTTAAAAGTATTCATCAGGTAATCATGTACCGGCTTTGGGTCAAACACTTTGCACGAGAATATATCAACGCACACTTCTCGAGGTTTCGAAAATGTGTGTATGCCAATATGAGAGAAGTCTACGATACAGACCGCGGTAAAACCCGGGTTCGAGGGAATACCTTTCACTGCATGCGGTCCGGAGACAATTTTCATATCGCACAACCGCGCGATATCTCGAAGGGCTTTTTCAAGGAGGTTTTTATCGAGCGTCACTGCCCTAGGTACATTTGTTGCATCGAATATCCAATGATGCAGACCAGTTTTTAGTAATGCGCGGGGATGCTCTTTCCGTTTTGACGGAGCCGAAGCGGGCTTGCGGATCGTGGACGCAGAAGGACGACGAGCCGACAAAGTTGCAGTTTTCACTAGCCAACGGGGAGGGATTAGCACGGGGTTTTTCCCTCCCAGGTTAGAAAGTTAATAAGTGGGATTGATTGCTTTCGCAATCTCGTCCAACAACGCGCCGCCCGTGGCTCGCGGTTTCGCTCCGCGCAGCTTCTGCTTGCCGCAATTGTGATGCGAGTATACAAAACATCACAGGTCTGTAAAGAGTTTCGGGACATTTTCTTATGTGTATAACTTTTGTTAATAAAAGTTTCTAAAAATATTCTTCGGATGAAAAGAAAAGACCCCCGTTAGTGGGGGTCGCAGTGCACGCGCTTACTCTTCGGTGAGCCTCACATTGCCGTGGCGGTCAGCGCGGTACTTTACACCAATCACTGCCGCGCGGTTGCCCGCGTCGGGGTGACTGGCAAAGATTTCCATGCCGGTTTTTTGCAAAAGCTTGAACGGGCTCTTGCCACTCATGACATGACCCACTTTGATGAGTCCCGCGACAAGTTCGTCGCGATAGTCCCATCCGGCAATTGCCAGGCCACCAGCATCTGCCAAGTATTCACGGCAACGAGAGTGCGCTGCCGCAAGCAAGCTGTAGCAGAGCTGTACGAGACTGATGCAAAGCCAAGTAATCACCAGGACTCGGAAGTCACCCCACAATTCAGGTCCCGCCACTCCAGCGAAACAGGTCATCATGAGCACAAGCCATTTCTGCCACCTGATGGCCATCTGGCCAGCCATGATGATTGCTCGTGCGGGGACATCCAGGTGTATCAGATGCGCAATTTCGTGCGCAAACACCACTTCCTCCTCACGATCTTCGAGGAGTTCGATTACACCGCCAATAGCGAGAATTTGATTGCCGTGGAAGATACTTCCGGCGGCGGCGGCGTTGAGCCCGATCATTCCAGGTACTGGAGCATCGATGATTATTATGTCCGGTGTCCGGCTTAATCCTGCCTTGCGGGCGAGGTGCCGGATTCGTGCCTGGAAGTTGGGTCGGTTACTCGGGTGCGCTTTTTGTTGAGCCAAAGCTTTCGCCTGGCCCTCGAGTGCAACCCACGCACCAATAAAGCAACCCAGGATGATGAAGAGATGATTGTCGAACAGATTCTTGGCTAACGGTCCGGGCCTGAGCCCGAGCATGCCATGCAAGTGTTCCACAATAGTGGGAAGGAACCAGAACAGCCCACCCATGAGGAGGAACAGTATCCAACCCTTGGTGAACTGCCAAAAGATGTGGCCGTTGAGTCCGCGACACCACGAAAGTAGCATCGATCTCTCCTTTCCTTCATTGTGTTTCAACTTGGACCAGCTCAGAGAGCTAGCTGTCGGTATTATATCATATACACATAGAAAAGCAATCTATAGGACAGTAAAGGACATCGTGTCCTTTACATGCTGGTGCAAGGATACCACCCGAAAAAAAGGAGTTCCCACATCAAAGAACAGTAATCGGCACAAGTCCATTACTTTACGAGGATGTGCGTGGTACTGTTGCCCATATTTTAGTAATCGCCGTTATTAATACAGAAATTATTTATATGTTCGTGCGCAATCATCAAGGTGGAAAAAAGGGGTGGATGCAAGTGGCCCATAGCGCAAAGAAAGGCTTATCAGTTTTTGCAATCGTTGCTCTCGTTGTGATGAGCGTTCCTACCAGCGTTGTGCTTGCCGCGATTAGTTTTGGCTCCGTTGCTTCCGCAGCAAATGAATCAAGTCCTGGTAGCACTGACGACATAACAATTACTAAGCCAGCGTCCACCGTTTCTGGCGATTTTCTTGTCGCCGGGATTACCATCAATGGTGGTGATGAGGTGGATATCAACTCTGTCCCGAGTGACTGGGTCCTCATAGAACGCACAGATAATGACGACGATGTGATGTTGGCGACCTATTACAAATTTGCAGGTGGTTCTGAACCAGCCTCCTATACTTGGTCTTTTGACCGTGACGACAGCGGTGATGTACGCGCTGCGGGTGGTATTATAAGATACACGGGAGTACACACATCCTCTCCAATAGACGAAGAAGCGGAGAATGAGGGTGGGGACGATGAGCTCGATGCCCCCTCGGTAGATACAGACTATGCGAATGACATGGTCGTTGTATTCTATGCCCAAGATGACAACCGGGTGCATTCGACACCTTCGGGCACGACAGCTCGCTTTGATGCGGTCAACCCGGATAGTTCTGGCCCTCGTGTTTCTTCGGCAGATTTTGTCCAAGCGAGCGCAGGAGCAACTGGCGTCAAGACTGCGGAGATTGATGGCAACGAAGATTGGATTGCCCAAACAGTCGCGCTTCGCATGGCCCCGACCGCGTCAATCACCATTGTGAAAGAGGCGACTCCTGAACACTCGCAAAATTTTGAGTTCTCCACTTCAGGCGAAGGTCTTTCCGATTTTCTCCTTGACGACGATGCCGACGAAACGCTTTCAAACTCCGTTGTGTTCGACGAACTTGAGGCCGGAGTCTACTCAATCACAGAAGATGTAGTTGCTGGATGGACACAAACGAGTGCTGTTTGCTCTGACGGGAGCCTCGTTTCAGCCATAGATCTTTCTGAAGACGAGGACATCACATGTACATTTGCTAACACTAAGCTCAGCTCAATCACTATCGTGAAGGACACAGTGCCGAATGACGCGCAAGATTTCGCGTTCAGCACCACAGGCACAGGTCTATCCGCCTTCTCGCTGGATGACGATGCCGACGGCACGCTCTCAAACACGAAGGTGTTTAGCGACCTCGTCGCAGGCGAGTACACCGTGGCAGAAATGACGGTCGCAGGTTTCGATCTCACCGGCCTTTCCTGCAGTGATGGAAGCGCGGTGGATATAGCAACTGGAACCTCTACGATCAGCCTCGCTGTTGGCGAGGATGTAACCTGTACCTACACAAACACCAAACGAGCAACATTCCAGATGGTGAAGTACACCGATCCAGCGGTTGGATCCTACGAATTCACTCTTGGCGATGGTGAACTTGAGCAAGATGGTTTCCCCATGACGCACACATTCACTCCAGCGGGTGAGTGGGGAGTGCTCAGTAATCTTTTGCCAGGTTCCTACAGCCTGAGCGAGACTATTCTCGAACTTCCTGAAGAGAACGAGTATCCATCGTGGGAGCGCAACGCATCGTGTAACGGTATCTTTTCTGACCCATCTGGTTCAGTCGAAGGTGAAGGCCTTGCGCTTTCACTTGTCGCCGGAGAGGAGATGAGTTGTATCGTCAACAATACGCAAAATGCAGTTATCTCGGGCAAAAAGTTTGAGGATACTGACGGCCATGGCGCAGAAGCTACAGGCTCGACCTTGAGTGGCTGGACAATCACCATCAAAGAAATCGTGGCGGACATTCCAGAGACTGAAGAAATTGACGAGAGCGAGGGAACCTATACTAATTCAAACAACACCAACGAGAGTGGCGACTACCTCTTCTTGGTTCCTCCTGGTACCTATCGTGTATGCGAAAGTCCAGAGCCATCCTGGTACCAATCGTTCCCAACCAGCAATTACAACTGCAACGATGAAGGATCATCCTACGACAATGGCTACGAGATCACTGTCGAGGCAGGTGATGTGGTGACCGGCAAAGATTTTGGCAATTATCAACGCGGCACGATTGCTGGCGTGAAGTGGCATGATGCCAACGCAAACGGCACTGTCGAGGATGGAGAGAACGGTCTCGAAGGGTGGACTATCAATCTCTTAAAAGACCTTGGCGGGGGTTTTGAGTGGGTTGCATCTGCTGTCACTGACTCTGCAGGTGTCTACGAATTTTCAGGTGAAGGAGCACTTGATCCAGGAACTTACCAGCTTGAAGAGGTACAGCAAGGCGGATGGGTGCAGACATACCCAACCGATCCAACTACCCACACCACCACGCTCTCATCTGGAGGCTCGAATGTGAACAAGAACTTCGGAAATGTGGGAGATGCAACCATCTCCGGACAAAAGTGGAATGATGAGGACAACAACAGCGAATGGGATGAAGGCGAAGATGTGGTTACAGGCGATTCATTCACCTTTACGCTCCTACGCGTCGTAGGCGAAGGTGAGCCAGAGTTTGTCATCGCGACCACAACGACAACAGGCTTTTACCGATTCATCAACTTGCTTCCAGGAACCTACATCGTTCTTGAGAACTCTGCAGAAGGTTGGATGCAAACATCCCCAACAGATCAAGGTGGTCACACAGTGACAGTTGGAGCAAACGAAGATTCTACCGACAATGATTTCGGCAACATCGAAGTTATTGAGCTCTATGGCTACAAGTGGAACGATTTAGACAAGAACGGTATCTGGTACAACGAAGAAGAAGGTGACGATGAGGAGAGTTATGAGCCGGGGATTCAGGACTGGAAGATTCACGCAACCCCGATAGTGGCAGAAGGTGGGGAAGTTGCGACGACTACCGATCGCATCGCAAAAATCGCACTCACGGACGAGGAAGGAGAATACGAATTTGAATTTCTTGGAAGTGAAAGTGGTTGGTGGCGCATTACCGAAGACAATCACCGCGGATGGACACAGACATATCCAGGTGGTATCGACGATGCCTACCATTACGATGTGTTCATCAGTCCAGAAGGTGATGGTGATGACTGTGAGGGGCCAGGATGGTGCGAGGGCGGATACTACGATTACAACTTCGGCAACTGGCAGTGGCCACTTATCAATGTGTTCAAGTGGCGTGATGTGAACCGTGATGGTCTATTCCTCGGCGAAGAAGCATCAACCACAGAGCCAGGCGTATCAGGAACACTGATTGGTGTAGGTCGCACTTTGCCGATTCCAGAGGAATCTCCAGAAGGGACACCGGTGCCTATCGAATTGGTTGCACTTGGTCTCACTGGTAATAATGGCTGGGCGCACATTCCGGTGCCACAACAAGGAGATTATGTTGTGTTCGAAGCCGACCATCAATTCTGGGACAAGATGTTCCCTACAGCAACGCGCACTAATCCGTTCGCTCTCCAAAATCCTAGTGGACAGACTCCGTTTTACATCGACTCATTCTTCGATGTCTTTGCTGAGTTCGGTGCGCCCGCTCCGTTCCCTGGAGCCCCAACAACACAGTTCCCAGTGGACTCATTCTTTGACATCTTTGTGGACATGAGTGTTGATGGAACACCGACACCAATTCCAGCCCCCACAGCAGTTGATTCATTCTTCGATATCTTTACCGAAGTGACTCCGGAACAGCGTGCAGACTCATTCTTCGACATCTTCGTGGAACTTCCTGAAGGTGTGAGCTTGCCTCCATTCCATCTGGACTCATTCTTCGATGTGTATGTCGGTCCGCTGTCTGGCGGTGAGGTCGCAAACGGTACAACTGGCGGTGAGTACGGTACTTCACCACTTCGTTTCGGCAACGCATTCACTGTCGCTTGTTCAGACGGTCTTGATAACGATGGTGATGGCCTGATCGATTACCCAGCTGATCCAGGATGTGGTGGCCCACTTGATGGTGATGAACCGCACACTACTGGCAGTACCAGTTCGGGTAGTGGCGGCGGAAGCAATGGCCCTATCAGCGGTAGCTTCGGTGGCTCTAATGGTAATGGCCAGGTTCTCGGCGTATCGACATCGACGAATGGTCTACCAGGACTTACGATACCTTCAGGCGAACAGTGCACCGACTACATCACTGAAAACATGGGTCCAAACCGCGTAAACAATCCAGAACAGGTACGACGCCTCCAGGAGATTCTCTTGCGCGAAGGATTCACTGTAGTAGTGAATGGCGTGTTCGACGCGGAAACGCTTGCGGCGGTGAAAGCATTCCAACTCAAGTACGCGGCAGACATCCTTGCACCGTGGGGTCTCACACAACCGACAGGTTTTGTGTACCTTACGACCAAGAAAAAGCTGAACGAGGTATTCTGTGGTGTGACAAGAACACTTTCCCCAGCCGAGCAAGCTATTATTGATGGCTTCCGCAGTGGGCAAGGTGGTGGAAATACCGGCGGTGGCGCAGGTGGCAACAGTGCTCCTGGTACGCCAACCCCGTCGACTTCTCCGGCTGACACAAACGATGACGCACCAACAGACAATTCGCAGGTAGGTGCGGCAGCAGCGGCAACCGACGATACCAAGACCGACAGCAAAGGATTCTGGGGCAAACTCCGTGGATTCTTTGGTCTTTAATTGAGTTGATTAAGTAGAAACAAAACCCGCCCTGTGGCGGGTTTTGTTTTTCAAAGAGGAATACTTCCTTCGCGACCGCACCTTTTCGGAGACCGCTCCAAGGCCGCTTGGCCAGTCTTAGGGTCGCTCCGTCTGCAGACCTGTGGATAGACCCCTTTTTAATATGCGACAATGGATTCATGGCAGTAAAGAAGGGGATATTTCAAAAGATTAAACGACATCGCAGAAAGGGCGACACACCATACGAAATGTCGGGCATCACTATCGGTATCGCTTCGGTGACACTGGTCCTTTTTGGTGCGTCGATTTTGCAGCACTTCTCACTGCAAGCAAACAATTTTGCTACGGTAGTGACTGCAGTTTTGGTTGATCTGGCAAACAATGACCGCATAAGTGCGGGTGTTGAACGGCTCGCATCCAACGACGCACTGACTCGTGCCGCCCAGGCAAAGGCCAGTGATATGGCATCTCGTGGATATTTCGCACACACAAGCCCTGACGGGCGCGAGCCGTGGGATTTTATGAAGGACGCACAGTATAATTTTGAATACGCAGGCGAGAATCTCGCGATACAATTTGCAGACTCTGAACAGGTAGAAAAAGCATGGCTAGATTCGGCTCCGCACCGCGCAAATCTTCTCGACACCCGGTTTACCGAGGTGGGTATTGCCACGGCCCAAGGTTTCTACCAAGGGCAATCTACTGTCTTTGTTGTACAGATGTTTGGGAAACCGCGTAAAGACGAACTCATTCGCACAACGCCAGAACCAATCGCAGAAATTACTGAGACGCCGGTTGTCGCAAGTGATTCGCCTGTTACACCGACTGAAAACGAAGTGGTCATTCCGGCCGAGAGTGCGGTCCTCGGTGTTGCGGCGGCATTAGGAAACACCGATGCCACCCGCCGTAAAATCGACCAGGATCCCCCAGTTGTTTCAGAAATAAAGTCAGCAATCGCACCAAACGAAGCGCCGTGGTGGAAGCATCTGGCAGCATCGCCCCGCACCTATATAAACTATGCACTGTGGTCCCTGGTAGCACTCCTTATTTTATTTACAGGGTACATCGTGTATGCCGAAGCTCGACAGCACCACGCGCGGCACATCATATTCGCACTCGCGCTCTGTGTCGCTATACTGGCTCTCCTCTATCTTGCTAATGTGTATATTTTTGGCGATGCGGTCATTGGACCACCGTTGCCTATTGTAACCGGATGATATGCGTGGCATAGTACAGGCAGAAGTTTAAGAGGTATATCGATGGAGAGTCAGAAAAAGCAAGGAATCCTTGCGCGTGTTCAAAACTCACTCCGGGGTATTTTATGTGCCGTCCAGACCGAAGGGAGTATTCGCTTGCATGTAGTGGGGTGGGTGGTACTTGCAGTTTTAGGCTTCACGCTTGGCTTCAGTATCACGGATTGGCGCTGGGTATGTTTTGCCACCACCATCGCTTTTGTGGTGGAATTACTGAACACAGCGCTTGAGGATGTCTGCGACATGTATTCCAAGGAGTACCACCCTATGATCAAACGAATCAAAGATGTTGCCTCAGGTGCGGTCTTGGTTTCGACTTTGGCATGCTTGGGTGTAGTTGTCAGTGTTGTCTACCCATTTTTTCGGTGAGTCTTGACCAGCAGTCACTATCGGTGACTGCTTTTTTCATTATCGCGTAAAGCGAGTATACTGGCACCATGAAGCTTGAACAATCGATGTTTCGTGAATATGACATCCGTGGGCGTGAGTCACCTGAAGAACTAAACGAAAAATCGATCGAGCATATCACCCGCGGTTTCGGGGCGCTTTTGCGAGAAAAAGGCATCACGCAAGTGGTAGTGGGTCATGATGCGCGCGGTACTTCAAAAGCTTTCTACGCTATTGCGCTCCAAACACTGAAAGACTCAGGACTTGAGGTGTCTGCAATCGGGGTGTGTATCACGCCCATGGGGTACTGGGCGCAATATCACCTGCAAGTTCCCGGACTTTGTATGATTACAGCAAGTCACAATCCCACTGGGTGGAATGGCCTCAAACTCGGGTGCGGTCTTTCGAAAACACTGTTGCCTGACGAAGTGCAACACCTCTACAGCATTATTGAACGCGAAGCGTATGTTACAGGACCCGGCTCTATCAAAGAAGAAACTATCATCAGCGCTTACTATAGCGACTTGGTTTCAAGGGCACCTATCCAACACCCTCTGAAAGTGTTGGTCAATACAGGAAACGGCACCGCAGGGTTGTTTGCTCCCGTTTTGTTGCGCCAAGCGGGCTGTGAGGTCGTCGAACATTACACCGAAGTCGATCCGACTTATCCGCACTACACGGCAAATCCAGATGGCACGGCGATGATGCAAGATACAGGTAACCAAACACGGCTGAACCAGTGCGATGTCGGGCTTGCGTTCGATGGTGACGGCGACAGATTAGGAGTTGTCGATGAACTGGGTCAGACGGTATGGCCCGATCGCTATATGATTCTCCTTTCGCGACTTATGTTGCGCGAGAAGCCCGGCGCCAAGATTATTTTCGATGTCAAAGTTTCCGAAGCACTACCCGAAGACATTGCGTTACACGGAGGTGTGCCAATTATGTGGCGCACTGGACACTCCTACATCAAAGCAAAGCTCGCCGAGGAAGAGGCCGCACTCGCGGGCGAGATGAGCGGGCATATTTTCTACAACGAAAACTTTTACGGATTCGACGATGCAGGTTTTGCGGCGCTCAAGCTGTTGCAGTACCTCTCCACCGAAAGCAAGAAACTCTCAGAACTTATTGCTGAAACGCCGTACTACCAATCCACCCCGACCATCCAGGTAAGGACAACCGATGCCGAAAAATACGGCATTGTTGAGCGGCTGACAGCCGAGTTCAAGCAAGATGGTTTTAGAGTTGTGGATATCAATGGCGCTCGTGTGTATACCCCCGATGGGTGGGGATTGGTCCGCGCATCTTCAAATACCCCTACACTGGTGCTTCGTTTTGAGTCAAAGACTACAGAGGGTCTTGAGAAAATAAAGACATTTTTTGAGGGAAGGCTTGAAAAACAGGGGATTGCGAAAGCGGCGTGGGACACAAGCGGGAATTAGCGACCCCAGAGGCTCTTGGTGTGGATTATGAAATGCCAACTGTATCTGCGTGGTATAATCCGCCCATGTTACGCCCCGAACCATATCGAGAGGATCGCCCTTGGGGAAATTTTACGCGGTTTACGCTAAACGAGCCTGTCACCGTGAAAATTATCGAGGTTGGTCCGGGTGAAATGACCAGTTTGCAATCACACAAAAACCGCGAAGAGTTTTGGGAGATTCTTGAAGGCGAGTTTCTGATTACGATGGGTGATCTTCAAGAGAAAGGGGTGGCTCGAGACAGATTTTGGGTTTCCCAAGGCACCAAGCATCGTATTACTGGCGTTGGTGCTTCCAATCGGCTCCTCGAAATATCGTATGGCACCTTTGATGAAAATGACATTGAGCGGTTTGACGACCAATACGGCCGTGTTTCTTGAGCTATGGTTACAAAGAAGGCAAGTTCTCAAAAAAAAGGGAAGGCCGTAGTAAAAGCTAAGAAGCCTGCTCCTACTCGCACGGCGCGTGGCGTCAAAAAAACAAAGACACTCAAGGAAGTCGCCACCAAAGTAGCGATACCTAAAAAGAAGGTTGTTTCAAAAAAGTCTGTTGCTAGAAAAATCCCCAAAGACTTTGCATCGGCACCGCTCTTTGTAACTGATAAAGGTGCTCGTGTGGGTCTGATAAACAAAGATGGCGCGGGGTATCCCGTTCTCACGCAAGGTCGGTCTGTGCAACTCGGGGCAGAGCCTGCTATTCGTTCGCGTGGGCGAGATCACGACCCCAATCGTGGTGAATTTTACTTTGATACGCAAGGGGTCGAAGTCGTTGGTGTTTTTCGTATCAAAGAAGGCGTCCTTGTTGTCTACCAGACAGGTGGCGCACACGATGGTATATACGCAATTAAAATCGGCGCGGCACTTTTCCATGTGGACGGTCTTTCGTGGCACGAACGATGGCGTACTGAGGCTCCAATTTTGGACACACAATGGTCACTTACCAAGGGCGAGGTGGTTGCCCCCAGTAGTGTTTTTATCGATGACACGATTACACTCTTTTGGAAAAGTCCAAAAAACAGTCGATCGTATGCTTTTCCAAATCCTTTTGGATTCTTGTATGCAGATGCAAAAAAAGGTGCGTACTTAACTCGATACGAAGGAAATCCAATTGTCTCGCCCGACCCGACGCAATCGTGGCAGTCAGTTGCCACATTCAATCCCGGTGCGGTCCTTGTCGATGGTAAGGTCCATCTTTTTTACCGCGCGGTTGGTATGGGTGGGCGCTCTGTTATCGGGCATGCAGTATCTAATGACGGCCTTCATTTTACGCGCCATACTGATCCTGCATATGCGCCACATACTCGCGATGAGGGAGTCCGTATTCCAAAATCTAAGAAGAACCATCTTTTTCGCTCGCCAACACCGTACGGAGTGGATGGTGCCGAAGACCCACGGGTTACCGCGCTCGAAGGAGATATACACATGCTGTACGCAGCTTTTAATGGATATGAACAGGCACGAAGCGCTCATGTGAAAGCGTCAATTCATGGACTCGCAGAAAATGATCTTGATTGGACGGAGCCAACCTTGCTAACGCGACCACCAACGCGCTGGGGAACGGGTGGGAAAAACGCAGCGCTTCTCCCCGGGAAGGTTAACGGGAAGTATGTTGTGTTGCATCGTATGTGGCCCGATATTTGCATCGACTACATCGATACACTCGATTTTGCAGAGTTCAAGCACCCAGAACGGTGGCTTGCTGATCGATGTCGTATTGCGATTCGACCTACGCACTGGGATTCTGGCAAAGTACTGGTAGGAGCGCCACCTATCGAAACTGACGCTGGTTGGCTTTTGATTTACAATGCAGTATCACATCAGCATGATGGTGGTGGCTACAAAATGGGCGCGATGATTCTTGATCGTGACGATCCTTCACGCGTGCTGTTTCGCACCAAACGACCGATTCTTGAGGCGCAGACCTGGTATGAGGAAGCTGGCTTAGTTCCTCGCGTTACCTATGCATGTGGCGCTGTGGTAAAAGATGGCACTTTGTTTGTCTATTATGGGGCCGCTGATACTTACACCGCAGTTGCCACTGCTCCTTTTACGGAATTTGTAGCGGCTGTTATGCGTGATTCTGTCGAACAGGTGGTGCCCACATGCACACCGGTGAAGCGCAGGGTATAATGACTCGCTATGTTTGTTGTCCGCAGACTTCCTGAGAATCCGCTTCTGCGCCCAAACTTTGATAGGGCGTGGGATGGTTTCGGAGCCTTTAATTGGTGTCCGGTTGACAAAGAAGGTAAGACACATGTGGTGTATCGGGCTATGTCACTTGCAGATCCGTTGCGTGAAGGGCCACACAATATCTCGACGGTCGGATACGCGGTTTCCGAAGACGGAGTGCATTTTAGCGGTAATAGACAACTCATTGCACCCGAGCACGACTGGGAAAAATATGGATGCGAAGATCCCCGAGTGACCTACTTCGAGGGAACCTACTGTATTTTTTATACCGCTCTTTCACAATTCCCGTTTCGTCCCGAAGGGATTCGCACGGCACTTGCGACAACCCGTGATTTTAAAAAAATAGACAGCAAACATCTCATCACCCCATTCAATTCAAAAGCGATGGCGTTGTTTCCCGAGCGAGTCAACGGAAAAATTACCGCTATCTTGACTGCCGATTCTGAACGAATGCCGAAAAAAGTTGCGATTGCACAATTTGATACTGACTCCGATCTGATTGATCAGGAATGGTGGAAGAAGTGGTATGAAAACATTGATGCGCATCGTATCTATCCAGAGCGTACAAACAATGATCAAGTTGAAGTCGGATCGCCCCCACTCAAAACCGACCGAGGCTGGCTGGTCATTTACTCGCTTATCGAGAATCATTTTGACAAAGGTATTCAATACCAATATGTCTATGGTATTGAAGCGGTCCTTCTCGATATGCACGACCCGCACAAAATTATCGGTGCCACAAAAGGGCCGATGCTGACACCGTTTGAAGGGTACGAACGAGCGGGAATTGTAGGGAATGTCATTTTCCCAAGTGGCGCCCGCATTCACGGAGATCAACTCGAAATATACTATGGAGCGGCAGATACAACAGGGTGTGTGGCATCGGTTCGTCTTACAGATCTTCTGGATACCATGCACCCAGAGACTGCTTCGCGCATGAGTCTGACTCGTTCATCAGAAGAACCCATCATTACTCCTCGTCCAGAGAACGCATGGGAGAACAAAGCGACTTTTAATCCGGCAGCTATCGATATCGATGGCACGGTGCATATCTTGTATCGGGCAATGGGCAATGACGATACTTCAGTCATTGGCTATGCGACAAGTGAGGATGCTGTGCATATTACCGAACGACTGAGCGATCCGGTCTATGTGCCCCGTTCAGATTTCGAGCAGAAGCGACGCGGCGGAAATTCGGGGTGCGAAGATCCGCGTATCACGCGGATTGGCGACACTCTCCACATGATGTATACCGCGTATGATGGCATTGGGCCTCCCCGTGTGGCAACATCGTCGATTTCAATTTCTAATTTCACAAAAAGGAAATGGGAGTGGAGCGAGCCACAACTTGTCACACCGGCAGGTGTCGACGACAAAGACGCCTGTTTGTTTCCACGCACGATAGAGGAAAAATATGTCCTTGCGCATCGTATTGCGAATACGATATGTCTATTTCGTTTTGATACGCTCGATTTTGCACACCAAAAAGCAAATACCTGCACACATGTGTTGGGGCCACGACCTGGCATGTGGGACAATCTAAAGGTAGGACTTGCGGGACCTCCCCTTGAGACACCGGGTGGCTGGCTCCTTTTTTATCACGGTGTTTCCGGATTTCAGAAAACCTATCGTATGGGCGTGGCGCTCTTGGATCTGAAAGACCCGTCGATTGTTCTAGGGCGCAGTACCGATGCGATTTTCTCTCCCGAAGCCAAGTACGAGAAAGAGGGTATTGTGCCGAATGTAGTATTCCCCTGCGGACATATTTTGCGAAACGGTATTGTGTACTCTTACTATGGCGGGGCAGATACAGTCATTAATGTCGCCGAAATGAAGCTCGATACGATACTTACTGCACTCAGACCCTAAGAAGCTGTCTAAAATCTTTCCCCCTGGCAGGGTACCACGAAGATTTTAGACAGCTTCTAAGCAGATGAGAGTGTTGTAGAGCTCTTGAATTTTAAACATTTAGTGGTAGGGTACATCTAGCTAAAACCAGACAGACGAGTCAGGGAGAAGCTGTGTGCAGCAGTCGGAAGCAGAGCTCTCGGCGTCATTTCTGTGCGAAATGAGGTATGCCCTCAGGGCTCATCCTGAAAAAGAAGAGTCCCTTGAACTATTACGCTCGGACATTGCCTTTCGGCGTTGTACCGAAGAAAGCATTCTCAAGCTGCTAAAAAAGATTAGTCGGGCAAAAGCGCTCGACTATCATGATGTCTCACTGATCAAAAAGTATGGATTTCGCAATCTGTGCGGCGCTAATTTGAAAAGTCTTCATCTTAAGGGTTCGGATTTGCGCAATGCAGATCTGCGCGAGGCTCAGGTACGCGATACAGAATTTGATTCATGCGACTTGTCCGGGGCTGATCTTTCAGTCGTTCGCATCGCCAATACCCGATTCGACTTAACAGAAGACGAACTAGTTGTTCCTGATTCGGCACCATGGTCGCTTGGACGCAGTCATCATGTGGTCGGCACATGCTACATGTGCGAGGATGCGAATCGGATGATACTCCGTGTGGCACATGATCGCCCATGTCGTTACGCAAGGCGCGGGGTAGTCCTGTTCTGGCGGAAACAGCCCGTCGGTTTTATGAAGCTCAAGGGTGAAGAAAGTTTCCTTCCCTTACGCACGGTGCGCGTGGGTGAAGGCGCGGTGTTTTGGAAAGGGATGGTCTATGGACTTCACACGAAACTGAGGAGGTATCTCTGTGATCTGAGTTGGCCATACCGCGAAGAGAGATATTGGCGGTGTGTCAGTGTCGAAGCACTCGCGCGCCATATCCCGGCCGAGTGGTTTGAGGCGACGCCTTTGCGTTTTATCCGTGACCCACGACTTTTTGATCGCATTGATCTTGCACGCGAACGAATTGCCAGTGGCAAAGAGTCGCTCATTCGAATGCGAGCAAAGAACCCAGTGGGCTTGAAGGTGGCTGGGTATTGTGGATGATCATTGTATGAAGCCTCGCTATCGTAGCGAGGCTTTTCGTGGCATCATACTTGCATGAAATACATCTATTTCGCGATGTGTGCCGTGTTTATGTTTGGTCCGCACACTGCTTCAGCGGCAATGGTGCGTGCTGGTGATCAAGTGGCGCTTCCTGCGGCACAGGTAGCTCATGAGGACATCTATCTGGTTGGTGGTTCGGTAGCTAGTCTGGGCGAGGTGCAGGGTGATTTGGCAACAATAGGAGGGAGCGTGCTAGTAAGCGGGGTAGTTACCGGAGACGCCTTGCTTGCCGGTGGGAATATTAGCGTGACACAAAGGATCGGAGATGATCTGCGTGTTTCTGGTGGGAGTGTCACTATCAGTGGAGAAGTGGGCGGCGATCTTTTTGTTGCCGCTGGTCAGGTGCATATTGCAGGAACAGGAGTTGGCGGGGATGTGTTCATTGGCGCAGGTCAGGTCCGCATTGATTCACCGATTACTGGTGATGTAAATATCGGCGCCGGCGATGTATTCATCAATGCGCCGATACACGGTGCTGTGGCAATCCAGGCAGAGTCAGTTACCCTTGGTCCCGACGCCCGCGTGACCGGGAATTTTTCGTACAAAGCACAAAAAAAGATGATTCTGCAAGAAGGGGCATCGGTTACGGGTACGGTAAAATTTACAGAAGTCGCAGGACCATTCAACATGCCATCACGGGATGCGATGAAAGGGTTTTTCATAGCTATGCTTTCGCTGTGGTTCCTTGGTAAATTCTTTGCTGTAACCACCGTAGCGCTTATGGTCGGTGTGATACTCAACCGTTTCTCTCGCACTATGGTAGACAAGATATACAAACGACCTTTGATCGAAGCCGGGCGCGGGGTAGTCGCGCTCATTGTGCTCCCTGTCGTGTCGTTCCTGCTTCTGCCATCAGTTGTCGGATCTCTTTTAGGAGTACTCGGACTTTTGGGATTTATTGCACTGCTTCTGGTCGCCTCGTGTACTGCTCCAATTGTTATCGGGTCCTTGGTGCTAAGTCTTTGGGAAAAGAAACGATTGCATGAGGTCACCTGGATTTCAGTTGTCGTTGGTTCGTTTGTATTCACCCTCCTTGGTCTGATTCCTGTCCTTGGATGGCTTGTCGCGCTTGTATCTATTATCGTGGTAGCTGGAGCAATTGTCGGATTCAAGCTCGAGGTGCTCGATACATGGCGTTAGGTGTGTATCCGTACAGCAGAAAACCCCGCGCACGCGCGGGGTTTTGTTATTGGGCCAGAGGCCGGCGCACGCTCATTGCTTCGAGCATACGGTCGGTAAGAGCGGTATGAGCTTCGGGCACACGAAAATGATGCGCGCACTGGGTCGAGTCCACATCGCTCGAAGGAATACTTCGCTCGAGAAGTTCTTCCCGCCGTTTTGGGGGGTCATCCCTCTCGGGCATAATACGAACATCAGGTGTCACACCAACACCTTGTACGGGTCGTTCGCATCCACGCGAGCCAATAAGATACTGACTAGTGGTGAGCCGAACGGCACCCCCGTTGACGCGGAGAGGAATGATGGTTTGCACAGTCCCTTTACCAAATGTCCGATCGTGCGGGCTTACAATTATTGCTCGTCCGTGGAGCTTAAGGACTCCTGCAACGATTTCAGAAGCAGAAGCTGAACGACCGTTAACAAATACCCAAAGCGGAGCTCCTTTAAGGATGTCCACACCTCGGCGCGCATGCATGAGAACATGGCGCGCACCGCGAGTCTCGAGTGATACGGTCGCTGCCGCATCCTCAGATGGGTAGCGCGTACCATCTAGTACGAGGTCGAGTATCTCATCGGCCACATTGAGTAACCCGCCAGGGTTGTCTCGAAAGTCGAAGACAAAACCAGCTAAAGGTCCCTTGTATTGCTCGACAAGACTTGCAACAGCTTCTTTTAACTGCGCTGGAACTGTTTCGGAAAATTGAGAGATCTTTATGTAACCAATGCCACCCGGCTTTAATTCGAAACGGACATGGCGCGGGCGGATCACTTCGCGTGTAATCCGAAATGGCATTTGAGTGCCAGCGCGGACAACTACAAAATCGACAGGTTGGCCTACCTCGCCTCGTAAAAGACCGACAACCTCTTCAATTTTCATAGTGGCGGTCGATTTGGATCCAATGGTGATGATCACATCGCCGGCTTTGAGCCCAGCACGCTCGCCAGCACTTCCTTCCGTAGGTGCAATAACCAAAATGCCACGGGGCAGACTACCTTCGGCGGTTGCCCTAATCTCAACACCAATGCCACCAAAGTAACCACGGGTCACTTCTTGCATTTGTCTGAAAGCCTCAGCACTCATAACTGAGGAATGTGGGTCAAATGAGGTAAGACCCCTTTGCATTGCCTCAATTATTTCTTTTGGAGTCAGCTTGCGGTGGTAATTTTGCTCGAAACGCCGAGTAATTTCAAAGAGCCTCTCCCAGAGGACGCGATCTTCTTCGCTGGAAGTAAGCGTTTGTGGAACGGTGAGCACAGCGCCAGGAGCGCGCTGCTTTGGTTGCTGTGCATCTGTAGTGTTTGCTACAAATGCAAACAACAGGGCACTAATGACGCCCGCGATAAACCAACCTTTCCTCATCTCTGCACTTCCTTCTGACGCATCTCTTGTTCAGGTATAGCACCAGCCCCACAGGGGTGCAAGTGGCACCTGAGTGCAGTAAAAAGCTGTCTAAGATCTTCCTGCCAGAGGGAAAAAGATTCGACAGCTTCTAGTCCTACTGTCGCAGGCCGAGACCGGTGCGTATGAGGTACCAGTTGATACCAATAAGGCCAAGGGCAAGAACAGTAAGAACTGCAGCGCTCACGGCAATAGAGACATCGGCTATACCAAGAAATCCGTAGCGAAAACCGTTTATGAGATAGAAGATTGGGTTAAAGTAGGTAAGTGTGGCCCACCATGAAGGTAGGGCGCTTACGCTATAAAATACACCGCCTAAATAGACGAGTGGCGTGAGCACGAAAGTAGGCACGATGGTGATACCGTCAAAGTTCTTTGCATAGACTCCGTTTACTAATCCAGCCAGCGAAAAGATTAAACTCGAAAGGATAAGGAAGAAAATGACGACAAAAGGGTGTGCGATAGTCGGCAGGGCGAAAAATAGTGATACAAGCAGTACGAGGATGCCAACACCTAGTCCGCGCACCATCCCACCAGCCACAAATCCGGCAATCATAACGAGTGGTGGTGTTGGAGAAACCAGAATTTCGTCAATAATGCGAGAGAAAAACTTTGAAGTAAAAAATGTGGTTGCCACATTCGAGAATGCATTGGTAACGACCGCAAGCATGACGAGTCCGGGTACGATGAATTGCATGTAGTCAAACCCAGAGATTTGACCAACGCGTGATCCGATAATTGAACCGAACACGAGGAAGTACAAGACCGAGGTTACTACACTGGGAAGGAATGTTTGCGGCCAGATGCGCACCACGCGCACGACATCCTTGCGGACGATGGTGTAAAACGAAACCCACATGTGTGATATATCCATATAGTTATGACGATTTCGTTAGGCGGACAAACACTTCTTCGAGGCGACCTGATTTATTACGCGTTGTTTGTACAGGAATGCCGTGTTCGTCGAGTGCCTTGATGACACCGGTAATGCCACGCCCCTCGCCAATTTCCACCTCGACGGTGGTGTCGTCTATACGACGAGGTTTATAGGCAGAAATCGCCGAGAGTGCAGCTTCGGTGAGGGGCTTTACGACATCCAATATGACCACTTCAACTTTGAGCTCACCCAAAACATCACGCATAGTCCCTTGGGTGATAATCTCGCCCTTGTTAATAATGGCGACATGTTTACAAAGTTGCTCGGCTTCCTCGAGATAGTGTGTGGTGAGTAAGATGGTGATACCTCGCTTGGTCAGTGTTTGCAAATATTCCCACATGCTCCGGCGCAATTCGACATCGACTCCGGCGGTGGGCTCGTCCAAAATAAGAAGGCGAGGCTCGTGCACTAGTGCACGAGCAATCATCAAGCGGCGTTTCATGCCACCCGAGAGGGTCATGGCTCGTTGGTTTCTTTTTTCAAACAAACCAAGCGCAGTGAGCACCTCTTCTGCCCGAGGACGCGCAATGCGCCGGGGGATGCCATAGTATCCTGCTTGATTCATCACGATGTCGATAGGGTTTTCGAAGGGATTAAAGTTTACCTCCTGACCAACCAAACCAATCTGTGCTTTAGCATTTTCCGGATGCGTATCAATGTTGTGCCCAAAGACATGCACGGTACCACCGGTCTTGTTTACAAGACCGGTGACCACGCCGATGATGGTTGTTTTTCCGGCGCCATTTGGGCCCAGGAGTGCATGGAAATCTCCGGCGGCAACGCGCAAGGATACACCTTTGAGGGCAATAGTCCCGTTGGTATAAGTCTTTTGGAGGTCTTCAATAACGAGTGCGTGGTGGGGTTCCATAAGGGCACCAGTCTACCACGGATTGGATGTTTTTAGGGCTCGTCCAAAATGAACTACTCGAACACATTCACCAAATATGAGTCGATTTCGCGCTGGTCCAAATCATAAAAATGCTTCTGCTGGGTAAAGAGGTATGTGGCTAGCTTGATACCCACAAAACGCCAGTGCCACGGCTCAAATACATAGAATTTATTATTGGGAGGATACGACAACACAAATCCGTATAGGTGGGCACGGTTGAGTAGCCACGCGTATGCAGTGGTTTTCTCGAATCCATTTAGTTGGCCGTTTTGTCCGGTGCTGATGAAGTCAATGGTGGTGCCAAGTTGGTGCTCAGAATATCCTTGGTCGGCTGAAAATTGGTTGGCAGTGCCCACGCCGTAGGTGACCGAATATGCGCCTTTCAAAGATTTCTGTTCGTCGAATGAGCGAAATCCAGACTTTACAAACAAAGATGCGTTGTCGCGTTTTGATGCATCCATCATCATTTGTAGATACGGCCACACAGTGGCGTGTATTGATTCTGGTTCCTTTTCGCTATAGAGGTAGGCGTTACTGATTTCAGTGAGTCGTGGGGGATTGTAGTGTTCGTTCAAAAAGAAAACCTTTGAATATTTTTGCAGAAGTTCTGGGTCGGTTTTACTAAGTTTTTCTAGCGTGGTGACTGTTCCAGATATTTGGCCGACTGTCTGTTGAAAACCACCCACTTGCGTTTGCACTGCTTCAACACTCTGGCGGGTATTTTGGACCTGTTGTTCGGTGGCAGAAAGTGTCTGCGAAAGCCCTGTGGCTTGCTGTCTCACTTCACTTATTTCGGTTGCAAGTTTTGTACCGCTTGCGAGCACCACGGCAGTAGTGCTCGCAAGCTCAGAGTTAAGGCGTGCAACTGTAGTGGTGAGTGTATAGAGACGCACCTGGGCATAGACGCTCGCTCCGGCAAAAAGTGCAACCACGAGTCCTGTGGCCACAGCAGGAAGAGGGAGGCCATGCGATCCGTGCCCAAGATGCTTCATAAGCTCATTGTAGTGGTCCCACCACAAAGCGCCAGTCTGAGTCTGTGTGTGTCCGCCAAGCGGAAGTGGCGCCCATGAGAAGGTCTGACCTTCTCATGGGCGCCCTGTGGGGAAGGTTCCACAGTGGCTCCCCATATGGGGTGTGAGCAGTTACTAATGTTGTACATGTACTTGACAAAATCGATAAAACTGATATACTGCACACAGAGGGTCGGGCGCGTTGCTTGGCCTGTCTAAACTTGGCAAAACTAAGGAGAAATCTCTTGGGAAACGAAATCCTCGTTGCCTGCACCGACATCACCGGCTTCTGCATCGCCGAGCCCTACTCCTGGCCGGCTGCCGTCGCGGTCGCCTTCCTTGTCTCGATGTTCTCGAACTGGCTGGCGATCAGCCTGTTCGGGCGAATCGAGCGCCAGCCAACGCTCTCGGGCTCGCTCATCTACCTCGGCGTCGCTGGCGCCGCCCTCCTGGTCTACGCCCAGTACAAGGCGATGCGAGGCGTCGTGGCTCCAGAGGCTGTCACGCTGCTCGAGGGGGTCTGCGTCCTCGTCGGCCTTGCTGCCTATGAGTGGCGGACGCATCGCCAGTGGAACCAGATGGCGCTTCGCCGCTAGTAACGGCGACGCGACAAGACTCTAGCGCCCCGCATTCGTGCGGGGCGTTTTTTACACCACGCTATACGACTGCTTTTTTGCGCCTGAGGTACTCAGCCAGTCCTTCGATGGGAATAGATACTTGGGCATTTGATTTTGTGTTGCGCACGAGCGCACTGCCTTCACGCACTTCTTTCTGGCCCATAATCACAAGCCAGGGGAGATTGAGTTGCTTCACGGTCGCCATCTGCGGGCCAAGCTGATCAAATGCCAGCGAGTGGTGCACAGGTATGTGAGCCATGCGCAACATTTCAAGAACAGGGATACTACGCCGTTTTGCTTCGACTCCTAGATGTGCGAAGTAGATGTTTGGTTTCGTGACAATGTGCTTGACGACAGGCATCGTCGGAGATTCAAAGACGATACCCACATGCACACCAGCCGCGGCGGGGTTGATGCATTTTGCCGCGAGCGCATCATAGCGACCACCAAATGCAAATGGTATGCGGCCCTGTTCTCCTGGGCGGGATATTTCAAAAATAGTGCGCGCCCAACAATCGCCACTGCCCACAACGAGGGGGCTGAGCTCGTATGTCTTTTCAGCGAGCTCGAGGTATTCGAGAACATCCCAGAAATGTTTGCGTTCCTCGTCGCTTAGGTAGTCCATGCTCGAGGGAACGCGGCTGGGGAGTGCTCCTTTACTTGCAAATGAAAGGAACGCGCCGACAGGATCGCTTGTCATTCGTTCGCGCTGTGCGTTTGAAAGGTCTGCCGCATGTTTGCGGAGAAACGAGGTTAGCTCGCGCAGATAGCGTTCGGAAGATTCACCAACACCCAGGCTGTTGATGTGTATGAGGCGGTCAGTAATGCCCAAATCAGCTGCGATCGCGTCAGCAACGGTAATCAGAAGCGCTTCGGCGGCAGCTGTCTTCATGCCGATAGCATGCAGTTCGAGCACTACTTGGTCGGTGCCCCGTTCGCCTGGGGAAATTTTCCACAAGAGCGCAGGTGTGCGGCGATCGCCCAGACCGCGCATGATACACATACGCATGGCAGGAATCAGACGGCGTTCTTCCCTGCGAGAAAACAAAATGTCTTTTGCATCAAAACGCATTACGCGCCCGGAAACGACGGCCTGTTCGCCAGTGGGGGCTTCTTCAAAGGGAACGAATTCGTAAAACGAAACTACTTTTAATGCGTGCTTGAGTGCAGATTCAATCGATGTATGCCCCACAATAGATGGGAGTGTAATCATAATTAATTTTCAAAATCGGCATCGCCGGGGAGCGCGCCGATTTCGGTGAATGGGAACAAGCGAACTAATGCTCGGCCAACAATCAAATCACGCGGGAGCGCACCCCAGGTGCGCGAATCTGCACTCTGGCGACGATTGTCACCCATGACGAAATAGTCGTCGGGGCCAAGTAGCATACGCATCGAGCTATTTTGCATGTTTTCCGCTGCAATATACGGCTCTGTCAGCACGACTCCTTCGGGATGTGCGGGGCTTTCGATACGAACAATGCCGTTTTCTATGACGACGGTCTCACCAGGAAGGCCAATCACGCGTTTTATAAACGAACGAGTCGTATCTTGGGGGAATTTGAAGACCACAACATCGCCTCGCGCAGGGTTATCAAGGCGATAGGTGACACGGTCGATAATCAAGTAGTCCCATGTGGCGAATGTAGGATCCATTGATGCGCCAGACACCACAAATGGAGCGGCTACAAAGAAACGAATGAAGAGCGCGATGCCGAGCGCAATGACGCCATAGAGCGCAAGAGAGGTAAGCTCGCTGGTCGAACCTCCCTGTGGTGAATTCGGAATGACTGAATTCGGAAATGAATCGTTGTCAGAATCAGAAAGAGCACGAACATCACTCATCATGCCGCGCATTATACTGCTCCTTTTCGTTTGACACAAAGTGTGCGTGCGTTGTGCATGTGAATTTTGATCTACGTCAGAGGGTAGTGATGCAATTTGCATAGGGAAGTGCAGATGCGTTACACTTGTGCATATGACATGGGTATTAGTTGGCTTGGGGAACCCTGGCGAGGAGTACACACGCACGCACCACAACACTGGGCGTATTGCGGTTGAGCACTTTGCAAAAAAACAGGGTGTTACCGAATGGCGAGCCGACAAAAAAGCAAACGCAACAGTCGCAAAGACAGAAGGTGAGGTAAAAAGTGTCTGCGTGCTACCCGAAACTTTCATGAATAAATCAGGGAGTGCTGTTGCCAAATATGTGAAAAGTGTCAAAGCGGCAAAACAGCTTGTTGTTGTGTATGATGATCTCGATTTACCTATCGGCAGAATAAAAGTCTCTTTCGCTCGCTCGTCCGGAGGGCATAAAGGTGTCGAATCAATTCAGCGAGCGGTTAAAACAAACGAATTTGTACGAGTGCGCGTGGGCATTTCTCCGGAAACAGCAGGAGGAAAGCTGAAGAAGCCAACAGGAGAAGATAAAGTCCTTAAACTGATTCTGGGGAAATTTTCCGCGAGCGAAGAAACCGAACTTAAGAAAGTATGGAAGCGAGTCACGGAAGCGCTCGAAACTATCGTGCGTGATGGACATGTCGCGGCGATGAATCAGTTCAACTCAAATACCATCGACAACTAAAGCGTTCTGTTAAGTGGTGAAAATTAGTGGCGAGGCGACGGAGAAAAAAGCGAAGTATATCCGCAGATATATTGAGATTTTTTCTCCGAGCTGCAGCCTTAATTTTCACCACTTGGGCGGAATGGGTTAGTTGGAGACGGTATAATTAAAGAGAAGTTTCGACAGAAAGGAATTCAATCAGGGACTACGCATGTGCGAGGGCGGTGGTCGGCAACAAATCGATAGAGTGCATGTCCGATAGAGGAAGGAATGATGATATGTATGAATGGCGCCAACCAAAAAAGCACGGGAGAGGCGCGCATAAGTGCAATCCCGGCATCAAATTCAAAGTGGGGGACACCTCGTCTATCGACAACCACCCACGAGTCATGCTGTTCCATAAGGACGCGCATGGCTGGTACATCTTGTGCAGGTGTACAAGTGCTTTCGGACAGAAGTCCATATTTTACAAAAGAATAAACGGCGTGTTTGCAAAACCCGCATGGGCCATCGTAGTAGATGACAATGCCGCCAAAGCCATGTGTGTGGAAGAAATGTGCGATCGCGTTGCTCATGACAAAAGTATACCCTGCATATGCAGGGTATACTTTTGCGTCACGAATGCCAGGCTACTTCTTGAGTGGTTTGAGCGTCATGCGACGATCTTTTGGCTCAAAGAGTGTAATCGTGAATGGATATACTTTGCCCAATTCGAGTCCCGCACGGAGTGCCATTTCGTTTTCGAATTCTGAAATGTGGACAAGTCCAGCCACACCCTCTTCGATTGAGGCGAGTGCGCCGTGTTTGTTGTATTTGATGACCACGGCATCTACCTGCTCGCCCTTGGTGTACTTTGCAGCAGCAGACTTCCACGGATCCTCCATGAGTGCCTTGATTGAAAGTGAAATCTTGTCGTCTTTGATCTCGATGACTTTTACTTTCACTTCGTCGCCCACTTTGTAGCGAGTCTTTGGATTCTCGACAAGCGCCCAGTCCATTTCAGAAATGTGCACCAGCCCTTCGAGCCCCTGCTCGATTTTTATGAACACGCCGAAGTCGGTCGCACCGGTGACAACACCGTCCATAATATCGCCCACATGGTATTTCTCGACGAGCCCAGTCTTCTCTGGAGATCCTGCGCCTTTCTCGGCAAAAATAAGTTTTTGCTCTTTTGGATTTGCGGTAATGATAGACACTTCAATCTTGGTACCAATGAGTTTCTTAAGCTCGGTAAAGATTTTGTCCTTGTCACCATCTGGTACGCGTGGGTAGTGGGTCGAGGAAAGTTGTGATGCAGGAAGGAATCCGGCGATACCTTGCCAAGTGATAATAAGACCACCTTTGTTGGCGTCGGTAATCGGCAGTTCAAATGCTGTTTGGGACGCGACTGCTTTTTCAGCTTCGCTCCAGATGAGGGCCTGGCGAGCCTCGCGGAGGGAGAGCTCGATATAGCCATCCTTGTTCTCTCGTTCAACGATGGTTGCGGCGACAGTGTCGCCCACATTTACATTGCGCAAAGTCTCGCGTGCGGCGAGATATTCGCGACCATAGATAATGCCGGTACCGAATGGGTGGAGATCGACGAATACCCGCGCACGACCAAGTGCCGTGACCGGACCTTCAACCACATCACCCACTGCAGGGGAGGCGGGGAGACCCTTTAAATAATCATACATTGGCCCTTCCTTTTTGGCCTTTGCCTCCTCGGTCTCGTCGTCCTTTTCAAGGGCTTCTTCCGCCCCCACTGCGCTCTCTTTGACAGCTGCTTTAGCCATATATTTTAATCCTGGTTTTTCCGCCTGCGCCCACGACTATCGTTGCGGAAGGTTTACCCAGAACACTTTATTAATTGATATGTTTCAGAGTATGCGGTATTCGGTGAGGAGAGTCAAGAAGAAGATGACAGAATATGTACGAGATTCGGCAGGTTCGTTATGTCAAACAAAATGAGAAGGTCTGACCTTCTCAAGTTGCAAAAAGGCCCCCGCACGAAGCGGGGGCCCATCAGTCTTGTCTTACGTCTTGATCGTGCCGGGGTCTTAGCCGGCGCGGTGCAAATGCAGGCCGTAGAGCATCAGCGCAATGTGCGCTTTTGCGTCACGGCCGGCATGTGCGTGGTGCATGGTGTGATCGAGAGGGACCACTTTGAGGGTGATGACCTCGCCTTCCTCCGCCACTCCCGTGACCCTGCCCACGATGTCGTCGAGCTCGGCCTGGGTGAGGTGGTGCTCGATCGCGAAGAACTGCATCGCCTCGTCGAGGAGACCGGGCGTGAGGTAGATTGGCTCGCGCGAAAGCGGGATCAGATCCTGCTCACGGAATACGAAGCCCACCTCCTCGGCAATCTCTTTGGCGGCGGCGCCGACAAAGGTGCCGCTATCGACCATGCCGGCCGGCAACTCGCAGAGCATGCCTCCTGTGGGGAGGCGCGTCTGCTGGGTCAGCACCGTGTACCGCTTGTCGTCCACGATAAGGATGACCAGCATGCCAACGGAATTGCCCCGAAGCTGGACCACCTGGTCGAATGGTTTGCCCTTCGTACGCACTTTCATGCGCACGAACAGCACATTTTCCGCCGATGGCTTGCCACGGAAATCGACGGCGTCGAGAGTGACCCGTTCGATGCCGGCGTCCGGCCTGATCGAGGCCGTCCAGTCACGATAGATGCGCGAGATCATCGCGAATCCGGCGTGCTCGACAGAAACATGCTCGGATTTGCCAAATTGGAACATCATCATTCCGATGGCTTCCTTCTGTGGTTCTATTTTCTAGTTGGACAGTCGGTCGGGGTAGAACCCGCCTGTATCTATTATATCATATATGAGTAAAAAAGCAAGTTTTCGGTAAGGTAAATTCTCACAAGGGTTATTGAGGAGCCGCCGGGAGTAGGGTTTCTGGAGTGTAAGACCGGTTAGCGACCAAGAAAACAAGGAGTGGCTACGACTATGTTTTTGGAAGCACCCTTTGTGGTGCGGCCTTGGAGCGCACTCCAGAAACCCTACTCCCGGCGGCTCCCTACTCGGGGTGTGATGCTTACTGTGCGTAATTTATCTAACGAGGTATACTTGCGTCATGATTATCACCTACCACGGTGCGGAATGTATCAAAATGAGTGCGGGCGAGACGACTCTGGCATTCAATCCTATCTCCAAGGAATCAAAATTAAAGGCAGTTTCGTTTGGCGCGGATGTGGTATTTGTAACCCTTAATCACCCCGACACCAACGGTATCGAACAAGTAGCACGCGGTGGCAAACAGCCTTTTGTGGTGCAGGGGCCCGGCGAATACGAAGTCGCCGGCATGACCATCGCCGGGTTTTCTACGAAGTCGCGTTATGGCGACCAAGAACGATTCAACACTGCTTTCGTACTTAATTTCGATGGGATGAATGTAGTGTACCTGGGTGCGCTTGCTGACGAAAAGCTGGCTGGCGAGGTGACCGAAGATCTGGAACGAATCGATGTACTTTTTGTACCGATTGGTGGCGATGGCGTCCTTTCAGCAGACGAAGCGCACAAATTGGTGGTTGCGCTTGAGCCACATATCATCATTCCGATTCATTGGGATGGCGTGGGTGAAAAAGACGCATTGAAACATTTTCTAAAAGAAAGTGGTGCGCAGGATGTGAAGCCTGTCGAGAAGCTCACAGTGAAAGCCAAAGACGCGCTCGCGATGGAAGGCGAGGTGGTGGTGTTGGGTGCGTAGCGCGGCCTGTGTATATCCATGCCACCCGGGTTGCGGTGTTTTTTGATGCTAGACTATTTGCATGAAGGAAACATTGAATAAAATGAAGGGTCGTCCACAGGATGAGAAAAAAGCCGTAGCAACAGGTGTAGCAGGAGCAGTTGTCGCCATCCTGCTTATTATATGGGCGGTGTTGTATCTACAGCGTGTTGTAAAGAGCCAGCCAGCTGCATTCGAGGACAGCGACCCAGCATATAATTACGAGTCGTTGCGCGAGACGCCGGAAGGTTTCTTTAATCCAGACGAATTAAATACAAGTAACCGTCCAGAGCCAACATCATTTAGTGCAGACGAGGACTTGTGAAAAATCTAAAAGATACAGCAGGTGTTCTAGTTGTCGCTGCTAGTCTTTTCTTTTTTGTTTCCAGCACGGTTTCTGCTGCAGTGCCGTCCGCTGATCCCGAGCGCGGATGTCCTGCCACTGGTGGTGCGACTCCAGCAGCGGGTGCTCCGCCAAGTGTCGCTGGCAAGAAGGCACATGAAGTGGTGCGTATGGGTGCTGGTGGAACAATTGAACATCGCTGTATCCCCACAACAGACGGCGAGACTCCTCGAAAAGTCTATTGTGATATTGAAGGGCGTTGTCGCCCAGTTACCGAGGCAGACATGCGCCGAGTGGGCGATTTGGTAACGGCGTATGGTACCCCTGGTTCACTTCCTGATCCTAATCTTACGGAAGTGCGAACTGGTGCCGGCGCGACGCCCCCAAACGCACACACGATTCCCGCATCAGATTTTATGTACCGCGCACTTGGTGGCGATGAAAGAGGTGTAGGGGTGGACAGATTTAGCGAGATTCTTTTTGCCGAAAGCCAAGTCGGATGGGGTAGGCAAGTCGATTCATTTGACGAAGCCACACTCGCCGCGAATGTTTTAGATCGTGCACTGGACACTAGCACACGGATAACAAGAGACGAAGAAACTCTCGCGAGTATTGCCGAAGGCTCACTACATCTAGACAGATCGCGCGCCGAAGGAGGTTTTCTCGCCCCAAGAATCGCCCCTGCAGATCCGGTGGAATACTACTTGGATCGCTACCCAGTTGTGCCACTTGATGAAAGTGGGCGCCCTTTGATAGGCCCTCTGGTACAACCTCCGGCACCTCCTCCTCGAATAGAGGGATACACTGAACAAGAACTCCTCGCCCCACCTGCCGAGGGCTGGTACGACACGCGGCCACCACGAGTTATTGACGCGAGCCTAGGCGCGCCCGTCCAGACACAAAGCGTCTTTCGTGCCGCACTTGATCGATTTTATTCCACGAGCGGGTCATTCTATAGGGGTATTCAAAATTCATTCAACAGTTTCTGGGACAGGTGGATATAGCTTGTTTTTAGCGAGTTTGTAGCTTGTTCGCAGGCCCGTTTTTTGCTATACTAGACCCCTATGGCAGGCAAAAAAGAGCAAGCACCCGAGGGGGGAATCGTCCCTTTTGGGGGTAAAATCGAGAGTCGCTCTATTGTCACTGAAATGCGCGAAGCATACCTCGACTACGCGATGTCGGTCATTACTTCACGCGCGCTTCCTGATGCGCGTGACGGTCTCAAGCCAGTACATCGTCGCATTTTGTACACTATGCACGAGCTAGGGCTTCGCCCGGGTGGCAAGACGCGCAAATGCGCAAAAATTACCGGTGATGTGACAGGCAACTACCACCCGCATGGCGATGTATCTGTGTATGACGCACTTGCAAAATTGGCGCAGGATTTTTCTATGCGCTATCCATTAGTTATTGGTCAAGGAAACTTCGGATCAATCGACGGTGATGCTCCTGCTGCCCCGCGCTATACCGAAGCAAAAATGTCACATGTCGCACTCGAAATGCTCACTGATATCGACAAGGATACCGTCGACTTCATTCCGAACTACGAAAACACCCGAAAAGAGCCGGTGGTGCTTCCTGCCGCGGCACCTAATCTTTTGATGAACGGTACTTTGGGAATTGCGGTGGGTATGGCGACCAATATACCCCCGCATAATTTAAACGAAGTCTGCGATGCTGCTGTCTACTTGATAGATAATCCAAAAGCTACCACAGAAGATCTTTTACAATTCGTCCAAGGCCCGGATTTTCCTACAGGTTGCATCGCATTCAATCAAAAAGATATCGCCCACGCGTATGCGACTGGTCGTGGCGGTGTGACCGTGCGCGGGGAAGCGGAAATTGTCGAAGGCAAGAAAGGTGACTATCAAATCATCATCACTTCGATTCCGTATCGCGTAAACAAAGCAGATTTGCTACAGAAAATTGCTGATCTGGTGCATGAAAAGAAAGTCGAGGGCATCAAAGATGTGCGCGACGAATCGACGAGCGACATTCGCGTTGCAATCGATCTGAAAGGAAATGCCCACCCACAGACCGTGCTCAACGCGCTCTACAAACACACACAGCTCGAAGAGGTTTTTCACTACAACATGGTGGCGTTGGTAGACGGGGTTCCACTGACGCTCTCCCTTAAAGGTTTTCTTGAGGCATATATTGGGCATCGCAAAGTAGTAGTGGTGCGTCGTGCAAAATTTGAGCTTGTGCGTGCGAAGGAACGAGAGCACATTTTGGAGGGGCTCAAGAAAGCACTTGATCACATCGATGAGATCATCGCGCTTATTAAGAAAAGCCCTGATGTCGCAGCAGCGCACGCCGCTCTTAAGGTGAAGTTTAAATTTTCAGACATTCAGGCGACCTCTATCTTGGAAATGCGCCTGCAAAAACTCGCGGGCCTTGAGCGCAAGAAGGTTGAGGACGAATTGAACGAGGTCCGTGCGCTCATCGCCGAATTGGAAGCATTGTTGGGAAGTGATCGCAAAATCATGGTCCTTATCAAAAAGGAAATCGCAATGCTTGTGGAAAAGCACGGTGATGCGCGCCGCACCAAGATTGTAAAGCGCGAAGCGAAAGTGCTTTCTCCAGAAGATTTGGTTGCGGACGAGGAATCAGTTTTGGTGCTCACCCAGGGCGGCTATATCAAGCGCACTAATCCTGCTGAATATCGCAAGCAAAAGCGTGGCGGTGTAGGTGTGGTTGATCTTGATACCAAAGAGGAAGATGTTGTCACGGTATTTTTGAAAGCGTCTGCGCACAGTGATATTCTTTTCTTCTCAGGCAAGGGTAAGGCATATCAACTCAAGATGTACGACATTCCCGAAGGCAAGCGTGCTACAAAGGGCAAATCAATCATGAACTTCCTCGCGCTTGAAGGCGGTGAAGCAATCAGCTCGGTTTTGGCGATGCCAAAAAATGTAAAGAAGGATACCGATTTGGCACTCGTCATGGTAACCAAGAACGGCACTGTGAAAAAGACTGACGCAGAAAATTTCTTCGAAGTACGCCGTAGTGGGCTCTTGGCAATTTCACTTGACGCAGGAGATGAACTCATTTCTGCGCGCTTTGTGCGCCCCGGAGATGATGTCAGTATCGTGACTGCCAAGGGTCAGGCAATTCGTTTCAAAGAAAAAGATGTGCGTTCGATGGGTCGCACGGCCGCGGGTGTACGGGGAATTAAACTCGCTAAAAACGATCGCGTTATTGGCGCAGGTGTCGTCGAGAAAGACAGAAAAGACGCTGATCTTTTTGTCCTCGCGTCATCTGGATACGGCAAGCGCACACCGATGAAGGAATATAAAATACAGGGTCGAGGTGGTAGTGGTATCAAGACTGCACAGGTGACTGCAAAAACAGGAGAGCTTATTGCGGCATCCGTGGTGATTGGTACCGAAGAACTCGTCGCTGTCTCACAAAAAGGGCAAGTGATTCGTGTTGAACTAAATGAAATTAGGGCGCAGGGCAGACAGACTCAGGGAGTACGCATTATGAAGCTTCGTGATGGTGACAAGATTGCCGCATGTGTTGCGCTTGAAAGTGAAGTAACGAACGAGTAGGTATGGTACTGCTGTAGGTACTGGTTTTGATAACATGCTACACCTGATTGCCGAATGTTTTCACATTGCAAAACGAGCCTAGTACCCCATAAACCTAATTTCCCACCTCAAAATCCCCGAATCTAGGCTGCGACTTGGTAAAAATCCTTTGCCGATGCTACTGCATCGCCGCAGGATTTTTACCTTCGTCTCGCACTAGATTCTGAAATTTTCATGGTGTGAAATTAAATTAACGGGGTACTAGTCAGGCTCGTTTTCTTGCTGTTACTTATCTGTTTTCTTGGGCTTTTTCATTTCCTTCCGGCGGGAATTATTTCCTTTTGCCATAGTATTTTCTTGTTACAATAATGACTACATCGTAGCATGTACGCGACAGGCGCGAGGAGATGGTGCGGATGCGGTGGATAAAGGAAGCGACCTTTTCCAAAAGTTTACAGTACCTACCATCCATGGTGGTAGCGTATTTGAGAAGGTCTGACCTTCTCAATATAGTTGGAGAAAGCAACGCAACTGTATATACTTGACTTTTACAACTCTGTGGTATAGATTCTTGCCAGTGCGGTTTCCGAGAGAAATCGTCAAACTACGGACCGAGAGCGCTGGGATAGGCCCAGCGCCCAACTTGTCAGGAGACAAGCTATGAACTACTCGTCCCACCTGAACCTGCGTCATGCCTCCCAGGCCGAGCCCATCATGGGCAAGTCAATGGTTGAGAATAATGCGGGCGGTTTCGTCTTTCAGATCGACGACTGGGCGCGGCTTGGCCGATTCCTGGTTCTCGGCTCTGAGGGTGGCACCTACTACACGGGCGAGCGCGAGCTCACTCGTGACAACGCAGAGGCTGTCATTCGCTGCATTGTGGCGAACGGTCCGCGCGTTGTGCAGGAGGTTGTCGAGCTCTCCCACTCGGGGCGTGCTCCCAAAAACGATCCCGCGCTGTTCGTCCTCGCTCTGGCCGCAAGCCTGGGTAGTGACGAGACGCGTCGTTTCGCCTTGCTGAACCTGTCGCGCGTTGCGCGGACGGGGACGCATCTGATGACCTTTGCCAAGTATGCAGACAGCATGCGTGGGTGGGGTCGCGGGCTCAAGCGGGCCATCGGTGATTGGTACAACGAGATGGACGCGGAGAAACTCGCGCTTCAAATCGTCAAATATCGGTCGCGCGCTGGCTGGACGCACGACGATCTCTTGCGGGTTTCGCACCCCAAGGGCAAGTCGTCGGCGCATTCTGCGCTGTACGCGTGGATCGCAAAAGATGAGGTCACAGGCGACCTTCCGGCGCTGATTCCTGCGTTTATCGAGATGCAGGCAGCAACCGATGTGAAGACCGTGGTGGAGCTCCTCGAGCAAAACTCCGATCTTCCGTGGGAGACCGTTCCCACCGAGCTTCTCAAGTCGCCACAGGTGTGGGAGGTCTTGCTTCCGCGGATGGGTCTCACGGCCCTCATTCGGAATCTGGGACGCATGTCGGCCAATGGCCTCATCGTGCCACTCTCTGGAGCATCACGCACCGTCGCCAACAGGCTCAGTTCGGCAATGGCACTCACGAAGGCGCGGGTTCACCCGATTGCTGTCCTGAGCGCCTTGCTGACTTACCAGTCGGGTCATGGTGTTCGTGGTTCTCTTTCGTGGGACCCCGTACGAGAGGTGGTGGATGCGCTCGATAGCGCGTTCTACCTGGCGTTCGGGAATGTGAGGCCTGTCGGGAAACCGATGGTCCTCGCACTCGATGTCTCTGGTTCGATGGGCGATGGGCAAGTCGCGGGTGTTCCGGGGCTCACCCCTCGTATCGCCAGCGCCGCCATGGCACTTGTGACTGCGCGCACCGAGCGCGACTATCACTTGATGGCATTTGGCGACGAATTCCATCCGATCGATATCTCACCGCGCATGCGGCTCGACGATGTCGTGCGGAGGATTTCGGACCTTCCGTTTGGGGGTACCGATTGTGCTCTGCCCATGCAGTGGGCACTGGAACGGAAGGTCCGAACTGACGGGTTCGTTGTCCTCACCGACAACGAGACCTGGGCGGGCGGAATTCATCCGTGTCAGGCACTTGCCGAGTACCGGCGCACGATGGGAATCGCGGCGAAACTCGCGGTCGTCGGTATGACGGCCACCGAGTTCTCGATTGCGGATCCTTCTGACGCTGGGATGCTCGATGTTGTTGGTTTCGACACCGCGGCACCGAACATCATCGCCGATCATATTCGGGCCTAAACAAAACAGGGGAGACCCTGTACAAAGACCCCGAGCATTTCGCTCGGGGTCTCTATCATTCAAGACTCCAATGTCGGACTTCGTAAGTCCGACATTGGGATTTTTGGCTAAAATTTGACAAAAGCCAATAAGGTTGTATGGATAAATAATCCTTGACGCCTGTCAACTATGGTGATAGGTTCACTAACAGCACGAGCCGACGGCAGACGGTTATCATGGAAAATGATTTCTTGTCGACCTGAAGGGGAAACCTGGAAGGTACACCGTCTACCATTACCTTGTTCGTGCGATGAATTGCACTACATTGCGTAATTACGGGCGAGCCGAAGCGGGAGGGTTATCACATGATATAACGCCCTTTCGCACAACCTTGTTCGCCCGGCGTTCAGCAGCGTAAAGTAGAAGACGAGTCGGGCCCCCACATTTCGGGGGCCCACTTTTATATTTTATACTTCACTCCCAAACCCTATGTTGGACTTCGTAAGTCCAACATAGGGTTTGTGGCGAAAGAAAGACCGCCGATTACTCGGCGGTCTTTTGATTTTGGATTTCAGCCCCGCGAACCATATCGATGATCCGAACATGCTTCGCCAGGTACCACTGTGTGAGTGAAAGCCAGAGCGGTGAAAGCATGAGAGAAAGAGCAATGACAGCAAGGGAAGTTTGATACGCATCACGGCCGACAAATCCATTTGAAAGGCCAAGGGCGATGAGTACAAACGAGAATTCGCCAATTTGTGCCAGTGTTGCACCGAGCATGAACGCATCGTCTCGGGTCGACCCAAAGTGCCGCAAGAGAAACATGTTGCACACAGTTTTAAGAAACAGAGTGATGCCGAGAATTATGCCAACTTCAAAGAGGTGTTGCCACAAGAAGCGAACATCAAGCATCAGACCAATCGATAGAAAAAACACAGCCATAAGCAAATCGTGTATCGAATGTGTTGCTGTTCGATATGATTCTCCGATGGTGCCCGTGTTCCCCAGTAGAAGCCCTACGGCAAATGCGCCGTAGGCAGTTGAGAGACCCAGGCTTCCCGAAACGGCGGCCGCACCAAAGCAGAGCGTCAGTGCTGCAAGGATTGGCTGTGTTCCGGCCGTAGTAAATATTTTTTCCAACCGCTCCACTACCGTGGGGAAACGGTGCATGATGACAACAGCAATAACAGAGAGAGCCATCACTGCTATGGCAATCGCGGCGTTGATTGCAGAATGGATGGTGATACCTTTGCTGAACGCAGTAATCGCAAGAAGCATTGGTATGACCAAAATATCCTGCGCTACTAGTATGGCAACCCCCAATTTTCCTGCCGGCGTATCAGTATGCCCCATGTCTTTGAGCATGCCGAGAGCGACGGCGGTACTGCTGAGGGATACTACAAATCCTAGTATGACACCGCGTGCTAGAGGCCACCCCAATACAAACGATGCACCAAGCATAGCGATCAAGCCGAGCGCCACCTGCGCAAGAGCTATCAGGATTGCTGTCTTCGCACTGCCGTTTATCCGACGAGTGTCTACTCCGATACCCACCATAAACATCAGAAGAACCATAGCCAGTTCGGCTAAGAACCGAATACCTAGATCATTTCCCTGCAAACCCAGAAGACCAGGCCCGATAATAACTCCTGCAACCATGTATCCCACAAGTACTGGCTGGCCAAAGCGGCGAGACGCAAGGCCACCCACCAGTACCAGGAAAAGCAAGAGTGCGATATGTGTCAGTTCATAGGGCATTGGCTTCTCCACTAGTCTGTTTTGAATATACACCCACTGCGGGAGAGAGAAAATAGTGACAGAAAGCAGTGGCTGTATCTTGCAAAAACAAGGTTTTCATATCTAATACCCACAGACAGGAGGAGGATGAAGTATGAAAATTTTCGTAGCAATACTGTGCGCATTTTTGGGGTTCATGACTGGCGCGGTTGCAGCCGAGCCGCCCAAGGTGCATCCTGAGACAATCACGCATGACGGCATCGCATTCTCGCTCAAGATAGGCGAGAAAGACCCAGTGGTTGCCTATGATGTTGTTGATGCATGGAGGGGCAAGATTACGATTGCTGATTGTACTAAGTGGTCGGCTTTTGCAAATGGTGCCACATGGTGCTTTGCATCCGCACGCAACCAAGTGAAGTTTGTTACAAAAACTGACAAGGAAGGAGGAAATGCCTATGCGCCCCATCTGGGTGGCCGGTGTGTCCTCGGTACTTCGTGGGGCTACCCTGCAGCGCGGGGGGATCCGAGGACAGCCAAGGTGTATCGAACCGAATTGGGTGATGTACTGATTCTTCAATCAGCAGCTAAGTGGGTTCCGGTTTTTGATCAGGATCCACAAGTAAATCGGAAGATTGCACGCGCGGTGTTCAATTTCGGTCTTGCGTCCGGGATCATTACTCCAAATAGAAAGCGATAAAGTAACACCGATGAGCGAGCTCATCGGTGTTTTGCATAGAGAAGCGCCGCCCGTAGGGGCGGCGCTTGAATGGGCCGATGTTGGGGCATGGCCTAGTCGCCAACGGTGATCTCATCGACCACCGAGCCACCAGTGCTCCGAAACCGCTTGGTTGTCTTGTCGGGGAGCATAATCATCGTCATCCAATTTGCATGATCAACCGCGACCAATTGCAGGATGCGAAACTTGCGTCCAACAAAACTGGTGACAGTCTTGCGAATCCATACCTCGGGGGTGTCGGCGTATAGTTGTGTGTGCAAAGCCACGACGCTACTCCTTGTATATGGCAGGGCAACTACCCATACCCTAAGTCACGCCCGCAGAGTGTCAAGAGTTTTGGATGAGCGCCAGGTGAACGCGTGTTCGCAGTATGTGCTCTATCGTCTTTGTGTATAGAGACTCAATAATGCTTTAAAGCCAGCAAGATTTTTCTCCCATTCAAGATTCTCGTGTGTTTTTAGTTCAACAGTGATTGCAGGGGTGCCAATCGAAGCGAGCCACCCCTCGGCATCGCCGGTGACCTCGTAGGAGTCGAACGCATCAACGGCAGGATACTCTGCGGCCTTTGCATAGGCGTTCATAATTGAACGCGTGTCGGGCAGAATGCCGTTTTTACACTCAGAGGCATATACTGCGTTTGCTTGGCTGTGCCAAAACACAACTGCCGCAGGTTTCTGTGCGAGGACAAAGTCACGAAGGGCTGCGCTCTCGGGTTCAGAAAATGCCGCAGAGCCCGCGCTCACTGTCTTTGCACGCCATGTACTTTCTGGTTGCCACTTGCAGTCAAAATTGCGATTCAAATCTACCTCATGCGCATTAAACCGCCCGGCCTCGGTCGCTGTCTTTTCATCAGGGACATCAGCGATCATAAATCGGCCAGCTTTTTTGGTAACTTTGAAGACACCGTCAGGGTTGAGAGAGGGAATTACCGTGACCGATATATTCGTGGGGATGACCTCGGGATGTGCTTTGAGATGGTCTACAAAAGAATATGCCAAAAGTACACTGTTCCACTCATACCCTCCGTGCATACCACCCACAAACAGGAGGTTGGTTTTACCTGTGCCAAATGTATATGCTTCAATCGGTCGCTTCTGCACCGAGAACCCAATGGTGTTACTGCTCAGTGCAAAAGGCTTTGCCTCAGGAAACTGGGCGTTGGCACTGGACGTATCATCTGGTGACATCAGTAAGAGGACGCCACCACCAAGCACAGCTGTGATGCACGCGAGGGCGACGAACCACTTCAAAGATCCGGGAGGAATCATTGTGCAAAGTGTTTAAGGACCGCTTCGATACCAGCTTTGTTCTTGGTCCACTCGGTGTCTTCGTGTGTCGAAAGAAGAACGCTGATTGCAGGGATCTTTTCCTTGGCGAGCCAGTTCACCATATCGCCGGTGACTTCGTAGAAATCAAAGTCTTCATATGCTTTGTATCCAGAGGCCTGCGCGTATGTGTTGGTAAGGGTGTGTGTCTCGGGCAGAATGCCTTCCAAACATTTAGAGGCGAAGACGCCACCGGCCGCACTGTACCAGACAACCACTCCGGCTGGTTTGTTTGTCTCGACATATGATTTGAGCGCCACAGTTTCCGGTTCAGAGAATGCAGTGGCGCCACCGCTGACAGGCTTGTTTTGCCAGGTACCCGTTGCCTGCCATGCACAATCAAAGTTGCGATTGAGATCCACATTTTTTGCATTGAAGCGTCCTGAAGTGCGTGTGGCAGAAGAAGCGGATACATCTTTTTTGGCAAAGTGGTCAGCGGTGCCCGCTACTTTCACCAGGCCATCAGGATTCAAAACAGGAATGACAGTGACCTGCACATTTTTCGGAATGACATCAGGCCGTGCCTTGAGGTGGTCTATGAGTTCATATGCAACCAATGCGGTGTTCCATGAGTAGCCACCATGGGTGCCACCCACAAACAGTATTTCGGTGTCGCCGGTACCAAAGTGGTACGCAGTGATGTCGCGCTTTTCAACGGATGCACCAATGACGGAAGTCGGTCCCTTGGCTTTGACGGGTAGTGTCGTGGTTGCTGTAGGTTCTTTGGTGTCGGTTGCTGTATCAGGAACCGTGGTTGTCGGTGCTTTGTCGTTAGAACCGCGAGTAAAGAAGTAAGCTCCGACACCAATAAGCGCAATAACTACCAGCGAACCAATTATTTTCATATGTAAATACAATATCATGTCGCTTCCTAGGTTCCAATTTAGTGGCGTTGTATGAACAAGACCCCCGCAGGGGTCTCTTAATGTGGATGAAACGAGACTATTTTTTACCGTAAAAAGTCAACAGCAAGTGCCCCGGAGGGGAATACTGTTCAGGGGCAAAGCGGACCATTTCACCATATTGCATGCGATGCACACTTCCTAAGGGGCCAGAGAAAGTCTCGGTAAGATTCATGACACCACCGTCTGCTGTGGGGATGCGCGATCTCTTGACGATGATTTCCAAACAGGCTGTTGAAAGGTAACGGGTTTGAAATTCAATGGTGCCAAATTGGCCCAAGACCGCCCGCAGTCCATTGGCGATTTTGCCGCCGTCTTCGTCGCTTGCTGATCCTGAATAACGAGCTGAGTAGCCAAGGGGTATTACGATAGTATGTTCGCTCTGCATGTGCGACTCCCAAAAGTTCAGAACTTTTGCCAGAAAAACTATAACTTTCTTCTGCGTATCTGTCAATTTCTTTCGTTATAAAAAGAAAGACCCGTCAGTATGGCGGGTCGCTCTACAAAGGGTCCATTCTGCCAGAGGGGATGGGCTGGACATCTGGGATAGAAGGTCCGCGCGCTTGGGCGAAAGAAAATTTTGCCCGCAGGATGAGTGTACCAAAAAGAGCGTCTGCGATAGGGCACACCACATTGAAGTTGGTCCCCATATAGCGATGATGCAACAGATGGTGGCCGTTGAGGCGTAGAAAAATCCAGGATCTCTCTACACGACGATTTTTCGGCAAATGCATACAAAAATGCAAATACTCGTAAGCGCCATAATAGCAAGATGCTAGGACAACGCCGGTACCAATGACCACCAGTCCGCCCACCCACCATGCAAAGATAACAAAAGGTATCGCTCCTATGACAAAAGGAAGCGAGCTGAGAAGCACAAGGATGGGCCCATTCCACCACGCCATGTGGATCTTTCGTCTATCCTCTGCGTGTTGCAGGTGATACGAATAATCTGCCTTAAAGATCCGGTGATGCGTGAGTGCATGCGCTTCGAAAGGATAGCGCAACGCGCCAAATGGACGGTGCATTATATAGCGATGCAACACCCACTCAAAGATTGAGGCATACACAATCCCCACCATCACAGTCAGCGCACTGGTTATGACAATGCCCATGTAAACCTCCGTACAGGTGCTGTAGGAATCATAACATCCCTTCAGTGTAGTCATCTCAAAATATTCCTAATTTCCGGGATACCAGTTTGCAAGGATGACTTCGATATCGGGATTGCCGGCGTTCACGAGTTGCTTGAACTTTGCAACATCAGCAAGACCGTCTGGACCACGATAGTGATACGGGTAGACCTGCTTTGGTTTGAAGTCCAAAACTGCGTCCGCTGCTTCTTCTACGCTCATGGTGTAGGGGAGATTCATCGGTACGAGTGCAATGTCGATATCGGTGAGCGCACGCATTTCAGGAATGCCGGCCGTGTCGCCTGCGATGTATACACGAGAATCTACACCCGCGACAAGGTAGCCGTTACCTCGCCCCTTGGTGTGCTTGCTGTCTGCGGTTTCTGGGAGATTATACATCGGTAGTGCTTGGATTTTTAGTTCTTGCTGAGCGCCTACTTCACCGTTTGCCAAAACTGTGGCGCGGCTAGCAAGATTCTCGGGGAGCAGATCCTTCACTGCTTGGGGAACAATCAGTACGGTGTCGTCTTTTATAACTGCGGCGAGGGTCGAGGTACTGAGGTGGTCGCTATGAATATCAGTGACCAGGATAATAGTGGGAGATGGCTGACTCGCGAATGCGTCCGGGCTACCCACCGGATCGGTGTATACAACAACCGTACCCCACTTTAGAACCGCGGTTGCATGTGAGATCGGAATTACCTGGACAGAATTTTTTTGCATAGAATAATTTTCTTTTTTAGTATCGTGCGCAGAGCCAGTAAAAATATAAAACGCACCCACCCCAACAATGAGTAAACCGATAAGCCATGTAAGCGTTTTCATAGCGGTAGTATAGCCCATGAAAGGAAATTTGAGCATCAAAAGATGCACCTCACCGAGAACTTGCTTTTTTGCTCATATATGATATAATTCAAAAAGGGTAGGGGGATTGGTGAATAGCCAAGCCCCCGCTCTTTTAGAAGCAAAAGAAAGAAGGAGATGTGAATGCGTCGTGCCATCGTTGCGACAGCGCTCGCTGTTGCCATCACGATCATTCTGCAATCCGCCGCGGCGTTCGCGGCGACACCACTTGCGGGTGCCACTGGCACCTTGCAACCCTACATCGACGCGACGATCGCGTTTGTGAAGGCAAACCAACAGTGGGCCCTGCCAATGGTGTTCGCGCTCGCGCTCGCCGAAAGTCTCGCGTTCCTGTCGCTTCTCGTGCCCGCGACCGTGATATTGGTCGCAATTTCAGGGCTCTTGGGTGGGGCAGGTGTCGACCAGAAGATGGTCGTCTTGATATGGACGGCGGCCACCGTTGGTGGCGCGCTCGGCTACGCGATTTCGTACTGGCTCGGCTGGTACTTCAAGGACGATATCCGAAAGGTGTGGCCATTCTCGGCCCGCCCACACATGCTCGAGGCCGGTCACCGGTTCTTCGAAAAGTGGGGGTTCTACGGCGTGTTTGCCGGGCACTTCTTCGGACCAGTCCGCGCGGTGATTCCCGTCATCGCGGGGATGTGCGCCATGAGTCAGTTGCCGTTCCAGATTGCGAACGTTTTTTCGTCCGGACTCTGGGCGTTCGGCGTCCTGATTCTGCCGTTGTACGGCGTGCAGTTCCTGGCCGGCTGAGAATGCCGATGCCCTTAGGCCACACGGACCAATCCACAACACGCGCCACACTCGGCGCGTGTTTCTTTTGTGTGGCATATGCTACATTGTTTTAATGGCTCTACGCGGTAGTGTGGCTTTCCTATCTCTCACTGCACTCTTCCTCACTCCTTTTTTGGCACATGGATACAATGCCATTGCGACGGATAGTATCTATAGAACCAAGGACAACTCCATGACGATAAATCTTCCCGCCAACTGGGTTTACTATGAGGACAATTACACGACAACCAATGGTGCGAAAGTCGACTTACTATGGCTTGGAGATCAGGCTGATCAAGGGAGTCGAATGACGAAGCAAGGATATGTACTCCGCTCGACTGCATCAGGAATATTTGGTCTTCCTCGCTCCGTTACTACTCGTCTCGAACCGGTCGATATGGCGAACTACATGGTTCATCAGATGTTGCGCACCTCGATTGCGGGCAAGGTTATTAGTGCAAAAGTGGTCGATCGAAGTGGAGAGAAAGTATATTCCGTAGAGTGGTCACACAATGCGACACAATTCAGTGACAAGCTCGAGTTTATCGCACTCGAAGAATTCATTTTCAGAGGGGATGTCGTGTATTGGGTGCATGGAGAGTACGCCTCGTTTAGAGGGGCGAGTGTGCGCGACACCATTGTGCGCGTGGTGCAATCGTTTACCGCCAACAGATAGAATATGAAACTAATTTTTAAAACAGCAGCGCTGATTCTCTGTGTATCATTTCCACCCCTTTTTGCTTTTAGTGCGGCGCCGGACTCATATGCCCAGGCGGGCACACAGAAACTTAACGCAACTATCGAGGCCGACAAGGCAACCGGGATGTGGACTTTACAGGTTGATACCACCAACAACCTGACCGGTAATGCCTACTACTTCGCAGATTTCAAGAACTTTGGGTCAACTGGTCTGATGACATACGAGATGAAGGGCGCTTCAGATGATAATGGGTCGATTCAAGTGCAGTGGGACCAAGGATACAAAGTCGTTCGTCACAGCTACCCAAGTGGCACGGGTATTCGCAACATCACTGTGCAGTATGAGATAAAAACAGCGTTGACCAAACCGATCGCGCTCTATGAGTTTTGGGTCGCAAGTGGTGGCTACTTTAATGCTCCGCACCTAAATATTAATTACCCCAAAGGATGGAAGGTCTTGGGTGTATGGCCGCAGGGGACGGTGACGGATAGCACTATCTCTATCGCGTATCCCCTCGACAACCCCTATGCATATCCTGCGCTTGTCGCACTCATACCGACAGATATTGGTAGTGGTAATGTCGTAAAGACAATCGGACGATTCACGCTTGCGGGCCCGACTCAGTCGGTGGCCAAAATTGAACAGGCCATCTCGTCTATGACATATCTCGATGAACTGTTTGAATCCTCGTTCGGAGCTCCTTTACCGGCCAAGATTACGATATATGTGGCAGATCTTTCCCGCGCCGATGTTGGTAACGAAGCAACAGCGCTTGCGGCAAAGCCCGACATCATCCTATACAACAAAGATCTTCTTGATGGACAGTCGTTACTTGAGGTGCAATCTGTTTTGGTGCACGAGATGGCACACAATGCCGAACAAGACGCACGGTTATTTCGTGGAGCTACATACATTGCACGGTGGTTTAAGGAGGGATTGGCGGTGTTTATGGAAACTCAGGCACGTTCGTACATTTTCAAGACCACAAGCAATCAAGCCGTGGCTGACCTCACGAATCAGACGCACATGTTTAGTGCCGCAGATTTGAAGCGCATGAATGCAAAAGAATTTGACTACAGCCTCGCGGGGGGTTTGCGGACGCCAGCCTGGGATGGGTACACCCATGCGGGAATCGTGATCTCGCGTTTCTATCAAAAGGTCGGCGCAAATGGAATGAAAAAACTTTTTGCCAGGTTGGCAAACGCCGATTCGGCGCAGTTGAATGACTATGCCGACTCGACAATGATTACAAATGCCATGAGTAGTGTGAGTGGGCTTTTTCGCGATGAAATAGTATTTCCATACAAAGCGAGCCAGAATTTTGAGAAAGATGTTGCGGCGATTACTCGCCCTGAATACACCGGGGCCGAGATAGATGCCACTGTTGGGTATATAAAGAACACGATACCCAACTATTTTGCGGGCGCAGTTTCCGCCTCAATGGTTGTTCCTCCAACACAGCCTGTGCCACCGCTAGTAAGTGTATCTGCTGCCTCCACAAGTGTTGTGACAGTCTCTACATTGGGCGCATGCACTATCACGAGGACACTCAAGTCTGGTATGAAAGATGCAACCACAGCGGGAGAAGTCTCGAAACTGCAACGCTTTCTCATCAGGGGTGGGTATTTACCAAGCGGAAACGACTCGGGGAACTTTGGCCCGATGACTCAAAAATCCTTACAGAAATGGCAAAAAGCAAATGGTCTCGTTTCGGGCGGGACGCCGGCCACAACAGGCTATGGTGCGACCGGGCCAAAAACTCGCGCCCTCTTTGTACAACAGTGTAAGTAGAAAGGTATTGTAAAAAAAAACGACCCCTGGCGTCCGGTCACCCGATGAACACTTGGAGCACACATCATAAAGTGTACACGCATCGAGATGTCTTTCCCCACTTCCGCACACCATCCCTGTCCCCATTCCTCCCGAGCAACTCTTGGGATGACGGGTCTCTGTGTTCGAGCTTGAGAAGTTCTAAGATGCTCAAAAGGCACATTTCGGCCTTCGTCTCGTTTTTCGCTCAAAAATCTAGGTTTCCTGCCTGGATACCAGGAAGATTTTAGATAGCTGCTAAGTAAGAGCACTAGTGATTTCTTTTACTGTGCTGTGATAGATAGATTGGCGTAATTGAACAAGACTCCAAACGCCTTGCACCATGTAAGCACATACGGATACTGACTAGTATCCCTGTCTGCAGGGATTTCGTAGTTAATGTTTCCCTCTGTTGCTTTGACAGGGCCGAGGTTTACAAACTCTTTTGCGTCCAGATCCTTTGCGAGGTAGACATAAATATCCGGGCCGTTGATAGTCTTGAAGTGTTCGTAACGAACATACTTCTTATCATCTGCTTCAACAATCCGCACTGTACCTGATGCGGGGTGGCCCGCGGTACCGACCACGGAAGCGGAAACCGCCGGAGACTCTGACTGCTCTGACCGCGTTGCTGTCTGCTCTGTTGCCCCCGGTAACGCTTCGTAGATTACGATATTTCTAAAAAGCGGTGAGATAGCGTAATAGCCGAAGCCGACGAGTGCAATCAAAACAATACCGCCGATAATGTATCTCATTTTCATGAAATTCATTGTAACTGATTTTTTAGTAGCTTTTGATTTCGTAGCAAAACCCGTGGAAAATCCGCAAAGATTTTCCCATGCCTGGCGCCGTAGGCGACCGAGATTCTGCTTCTCGTCCTAACTGACTCCGCGCAGTTGAGGCTGTTAGAACTTGGATTGGGAGTACGGAGTGTTCATTCTGTGTACTGGAGTTGGTGGGCAAACAGAAACGGAACTTTTAGTAAATCGCACTTAGGAGTATTCCGTATACGCCAAACTGGATGGCCAGATAGATAGTTTCCATTGTAAAGAATTGGAAGTGTCGGATAAGCGAGCTTTTTCCCATCGCCGCAAGTACATGTGCACTCCAGAGGAAACATCCCATGACAAGTGCATAGAAAATGCCGGTAAGCATCGATGAGTGGTCGACAGTGAGGACGGAATATCCGTAGGAAAGCACTATACCCTGCACAAGCATAGAGCTAAGACCAAGTGCGGGCATAACATCATCTCCAAAATAACGCCACGCCAAATATTTCTCTCGAAAAATCTTCATGTGCCACAAGACTGCGAGTGGGAAAGCGACCACCAAATATGCAAGTACGCCAAGTGTAATTTCCATATGCGTTTAGGCCACTTCAAACCTTGCTTTATTTTCAACCATCCACTGCTGCTCCGCCTTCTGCTCTTCGTCGGAAAGACCGGCCTTACCCTTCATCACATCAGCATGCGCTTGCGTGTAATGAGGCATAAGCGCCTTCATCCACGCTTCAAATGTTTCTCCCTCTGCTGTCGCATCACACAAATCACATGTAAGTGTTTTCATACCGAAATTTTACCACAGTTCGAACAGTATGTCCGCTTCCGAAAATAAGTATTCTAGGTAAAGACTGAAAAAACCTGCTCCCCAAGTTAGACAAGTTCAGAACCACAGACTGGCAAAAAGCGGCAACGGAAGTTATGTCTCTGCGGAGCTTGTCTGCTACAATAGCGAGCATCGTATGAAAGACTTTGACGGGTGGAGTGGACAGAAGAAAAGAATCAATGACAGGCGCGGCCCATTCTGTCACGCTCGTGAAGTGTGGTGGTGTGCGCTCGGAGTGAACGTGGGTTTTGAACAAGACGGAACCGATGCCGATTTTCGCCGACCGGTTTTGGTGCTCAGAGTGTTCAGTGCACAGACGGCCTTGGTCGTTCCGCTCACCACATCTATAAGCGAACACCTCTTTCGTCTGTCTATTGGAGTTATCGACGGCAAAGAGGCACATGCTCTGCTTTCGCAGGTGCGGGTCATTGACACCAAGCGTCTTATCCGGAAAGTCGTGCGAATAGAGAAGTCGCTATTTGAAACCATACGAAAAGCCGTCAAAGGGGTACTCTGACGGCTTTTCTTTGTTTGCCCCTTGCGGGGCGAGCCCGAAGGCACTTGTACGACAATAATACCTGATTACCCGAGAAAATCAATAGGCGCTGTGGATTACCCCGACGGCGGAGAGTTCTAACCTCCAGCCTTCAGGGTACAAAATGAACTGCAAATGAAGGGGCTCCGCGGCCTGGATTCGAACCAGGGACCCACCGGTTACACATATCCTAAAGTTTCCTAAAGGGGTGGACTATATCATCACCCTTTGCACTCATGCAGATGGGGTGGAAGGCGCTTCCGCTCAGACTCCGTGCCTGAGAGTACTCTCTTTCGAGATAGTCTCTGAACCTTCCCACTGGTATGGGCTTGGCTGCTGATTACCCGTCCACCATAGCGGATGAGGGCTTCCAGCAATTCACCTTCTTTTCTTCCCGCCAATTCCTTGGGGGAGCTGCGTAATGCCGTCGTGAACTTCTGAATGACAGTTGGCGCACAGGAGGACGCATTTATCGAGTTCTGCGCGCATTTTTTCCCACGATCTGGTTAGACCTCGCACGGAAAGACCGAAATCTTTCTGGGCAGGATCGAGATGATGGAAAGTCATTGCGCGTCTCGATCGTTTGTATCCACACAAGATGCATTTGCCACCGCCGTATTCAAGAGCCATTTCGCGAAGCTTTCTACGCCTCGCGGTCACCGCTCTTTTCAAATACTCAGCACGATCAGCATAGGTTCTACTATCTGGCATACACTATCGAGTATACCATATGTGTTTCCACAGCCGGTTGCTCTACCGCTGAGCTACCGCGGAATATTCTTTGTCACTTTTTGTAACAGAGTGCCCGTATAGGCACGGGTGCATTTTACCTGTTTTGTGAGGTATTGCAAAGAAAGATTGTGCAAGGAATGGGCCGAATGAAAAAATAGACCCCCGCAAAGCGGGGGTCTAATAGGTCGGTAAAGAACGGTCACGGGGACTGGTTCGATACCGGAAGCTGGAAAAAGGGCGTACTCTTTTTGCGGACTGAATCACCGCGCCCAATCAGCTCGCAAGTACAATGTACAAACAAACCTATTGATACCATATCCATTTAAATCAATCTTGTCAATGGTTCGTAAAGTATCATGACCTTGTACTCACTTAGCAGTTAAAGTACTTGGTATATGGC
>JBBTSD010000002.1:0-22822 GCA_038064835.1 Patescibacteria group bacterium
GTCGCGGAGCGCTTACGCGCCCCGCTCCTTTGTTTTGTGCGCAGGAGAGGACTTGAACCTCCAATCCCTTGCGGGAGCTACCACCTCAAGGTAGTGCGTCTACCAATTTCGCCACCTGCGCGTGACACTATATTACTCTGCTTTCTCGGCTACGCCAACTATCTCTTCTGGAGATGCAACCTCTGTTGCCTGTTCTGGAGTAACGGAGTCGTCTGTTGAAATACTGGTCATGGTCATGCGGCGCAATGCACGCTTTGCCTCACGAGAAACCTTGTCGCGAATGTAGTAGAGCTTTGCGCGGCGCACTTTTGCGCGGCGCACAATTTCGATCTTTTCAATGACCGGTGAGTAGAGCGGGAAAGTCTTTTCAACACCAACACCGCTTGCGACCTTACGAACAGTAAAAGTAGCGCCAGCTGTTGTGCCGTGTTTTACCATCAACACCAGCCCTTCAAACATCTGGAGGCGCGTCTTGCCTTTCTCCTGAATCTTTTGAGATACACGAACAGTGTCACCGGCACGAACACCCAGTTCGGCTCGCGATGCGACATTTACTGGCGACATAATCGTGTGTTTCATAACGCGCGCACTGTACCAAACAAAATCACCCTCTGCAAGAGCACCCCGACATCAAATCTTGTTGTCTTCCCTTTTCTGCCTGTCCGAGGCAGGATGGCCACAGACATGGAGACCTGTATGAAAGTACCGAAAATCGTCATCACCGGAGGTCCGGGCGGTGGGAAAACCAGTGGCATTCCCTACCTTGCAAAAAAACTCCGCGCGCACGCGCAAACCCCCATTATTGTGGAAGAGGGGGCCACAACTGTTTTTGAAAGATTGAAAGCCGGTGGCGGCCTCTCAGCAAATCCTGCTGAATTTCAAAGGCTTGTTTTGGAGCATATTCTTGCAAAAGAGGCTGAGGCAAGCGCGTATGCGGAATCATTGCCCACCATAGATCGACCGGTCATTCTGTGCGATCGTGGTATCTACGATAATCGCGCGTACCAATCGCGTGCATCGTTTGAAAGATTCTTGAACGAGTATTCGCTCTGCCCCTTACTATCGCGAGACGAACGATATGATGGTGTTATTCACCTTCGTTCAGCGGCACTCGGTGCAGAAGACCAATACACAACGCTCAACAACAGAGCGCGGCGCGAATCAATCCACGAAGCGCGGAAGCTAGACGAGAGAACGCTTACCGCATGGCTTGGGCATCCAAAACTACGCATTGTTCCAAATATCCCCACAGAGAGTTTCGAACAAAAACTCGACCGGGCGTGGGCCGCGCTCGCACACTTACTTGGCATCCCTCGCCCTGTTGAAATCGAGCGGCGCTTTCTGGTAGATCGCGACCAAATGGTATTGCCTCTCACTGTTCCGCACGAAGTAGTGCAAATAGAACAGGTGTATCTAATCTCGGATGGCGAGCGAATTCGGTCTCGCGCCGCGCATGGTCGCACCATCTACTCTCATGCAAAGAAATCGGCACTTCGTCGTGGTGTACGCGAAGAGATAGAGAAAAGCATCACTCATGCCGAGTATCTATCCTTCCTTGAGAATCGCGACCCAACTCGAGGAACCATCATGAAGGAGCGACATCATTTTGTGTGGAATAACCAGCACTTCGAGTTGGATATCTTTCAGCGCCCCGCCGGAATTTCAATCCTCGAGATAGAGCTTTTAGAGGAGCATGAGCCGGTGACACTTCCTCCGTTCATACCGCTTGTGTGCGAAATCACACATGACAAAAAGTTTACGAACCACCGCCTATCGAAACGCGCATGAACAAGGCCCCAGCGAATATGCTGGGGCCATTTTATACCGTTCTTCTTATGGAGCCGTGCGCAAAATGACCGCGATGGCAATCGCTGCTTCACGAGAACCGGGAATCTTTTGATCGATTCCCTCCCGCACAAGACCAGCGATATCGGCCGCGATGAGTGGCGCGACTCGTTGTGCGTCACGCACCAAATCATCGCGAAAGAAACCCGCGGCAAGAGCGCCGACACCACACTTCATACGCTCGGCACCTCCGTCAATACTTGCCGAGATATAGGCGAGAGCATCTTCGGTTGTGCGCGCCGGTCTACCGGCTTGGCCCGCCTGATATTTACCGGCCGCGATGATGCGCTGTTTCATCAGCGGGGTCCACACATCTTGGTGCATGAACAGATGATCCCACACACGCGTTGTGTGCCCATTTACTGTCGTACCCCACGACCGCGCCACTTTGCAGATAGCGACAGCACTCATATGAAATCGTGCGGCCTGCACTTCCTGATGGACACGAGGTGTGCGTAGATACTGTTCGGCCAGGCGAAGCGCAGTACGGCACTCCTCCGCCCGTCCCGTGTCCGCACATGCGTGGGCGGCCACCTTCACCTGCGCGAGCGTTTCCGCCCACACTGGTGTCGTGGTTGTTATGAAGAAAGCGGTAATCACCGCGAAAAATCTCTTCATGCCTTTTTGCCTTTCTTTCTGCAAGAGGCGTGCTCACCTCCCAGATTCTATTATACTATTTTTTGCTATTGTGTCAAACACCTTTTGCAAGTCAAGAGGATAAGGTGCGGTAAATGTGCGCTGTTCCCCGGCGAGCTGGGTAAGTGCGAGTGATTTTGCGTGCAGAGCAGGACGAGTGAGTCCGAAAAGTTGCGGATGATTGGGTGCATACAAGTGGTCTGAAACAATCGGGTGATGTATGGCCTTTAGATGCACGCGAATCTGGTGCGTACGCCCTGTCTTTGGTCGCGCTTCGATATGCGTCACTTTCTCACCGGTCTCAGGATCGCTAGCACGGGCCACTACTTTCCATTCGGTAATAGCGGCGCGCAACTTTCCTTTTTTGCCATGTTGTGCCGACCACCGGCGAGGCTCGGTTTTTGTTCTCCCGATTTCCATTTCGATCAATCCGTCATTTGCTTTTGGATGGCCGTACACGACCGCGTCATATCGTTTATCTATTTTCCGCGACTGAAATTGCTCTTTAAGATACGCGTGAGATTCCTGTGTTTTCGCCAGAATCATTACTCCTGATGTGGTCCGGTCGAGACGATGCACAATGCCCGGACGCGGAATCACTTCGCCCTGTGGCGATGTCCACACCTCGCCTACAGCTCTGAGTTCTGGATAGTGGGCCAATACCCAGTCACAAACCGATGGTTCGATGGTGCGCCCATCCGAATGCACTATCAAACCCGCAGGTTTGTTTATCACCAGGACTGCGCCGTCTTCAAAAATAACAAGCGGTTCCATGATCGCCCCATCATACAAAATGACTGAGGTTATGTCGCCTTACCTCCCCATTCTCCGATCTCGGTTCATAAACGCGTCGAGAATTTCGTCAAGAATCTTTTCGCTAAAATCCGGCCAGTATTCATCTCGGAAAAAAAGTTCGCTGTATACACTCTGCCAGGTGAGAAACCCCGAAAGTCTTTTCTCTCCCCCCGTGCGGATAATAATATCTGGATCAGGCATTCCTGCTGTCCATAAATACTGGGTCAGTGTTTCTTCAGTGATATTCCCCTGCTCGCCTGCCTTTCGCGCCGCTTGCACAATATCGGCCCTCCCCCCATATGAAAAACAAATCCAAAGTGTGAGCCCTGTGTTGTGGGCGCTTGTCTCTTCAACATGCCGCATCATTTCTTGTATCTCTGACGAAAAGCGTTCGCGTTGACCCACAAAACAAATCCGCACATGTTCACCAGCGAGGCGGGTCAGATGTTGTTCGACAGTTGTGCGAAACAACTCCATGAGGTAAGAAACCTCTTCGCTAGTGCGATTCCAATTCTCGGTAGAGAAGGCATATACCACCAAGTGCTTTATTCCTCGATCCCTCACCCATTGTGCAACATCTGCCAATCGCTCAGCACCTGCACGATGCCCTTCGAGTGACGGCAGTCCTTTTGCTTTTGCCCAACGCCGATTACCATCAAGAATGATGCCGACACTGACTGGCAATTTTGAGTTCATAGGGACACGCTATAGTGCAATAATGAAACCGTCAAAGCTTTGTGTAGCTTCACACCATGTCACCTGCACATTATCGACCCGCGACAAGAGCGAGCCCTTTTTGAGGCGAACAACCAGTGCTTCAAGTTTTTCTTTTGCCCCCTGAGCAACCACTTCAACAGAGCCGTCTGCGAGATTCCGCACAAATCCAGTAAGCCCTAGGGAACGAGCACCCCGCGCAGTGAAATCGCGAAACATAACCATTTGCACCCGACCAAACACCAGACAGTGAATTTCTTGCATAGATATAGTATACTCGCGCTTGTTGCTGGTTGATTACATTGGGCGGTTAGCTCAGTTGGTAGAGCAATCCGTTTACACCGGAAAGGTCGCGGGTTCGAGTCCTGCACCGCCCACAAAAACGGAACCCATCTCAGTACCAGAGCAACTCATTTACACCGGAAAGGTCGCGGGTTCGAGTCCTGCACCGCCCACAAAAACGGAACCCATCTCAGTACCAGAGCAACTCATTTACACCGAGTGTGAGAAAGTGGGTTATTCCCTATACAACACTGCCGAAATTGAACAAAAATGATAATGGTGCCAACAATCCAACCAGCGACTAAAGTCCCCGAAGGTCTCAGTATAAGTATTGATAATCTGATAAAATGGAGCCATGCCAAGACAAATTACAATTACAACAGAATACTTTCGCCACTATAGGCAAAAGTTGGGTTTTTCTAGTCAAACAGATGTAAAGGATTTTTTTGGTGCAAAAGATATTACACCGACAGTTGATTTAAGCTATATTCAACTTTTGAACGATAGACTTTACAACATCATTGATAAAATCAATGATGTTGTTGCAAAAGAAATAAAAATAGACGACCTTAGTGCTTTCAAAAAAGAACACATAGACCGGACTTTCGAGATTCTGAAAGCAAATGAGATTTTGCCCGTGTTGAATAATCAAGGCAGACGACCAGAACAAGTTTATTACTCTTGGATGAGAGGCTATGTCTTGTCAAATTATTTTTTGAAAGCACTCGGCTTAATTTTTGAAATTGATACTTCGAGCATAGATCTAATTGGCGATGATGGTTTGAAAAATGTTGAAACTTTTAAGAGAACTCCTAAAGCTGATTTAGAGATAAAATTAAATGGAAAAGAAAAAATCAGGGTTGAAATGCAATCTGGATTTACAGGAATAAATGACATAAAACAGCATAAGGTATGGGAGGCAAAAAGAGTTTTTCGTGACTTCGGTTTCCATACTTTGGCAATCCATTTTGATTTATACAATGGGCAAGTTGCTTTTATTAAATTGGATGAAATTGGAGACGATAGCATCAATTGGATTACAAGACAGCAAATGGAAGGCCAAACTGTTTTCAATATTGATCAAAATTATTTCGTTTGGAAAATTACAGAAAACCCACTGAAATATAAAGAAATTAATTTTGATTAGCTGTTCCTTATGATAAAAGGCAAGAAATTAAAAGTAATAGATTTATTCTCTGGTGTTGGTGGTTTAAGCTATGGCTTTGCACATGATAATAATTTTGAAATTGTCGCCGCAAATGAAATTTTACCGAATATGGCAAAAGCATATTCACTAAATCATCCAACGGCAAGAGTGTACGCCGAGGACATAAAAGATTTCAATGCGCAAAAAATTGAAAAAGATTTAGGTATTAAGGCGAGTGAGATTGATATTATCGTTGGTGGACCACCTTGTCAGGCCTATTCGACTGTTGGAAAAAGGTTGATTGACGACCCAAGGGGAAAACTTTTTCAAGAATACTATCGAGTTTTGAAAGAGTTTAATCCCAAGCTGTTTCTTTTTGAGAATGTCAAAGGACTTTTGTCGATGCAGGGTGGTGAATTATTGAAAACTATTATTTCTCTTTTTGAATCACTTGGATATAAAGTGCAATATCAACTTTTGAATGCTGCCGATTACGGCGCACCGCAAGTCAGAGAAAGGGTAGTTATCATTGGCTCAAAACTTAAAACCGATTTTGGGTATCCAGAAGCTACACATTACAATCCAGAAGAAATACCCGACTTGTTTAATAAAAAACTCAAGCCATATGTAACACTTGAAGAAGCAATAAGCGACTTACCATTTATTAAATCGAGCGAAGAAAGTTTTGAATATGCTTCCGAGCCGCAAAATGACTTCCAAAAGTTTATGCGAAAAAACGCACCAGCAAAACTAATGGATCATAATTCACCAAACAATAATGCAAAGTTGGTAAAAATAATGGAATTATTGCCAGATGGCGGAACGCCGGAGGATTTACCAAAATCCTTGCGCCCAACATCAGGTTTCAAAAATACTTATTGTCGCCTTTGGTGGAAAAGACCAGCAACAACAATTACACGCAATTTAAGCACACCGTCATCATCTCGCTGTATCCACCCAAAAGCTCCTAGACCGCTCACAACAAGAGAGGGCGCAAGGATTCAGTGTTTCCCCGATACCTATCAACTCTATGGCTCTAGGGGAGACAGAAATTTACAGATTGGAAATGCGGTGCCGACATTTCTATCTAATGCGGTAGCAAAGGCAATTTTGGAAAATTTCAAAACCACTCACTCATCTCACCTTTGAAAACTGTTGCCCGCATGGTACACATAAATGCATGGCGTTGAACTACACAGGAACTGACTATTACTGCGATGTGGCTCTTAAGGACACGACAGTGCTCAAAAAAGAATTTGAAAGTGATACTGTCCTCGCCTATCACCACACTCGTCCACATTGGCCGGTACATATAGTTATCGTACCTAAAAACATATCCCCTCATTCACCAATCGAGCAAAAGAAGACGATGTGATTATTTTAGAGATACTGGAGGTCGTAAGGTTTATTGCACAAAAAATTGAAATGGAACATGGTGCTGCGAGGATTTTAACCAACTTAGGCAAGTACCAAGACTCGAAGCATTTGCACTTTCATATAAGTAGCGGTGAGGCATTTAAGTGAGGAGTAATTCGATTGGAATTTACGAATAAGCAAGTTTATCCAATGGCTGATTAGCAAGATACATGTCTCCGAATTCAAGAGGAATAACCGTCAAGGTTATGCCATTGTCTTTAAGAATTTTCTCAGTTTCGACAACATTCTGTAATGGTACTTCTATATGCGTGAATTGTTGCATTGTAATTGGCTTTAAGGATCGCCGTTCAACCTTGCGAGCGATCAGGGTGGTTTCCACAAGGTCTTTTGTTTCGGCAACAATGCCAAAAAGTATCGGGTAATTTCCCTCAATATCCGATACTTGGATTTGTTTTTGAAATCCGTTTAAAACAGTGACTGTCTTCCTCTTGTCAGGCCTCCTAATTGCGCTCTCCCAAATTTGAATGTCTCGAAAAAAAGAGCCCTGGAAAAAGCTTCGTGCAACCATTGATCGTGCTCGCCTATCAGTACAAAGCCACACAGAGAATAGAAAAAAGTAGAGACGGAGCCAGAATTTTATGCTCCCTAATTCGTATACAAAGGTGCTGTGCTCGTTGGCATGGATTCGAGCGAATGTACGCGAGAGCATTCGTACCGTAGCAAGCGAAACAGTTTTTCCTCCCGAATCAATCCACGGATCTTTGTATGGGTGTAGCCCTCCAGACTCGACAATCCCGACGAGTATGTCCGACACAGTGCTCCTATTCTCTCTATCACCAGAGTCCTTCATGCGCTCATGGCGATATCGTCCGGTACCGTGCCAGTGAGTTGCCTGTCTATACACTGTCGTGATTTCTGGCAGGTGTTTTTGGTAGTCAGTCGCCATTTCCTGTTTAACTAGTTCTGCTTGTATTCGATACGGCCGAAACCTCTTCTCCGCTCTCCTAATTATAAACCGCTCTAACCACATCGAAAAAGTATACCAGCCAGACCGACCCCTCACTGGAGTAACTTGATGGTGTAGACATGTTGTGGTGGTGCGATGTGCCGATTCTCGATTTCTTTACTGGGCATGTTGAACAATATTCGACTTCGTAAGTCGAATATTGTTTGGGATGCTTTGTGGTCACGAATAATTTTGCTGACACAAAATTTTCTCGACCCCGTAGCGAGGAATCGGTCAGGAGTTTGTGAAAAATATAAGTCGCTTCGCTTATTACTGTGGTCACGAGGAATCGTCCCGGAATCGCGGGCTTTTGTTTCGTCCTGCGGACTCACAAAAGACCTCGCGTTCCTGGACGGCCACTCGGATTTTTTATCGCATGAGCTCTAAAAAATATCCTGCGTGGCTTCGATTCCCGACGCATGATGCGCAGGCATCATGCTCGGTGGCACTCTCGCTCACTTTGTTCGCATCGGTGCCCCCGCGAGGAATCGAACCTCGATCAACGGCTTAGAAGTCCGTAGTTCTATCCATTAAACTACAGGGGCAACAGCATCATCGTACCGCACTCCACTCGTTCCAGCACGCTCTCCACAAGAGAGAGGTTGCAGTATACCATAAAATCTGGTATAATAGACACATGGAACCCTCCTCCTTGGCCAATGTTGAATTCTCGTTTCTCCCCATTCTCACGGGGTCCGATCTTTCAACACGCCGGCTTCCTGTCATGAAAATGCAAGGGAAAAAAGACGGTCCGGTTATCTGGCTTACTGCATGCATCCACGGTGATGAAGTTGGCGGCATGGTGGTCATTCAAGAAGTATTCAAACGACTTGGTGTGGATGGTTTGAAACAAGGAACACTCTGTGCCCTTCCTCTCATGAATCCGATCGGATTCGAAAACATGTCCCGAAGCATGCCCCTCAACACTTCGATCAACACTTCATTTTCAGAACAAGACATTAATCGATCGTTTCCCGGACGCCCCGACGGCACACTCGCGGAGCGCATCGCCGAAAAAATTCTACACAGCATCGTCGAAACAAGGCCTGCTTTTGTCATCGATCTCCACAACGACTGGCTCAACTCGATTCCGTATGTGCTGACCGACCCGTACCCCGGTCTCAAGTTGAAAGAAGTCCACCAAACAATTACTCGGTACGCACACACCGCTGGATTCGCCGTCATCAACGAAGAGCAGTCCCCCGATGATCGTGACGACATCAAGCGCACACTTACCGGCTCACTGATGCTTAACGGTGTTCCTGCACTCACTATCGAACTGGGTCCTTCGTACATCGTAAATGAAAAATTCGTCGAATATGGTGTGCGCGCTGTCATGAACATGCTCGCCGCATTTGATATGTGCGACGCTGAACCGTTTGTGTTTGACCTCTCAAAACAATTCACTGGCAAAGTGCTCCGCTACACTCACGAGCCTCGTGCATCAGCAAGTGGTATCGTGCGCTTCCTTGCGCATCCTGGCGATGTCGTAAGAAAGGATCAACCGATTGCCCATATCTACAATGCATTTGGTCAACTCCAGGAGACTGTTCTCGCCAAACAAAACGCTCTTGTTCTTGGTCACGAAGACACCTCGGTCGCTTTCCCAGGCATGGTCCTCTATGCCTTCGCCTACAGCACCTGACAAAGAATACCTAAACCATCTCCAACTAACCTCTGAACACCAAGCCTTGAAAATTATAACCCTACCTCGAAGAAAAAAGTTCAATGTATCTGCGGATATATTTCACTTTTTTCTTCATCGGCATATCCATGATTTTCTACGACTTTTGTTCAGACCTTACTTGTCGATGGTATAGTGCGGGTCCTGTACTGTCGGCACAGACTCTAGCGCACGGTCAAATTGAAGTGCGCGCTGCTCAAAAGATTCCAATACCTTGTCTATTCCGTCTAGTTTGAGAAGGTCTCCGCTAGCCTTACGATCTTCGGTAAACACCTCAGATGCCCTGCCAAAGTAGTGTGCATATGTGCCATATAGAGACGCACAGACGACCACCAACGCAAGGCAACTTAAAAGCCCACCCCAATACATCCTCATCAGCTCCTGTGTACACTCGGGATCACGCCGCATATCCCACAACACTTTTACTTTTCCAAAATTAAACATACCAAAAAAAATTATGCCGCTTCGATGTATATCTTTACGATGATACTCCCCCGCCACCCTTGTTCGATTGCCTCGATTTTTATTTGCTCAACTGACGATGGTAATGGAAGCGTTTCAAGCATGGAAATAAAATGATGAATTGAAGAAAATGTCCCCTCAACCGTCATAGTGATTAGATATGATTCGAGCGAGGCGTCTTCTGCAGTACCCCCCGAGGGGCTTACCGCTTCAATGACGAGAGCTGTACCCACTTGTTCAGCAGCAGACTCGATACTACGAATATCCTCGATTGGCTCGCGCTCTTTGGTGATAGCGGCCAACTTGGCACGGTTCATTTTTGTGTCTCGAAGTACCGCTCTCACAACAGCGCCCTCACGCACACGATTCATCTCCTCTCCCGAAACAAACGCCATATCCTCGATAGATTTCTGTGACGAACGGATGTACCATGTCATCCAGCCTGCACCGCCGAGCGCTGAAGCGGTCACTATACAGAGTATCCATACCACCATTTTTTTGTAACTCCAGAGATTTTTCATACTAAAAATCGCCAGTCAGTGAAAGTGAAAAATCTCCTCCTCCGGCTTTTGCAAACGCAGATATCGGAACCGAAACCTCATTGAGAGGATCCTTTCCTCGCAGGGCATCGGCATAAGTTTTAAGCATTGTGCGTTCCTTGACAGTACCCGCCACATCAAGTGTCCCGCCGTCTGTTCTGTGTGTATACGACAACGAATTGAGCACCATTCCCTCCGGTTTCTCTGCAACAACCACTGTGACTGCAGCGCTTATTTTTTGTGTCTTTCCAATTTTTTCAAGCGCACGAATCCTCTTTTTTATCTGCAACACTTCATCACGCTCTGTGCGTGAGCTTTTTTGTGCACTCGTTTCTGTGTCTATGTGTGTATACATCGCGACATCAACGCGCACCGCAAAAAATTCAGGAAGAAGACTTCCGATGATTAACAAAGCACACCCAGTGAGTGTAGTGCAGGTAGCGACAATGAGTCGTGCGCGCATGTCATTTTGCCACCAGTCCACTCCTTTTGCAGTCAGTAAGTTTGCCATAGATTATGCGCCGCGCAACGCGAGTCCTATTGCCGTCGAGAGCCCGAGAGCATGGTGCCGGTCAATCGGGGGAATATATTCTTCAAACGAACACACATTCTGCCACACACCTGCGCGAATGGTTGGTGCCTTCGCTTTTCCAGCAATAAACTCGTCAAGCCCCTTAAGATTTGCGCTGCCGCCGGTGAGAAGAATTTGGGAAACAGGCGTGACTTTGTTGCCATGCTCATTGCGTCGCGTGTCCCAATATTCATAGTGGCGAGCGATTTCGCTCGCCAGCGCGTCGGCAGTTTTCTGCACCGCAGTGATTACTTTTGGATCAGAGCTACGCGATATACCCTGTTCATTTTTAATTTCTTCTGCTTTCACTTCGTCCACCCCCATCTGCTCCACAAGTGCCTTGGTCATCGCATCACCTCCCACCGCGACTGTGCTGGTAAATATAGGGACCCCACGATTCATGATGGCGATACCGGTACGCGCACGCCCAAAGTCCACCACCAGAACGACATCTTTGCTGTTTGGTGGGAGCACTGATCGGGCAACCGAACTCGCCTCCATCTCGAGAGAGTGGAGTGCGATGCCTGCCCCTTCAAATGCCGCCGCATATCCTTCTGCAACCTGTGTAGGGAAAACGGTTACCCCAATTTCCGCCCCGATACCATCAGGATGTGGCAAAATAATATCATAATCGTAGACGGCCTGATTCACCTTGAGTGGCACTCGATCCTCGAGCTCGAACTCAATTACCTTTAACACCTGTTCACGCATGCGCGCATCACCCACATGCATAGTGAAAACGAAACCCAACTCCTCGGGGAGGGCACCATGCGCGGCAGGGGTACCTTTTGCTTCTTTTTGCAAAGCAACCAATGCAGCCGAAAGTCGCTCTGGGCTTTGTACGATACCCTCGACTACGATTCCTGGCTCGAGTGTTGCTTGCGCAAACCGCCGCACCTCAAGGCCGTGGCGACCTGGAATAAACGAGAGCCATTTTACCGAGCTGTCTGAAATGTCCACCCCAGCAGTTTCCGGTGCAAGAAAACCGGGCATAGGAAACCACCGTTCGAGAAATGTTTGTTTCCGAGGAGTACTCAGTGCACATCGGACAGAGGAAACACTCATGTTAAAAGTATAACGCACAAAAACGATACACCTCTTGTGCATATCGCTTTCTATCCATTTTGAGGTATCTCGCTATTTGGCACGCGTTCCAGCTGGCACATCGGGACCTTCCGGAACAATGAACGAGAAGTTGTTTTCTCCATGCGAAAGTGCCAAGAGCATCCCTTGGCTCTCAATCCCTTTTATAACTCGTGGTGCCAGGTTCACGATGTACAATAACTTTTTCCCAATCATTTCTTCAGGTGTTTTATATAGTGCAACCCCGGATACGATAGTGCGCTCGCCCAGGTCACCAAAACTAATACGACATTTAATTAGTTTGTCGGTCTCGGGTACTCGTTCCGCTGCTAGAACCTCCCCCACCCGTATATCAAGCTTGATAAAATCCTCAAATGTAATTGCATCAGGCATGGATGCACTCTATCACTATCCACCCTATTTTCCACAACAAAGACTAGAAAAGATTGAGCTCGGTAAGTGCTGCGAGCAGTGTGGTTGCGGCACTTTGGAGCCACTCCACTGCGCCCGCCGCGCTTACCACACCATTTTTGATTGCTTGTGGAATTGCCGAAACACCAGCCGCAATCCCTGAGATAAGGTTTGAAATAACTGTTGCAACACCGGTCCCGAGTGGCGCAGACATTTTTTTACCAGCGCCAGTTGCCCCAAATCCTGTCGCGCCTGTCCCAAACGAACCCGTACCCACATTGTTATTTGTATTCCCTCCTTTTCCGAAAACAAGCGCGGCCTCATCATCGTCGTTTACCACAGTACCACCAAGTGGCATTATCTTTGTTTTAGGCCCTGTGTCGGTGGTAACTTTTTCGCCCGTAATAGGGTCCACTGTGGCGGTAGATCCTATATCTTGAATCTTTTTAGCTAAGTCCTTGTCGGTGGTACTCGCATTTTTTGTAGGATCTACACCACCCTTCTTACACTTTTCTGGCACTTGCGCATCAAAGAAACTGCTAAAGAACGACGGATTACATTCGTCATCTTTTGGCATCATGGGCATATCCATTTTAGGCATGGGCATCGGGATCATAGGCAACATCGGTGGCATGCCCATCATCTCCATTTTCATCATCATCATCATCATTGGCATGCCCATACCCATCATCATCATAGGCATTTCTGCGCATGTGGGCTTACTTCCCGAGCCACCTCCTGGGGTAGAGAAAGTTGCTGTACCAACACATTTATCCGCACCGTCCTTACACTGCTTTAACTTTTTTTCAAGTTGTCGCGCGCGTGCTTGCCCGCTTGGCCCTGCCGCGCGAGCCGCCCTAAGCGCACTTACATCTCGTTCTATTGCACCTCGATCCGGATATCCCGGAGGGTCACAGGAAGACGCACCCCCGCCCATAGTGCTCGAATTTTGACACTTTCCTGGACACGCCGCGTATACAATAGATACTGCCGCAAAAAAAGTTGCGAGCACCACCACTATCAGCATCAATACATTCGCTGTGGCATGACTCTTTTTCATCCCTTCCATAGTATCACTCTTGTCCCTCGCTCATTCTCTCTTTGTGGATAGCCCAGTAACGCTCCAAAATAAGCGCGGCTGACCGGGCATCGCGAGCTGTGTCCTGAATATTTTTAAAGGTTGTTTCGCCACGAGCGTCACCCATTTCTCGAGCGCCCGCCGCGCCTGTGGTGCCATGTTCAGGGATAACGAACACCGGAATCCCCACAGTCTCTTTGAGCGCTGATGCGAATCGTTCCATATCTTTGGTCACATCGTTCTCCCCACCACTTTCTGTTCGTGTGTCTCCTAGTACAATCGCGCCCACTTTTTCTGCATCCACCAAAGCCTGCACCGACCGCACCAACATCTGATCGTTCACTAGAATCATCTTGGGAAACGCCATACTCTCTGTGTCATCTGAAAGCGCAATACCCACTTTTTTGGAACCATAATCAATCCCCATGTATTTCATATAGTGATACTAGCAGGTGTGACGATGATTGACACTCAGACTTCTCCCCTGCAGGATGGTGCTAGAGCTACAGGAGGAATTGATGACATACAGTGTGGCAACCATGCAAGGTGGCAGGGCCTACCAAGAAGACCGTGTGTACACACACGATTTTTCCGACACTATCATGCGTGGGTCCCTCCTTGCGGTAATGGATGGTCATTTCGGATTCGAGGCGGCCGACATCTGTGCCGCAAGGATCCCCGAAATTTTCTCTCTCAAGAAACCTGGGTGTGCGAAACGCTCATTGCATACCTTGTGTAGAAAACTTGCAGAAGAAACGAAGCACTGCTATTCAGGCACAACACTGTCGACGGTATGTATCCTCGAACATGAAGATGTTGCTCACTTCGCAACCATCGGGGACTCACCTGTTGTTGCAATCGATGCTTCAGGACATGTCTGGCACAGTGAAAGCCATAATGTCCGCGTCAATATGAAAGAGCGCGCGGCCGCAGTGCGGCGTGGTGGTTTCTACAGTAGCTCGGGATATATGTACGCCGACCTGCAAGGTGCGGGAGTACAGTGCACGCGTGTCCTGGGTGATTGGTCGCTCTCTCGAATACTGTCACGAAAGCCGAGTGTATTTACCGTACAGTCTCCGCGCGTCATCCTGCTTGCAACTGACGGCCTAGTGGATCCGGCACATGAAGATGATTCATTGGTCGAGGGACTGGTCACCAAACTTAGATCCGGTGCAGATGCACATGCGTTATTGGGTTGGCGCATTACACAAGGACCGGTAGATGATAACGCCACGGCAATTGTCTGGCGCCACAAGCCCTGTTCTTATACCATCGACAACTAAAGCGTTCCGTTAAGTGGTGAAAATTAGTGGCGAGGCGACGGAGAAAAAAGCGAACTATATCAGCAGATACAGTGAGATTTTTTCTCCGAGCCACAGCCCTAATTTTCGCCACTTGGGCGGAATGGGTTAGTTGGAGATGGTATCAACGGGGCTTTTTCTTTTGTGTGTGCATATCCTCTTTTGTGCCAGGCAAGGTTCGCAACCATTCTTCGGCACCTACATCAGATGGCATACGCCAGTCTCCGCGTGGAGAAAGTGAGACTGATCCGACCTTGGGACCATCCGGGGCAACCGAGCGTTTCCATTGATTAGCAAAGAAACGCGACACAAATACCTTGAGCCACTTCACAATCACTTCGCGTGTATATTTTGTGCCAAAGGCCTCTTCAGCAAGAATCAGAATTTTGTCGGGTGCTGTTCCCCACCGTACAAAATGGTACAAGAAAAAGTCATGCAGTTCGTAAGGTCCGACGATGTCCTCGGTCTTCTGACTTATCTCCCCCTTTTTTGCGCGAGTTAGCTCTGGTGAAATCGGTGTGTCTAGAATATCAGCGAGCACTGTGCACGCATCCTTAAAGTCTTCTTGTTCGCTCAGCCAACGCACCAGGTGTCGCACTAGTGTTTTTGGTACACTCGCATTCACATTGTAGTGTGAAATATGATCCCCGGTGAATGTGCACCACCCCAGCGCAATCTCCGACAAATCACCTGTGCCCACCACAATCCCTCCAATCCTATTACCTTCGTTCATGAGCACGGTCGTGCGATAACGCGCCTGCGCGTTTTCATAGGTTACATCTTGCGTCTCGCCATCGTGCCCGATATCGGACAAATGTTTTTGCACAGTATCGCTAATCGGTATGGTACTAAGCGGGACCCCTAAGGCCTCACATAACAGTTCAGCGTTTGATCGTGTTCTCGAGCTTGTTGCAAAGCCAGGCATGGTATACGCGCGGATATCGGCACGGGAGCGACCCACCATCACTACTGCGCGAGCCGCCACCAAAAGAGCAAGTGTTGAATCAAGTCCACCAGAAACCCCAATGATGAGGTGTTTTAATTTCGCATGCTCGAGTCGCCGCGCCAAACCTGCCGCTTGAAGAGACACAATCTCTTCAGATCGTTTGTCGAGCTCGCTTCCCAACTGCGGCACAAATGGATGCGCATCCACATATCGCTTGAGTGGTCGCGGTACGCCACCACTAGAGACCGGAAGCGTGATAGTGCGATATCCTGCCACATCTGCTTCGTGTACAGATTCGCCAAAACTCGTTGTCTTGATCCTGTCGAGCATGAGATGCTCGAGGTCAATATCACTTATGATCATTTCACCTTCCTGTACAAACCGCTTTGACTCACTGAGCAGCGCACCGTTTTCCGCAATCAATGCATGCCCACCAAACACCACATCGGTAGTAGATTCTCCTACACCACATGAGGTGTAGACATACCCGCACACCCCTCGTGCCGACTGTTGCGACACCAAGGCACGCCGATAATCAGCCTTTCCCACCACATCATTCGACGCCGATAAGTTGGCAACAATGGTCGCACCCGCAAGCACATGATGCGAGCTGGGCGGAATCGGTGTCCACACATCCTCGCACACCTCGACAGCAAGCACTGCATGGTTGTTCCCCGTAAATCTGAAAAGCAGTTTTGTTCCAACGGGGACTTCTTTGTCGTCGAGACGCACTGTTTCTGAAACTAAATCACGCGCTGATGCAAACCATCGCTCTTCATAAAATTCTTTGTACCCTGGAATATATGTTTTAGGGACTATACCCAACACCTCCCCACGCGACACAACCGCACCCACATTGAACAACTTCCCTTCGACAACCAGGGGAAGCCCGACGACAAACACCGCATCGAGATGACTTGTTCTTTTGGCAAACCGCACCAAGCCCGTCTGGGCGGCGCGCTGTAATGTCGCTTGATGAAACAAGTCACCAGCGGTGTACCCAGTGAGTGAAAGCTCAGGAAACACGACAAGCGAGACCTTGTCGCGCACTGCTTTTTCAGCCCAACGAACAGCCTCTATGGTATTTTTTTCGACATCCCCCACCCACACACGAGGTGAGACCGCCGCGACACGCACCATCCCGCTCACCACCTTATTCTTTCTTTGTGTTTCCATATGAGCTTACTTAGTGTCTAATATACACTATTATACACAGCCCTTGTTTTCATGCAACCCTGTCTTTCATGCGTTACAATTGTCTGATGCTTCGTCGTTATCTTGCGTTTGTCGTCCTTGGTCTCGTTTTTGTGGGAGTTACCTTTTTTGCACAATCACATACTACGCCATTTTTCTTGCCTGAAGGGGCAACGGTGCGCACTATCCGCGATGCTAACGAAGCTGTGTGGGGCACAACCGTACCGGCACAACTCGCATCCATTACTCCTTCGTGTCCCCCTGACGATGACTTCGCATGCTGGGAAAAATTCTATCGGGACCTCTCTGATAACGAAAGTTCAGTTGTTGCGCTTGCCGATATAAAGGCCCGCTATGCCACACGCACCGGACTTCCCTTCCGCTCATGCCACTCACTACTGCATATCATTGGCGAAAAAGCCGGTGCAGAGTTTGATACAGTCGCCGATGCATACGCGCACGGCGACACGGTCTGCCGCGCAGGATTTCATCACGGCGTGCTCGTAGAAGAACTGACAAAGAACGGGTCGAACCCATTGGGGAGTGCTTGGCTTGATTCGTTGTGCACCAGCACCTACCGCGGCGAGCGAGGCGGCTACCATTATTTCAACTGTGTTCATTCGGTGGGCCACGGGCTTATGGCGTATTTTGAACACGACTTGTTTCAAGCGCTCGATGGCTGTGGAAAATTTTCAGGTTCGTGGGAACGCACGACCTGCTATGGTGGTGTGTTTATGGAAAATGTTAACTCCGCGTCTGCTGGTGTGCCCTCGCGATTTCTAAGAGACGACGACCTCCTCTATCCATGCAACGAAGTTAGTGAGGAACAGCGCCGCGCGTGTTATTGGACGCAACCCTATCACATGCTGAACATTACCAACGGTGATTTCTCACGAATCTTTGGTGCGTGTGGCAGTGTCGAAAACTCCGAAGCGCGCATCCAGTGTTTCCAAAGCCTTGGACGAGACGGTGCCGCCTGGCTTGGCGAATATTCTGGCACTGTCGCGAGCAGCTGTGCTCTCGGTCTCACCCGCGAAGCGCGTACCAGTTGCCTCTTGGGGGCCGCAAGCGAACTCACTCTTTTTTATGAGTCGTCTGAAGAGGCTTTTGCTGTCTGCGACGCATCCACCGACACTGATTTCATCGAAGCCTGCAAAACAGAGGCCGCAACCTACCTTGAAAAGATTTAGTGTCGGCATCGAGCCTGTTGACACAGGACTTGTTTAGTAGTATAGTCGCCTTTGGCACCCAACGGGGGCCCGGTGAGAAACACCGTTAACCAAGGAAACGGAGGGCCGTATGGCCACTTGGCTCAAAACCATCCTGAAAGAAATCAGTGATGTCGACACCGACAAGTTCAACCCGCCGGCCGAATTCGGCGAGAAGGACACCGTCATCGGCACCATCGAAGACGACGAGACCCGCGGCCTCTGGGTCGTCAGCGTCGACTACCGCAAGCGTGCGGTCGAGAAAATCGCGTCGGTCATGCTCGCCTCATCGAGCGCCGACCGCGCGACTGGCTCAAAGGAGGCGAAGATCCTCCATATCCAGGCCGAGGTCCTGTCGGACATGTTCTGGACTTCGGTTCGGCACCAGTTCGAGAAGGCACGCTTCGAGCCGTCGATCGGCATCCGCAAGGGATGGGTCGTCGTATCCAGCGAGCCCGAACCTGAACGCAACATCGGCATCCATGTGATGGGTGGCAATGGAATCCCGCCCGAGATTCTCGCGGCCCTTCTGCAGGGAATCGAGGATCCCGACGAGGCACCGCCGTCCAGGACCCGCCGCAAGGCGAACTAGGTAAGAGCTGCAACGGGCCCCAGCGATCTTCGCTGGGGCTTTTTCTTTACAGAGGCATGTGTGCACGGTAGGTTTTGCACAGAAAAGAAAGAGAGACTTCGTGGCAAAGGACAAGCTGGGCCACCACAAAGGAAAACCTGCGCCATGGGAAGCGCTCCCCGGAGATAAGTTGTTGCTCTCGGGGCACATTCCCGCACAGGACAACATGAGTACGGCAGAAATTCTGCGTTTGGAGATGTACCCCGCTTTCTCTCGCATCGAGAAAGACCATTCGTATACAAGTCTGGCACTTCGCGATGGAACAGGGCTCTGTATGTCTTGCTCGTGTCACCCGCGAGACACCCATTTTGGGAGATTCCGCCTGTGTTATGAGCACCGCTTTCGACTCATATCATATGCCGCAATTGAATTCATATCCCCTATCCGTTTTGAGCCACAGGGCGGCACGCTAGTTAAACTGGAGACCCTCCGCAAGAATCATTCCTATGTAACCGCACTAGTCACTGATGTGCCTGCGCGACAAAAACAATAACCCTCGCATCTTGCGAGGGTTATGTCTTTTCCTTGGGTTTGGAAAATTACGAAAGATGCGCTGAGACAAGCTTGGTCATCTCAAACATATTGACGACCGCCTTGCCACCAAACACTTTCTTGAGTGCCTCATCTGCATTGATATTGCGCTTGTTCTTTGGGTCCTGAAGATTCTTTCCTTTGATGTACACCCAAAGCTTCTTGACCACTTCTGATCGTGCCATTGGTCCTTTGCCAACAATCACAGCAAGCTCTTCGCTCACTTGCATGGGCTTCATAAACGCAGAATTAGGTTTTGCCATATATTTCATTATTTTTTATTAAGGCCCCTCTATAGTACTACCTTCTACGCCAGTGCGCACGGTCTTTCGGGGGCAGCAGTGGAAATGACTACAGCTCGGTCACGACCTTGAAGTTTCCACGGAATCCTGGGGCCTCTGCCGACCCTTCATCAACATCCCCCACTCTGACCGTCGAAACGCCGTTTTCGGTGAATATCCCTATCTCCTTTCCTCCCCCTGCCCACCAACACACTACTTTCATCTGCTCACCTTCGAGCAAATCAGTATTTGAATCATTGCAGGATCCTTGGAATACACCAATATCATGCTTTCTTCCTCCTGTTATCAGGGACACCTTGGTAGTGGGTGCTCCTGCACTGTCTTCACCTTGGTCTTCATATATCCATTGATACACCACCACATCAGTATGAGCCTCGTTTACCCCACTCATGTCTACATCACCTATTCCGTCGCCTTGCGCAGGCAGAAGTGGGCGGAGCGCGAAGAACGCACCTCCCGCAACGATCAACACAAAAATAAGCAACAGCACATTTATGAATCCTTTTTGCATATGACGATTCTACAACACGCGACCGAAAACAAAAGCGGCTCCAGTCGCTTCAAGATTGTCTCAGCTGTTATTTTTGTCCATTGTTTTTTGCGTCAAATTCCACCGTCCACTCAATCCCGTATTTGTCTCTGAACATTGCGAAATAGGTACCCCAAGGACTGTCTGCCATGGGCATTTCAACTGTCCCACCTGCCGAAAGACCATTGAATAGTTTGTCTGCTTCTTCTTTGCTCTCTGCAATTACTGCTATCTTAGATCTGTTTTCATTTTCATTTACTCGCCCCATACTCTCTGGAACATCATTGGCGATTAAAACATTGTTCCCGATAGGCAATTCAATGCGCATTATTTTATGTGCTTCATTTTCTGCCACAGGAAACTCAGGGCTGGCCAGGTCTTTAAAACGAGAAATAACAGCAAATTCGCCACCAAAGACTGATTTGTAAAAATTGAATGCCTCTTCGGCATTTCCGTTGAAGTTTATGTAGGGATTGATTGTTGCCATAGATTAATTAGGTATATAGTTCTCGACATTTTCTTGTGTGACTATGCCTAACCACGAGATTGCTTTGCCAGGTCCCGCTCAAGCTGATCAGCTTTTTCTTCAAACGAACTCGTTACCCCGTCTGTCCTTAAATACTGCAAAAGCTCATCACCGCGCTTGATTAACTCATTGCTCAACGGATTCTCCTTCGGCAACTCAACGGCTTTACCAAATAAATCCATTGCGCGCTTGTGCGCCTCCTGCCAAGCTGGAGTATTTTCACCAACACGCTCTGCCCTAGCTTTGGCTTCCTGCGCACCCTGAGCGAGGGATGAGGCCGCCACTGCAGTACTTGCGGCGATTTTATCAAATTCACCTCCTTGAGCAAGAAAAGTTTCACACCATTGCCTTTTTTGTGCATCTTGAATACTTGGTAGAAGTTTTGTGAAGTCTTCCTTGAGTATGGCCAAGGCCTCGGAAGCCCTTGCGTCCTCAGAGGTCACCATTTGACTGGCCTGGTCTACAAAGAATCCCCTCTCTTCCGCATCTTCTTCACCCGCGATACGAATAAGGTACCTGTACGCATCGCGTTCGTGCAAGTGGGGAAGTTTTGGCATTTGCGAACCTTCTCCCACCACCTTTGCAATTGGCTCATTTTTTTCTAGCATAAAAAATGTACAGACTGGTAACAGTAACGCCCTTAGAATAGCACAAAGTTCGGGTGTCTTGCTCCCCACTGTCTTTTTGAGCCACGGGGAGCGAGGAGAATGCCTTCGGGGTCGGCGCTCACCGCACGATCGTACCGGGCTCAGATGCGAGAGATTGGTCTCATCGCCTCCACCTTCAATGTGAGGCTAGTGTGATGGAGGTTTTCTACGGAGCAGGTCAGACCCCATTATTCCTATCTCTTTGCCAAATACTCACGATAATACACTCTTGCTTTCTCGTACAACAGCTCAAGATCAGCTATATCAAGGCCGGCAATTTCTGCAATCTTTGATTTTCTACTTTCCCAAGCCCCGCCACTTTCTCTCATTGGATCAACAACATCCCAGGCAAAATCTTTCCAATCCCCAAGTCCCTGCCCTGCCTCAGCTCGTTCTTTTAGTTTCCTTGGAATATCAAAAGGACTTAACCGTTTTTCGCTGAAAGCAGTTGCACATGCTTCCATGACTTTTTGCGACATAGTATTGCACCAAGCTTCACTCCCTTTTTCCATATCAGCTACAGCATCGTTACCTGATGGTATTCTTTTTTCTATATTCATAAATGAATTAAATTAGTCTCTATCATACACTATAATTCCTACAACATAGATGAATTATTGACATTGCCGAGCGGAATATATTGAAAAGTGCACTGCTCAGGCCGACGAAACGCTAATTCGTGCAGGAATGGGGTCGCGCCGGAGGCGCGGACTCTTTCTATCTTTCGGATTCGGAAGTTTCTTTCTTGGCGGTGTGTATTGAACGAAGTTCGAATGCATTTTGAATTGAACCCTGACGACCAATGATGCGCGCCTCGGACACGCTCGCGGACTCGCGTGTGCAAAAACCAAAAAATTTCCTTACATTTTTCTCGCGTCTCCTCCCCCCACCCCTCCACCGCGAAGCGGAATGAATGGAAAGGAAATTTTTGGTTTTGCTTCGCCGTTTCAGTCTCCGAAAAGAGCAATCTTATTTTATCATTTTTGTTTGCTCTTTTCTCCGCCCTCACGGCGACCGAGGCGCACCCATATCCGCGTTTAGTGGTAGCTCTAACATCCGCGAACCACACACAACCGCCTACGCATAGCCCGCTCGCATTCGCTCGCGCTAGCTGCTTCGGCGTTGTGTGCGTTCGCTCGGTGGCTTCGAGAGAGTTTAGTGGTAACTCAAGAAATATGGATTGTGCCGAGGCACAAACAAATCTGTATGTGCTTGCCCCACCCACCCAGTGCGCGCACAGAAAACCGTCCGCTAACGCGGACGGCTCCCTAATCAATCGGAAAATCTAACTGTTCTGCTGGAATTCCTAACGTTTTTCCATATTCAATAGCATCAACCCACGTTGTCTTGTCCGAGAATTTAATATCAAAAATTTTG
>JBBTSD010000003.1:0-129003 GCA_038064835.1 Patescibacteria group bacterium
ACAAAACCCCCAGTCAGATGCTGGGGGTGAGTACAAGGTCTTGATTAGTTAACGTAGTGCGGGGCTCGTGCACATGCCAGCACTACGCCTGTGGCGTGGGTGGTTCTTCTGCAGGCGGTGGTGTCGGTGGCGTCTGACCGCTTTTTGCCAGAGCCTCTCCTATCTTTTGCATAACCTGCCCCAGATTCTGGGACGCGTCTTTCATCGCTTGCAAGTCTTCGCTCTCTCTCGCTGTTTTAAGTGTAGCGATGGCTTCTTGAATGGGTGCTTTTACATCGTCCCCCACTTTGTCGCCGTGCTCGCGCAGTGCTTTTTCAGCGCCGTAAATCAACTGCTCGGCTGTATTGCGCACTTCGCTCAGCTCTTTCTTTTTCTTGTCGTCTTCGGCGTGCACATCTGCATCTTGGCGCATTTTTTCAATGTCTGCATCGGAAAGACCTGTGCGGGCTTCGATACGGATAGTCTGCTCTTTGTTGGTCCCTTTATCTTTTGCCTTTACTTGCAAAATGCCGTTAGCGTCAATATCGAACGCAACTTCAATTTGAGGCAGACCACGCGGTGAGGGCGCAATACCGTCGAGAATAAAGCGGCCAAGTGATCGATTGTCTGCCGCTAAATGGCGCTCACCTTGTACGACATGGATTTCCACCGAAGGTTGGTTGTCGGCGGCGGTCGAAAATGTTTGCGCTTTGCTGGTGGGGATGGTTGTGTTGCGTTCAATTAATTTTGTTGCTACTCCACCCAAAGTTTCAATACCTAAGGAGAGTGGAATGACATCGAGAAGAAGCACATCGCGCACATCTCCCTGCAAGATACCTGCTTGAATAGCGGCGCCAATAGCGACCACTTCGTCAGGGTTAATAGATTTATTTGGCTCTTTCCCGAAAAATGCTTTAACCGCTTCGGTAATGGCAGGCATACGGGTTTGCCCACCCACGAGGATAATCTCGTTGATATCGCCAATTTTGAACGGTGAAGCTTCCATGGCGCGCTTGGTGATTGCCATCGAGCGATCCACAAACTCTTGCGTCAGCTCTTCGAGCTTGGATCGGGTAAGTTTTTCAAGCAGGTGTTCGGGACCATTTGATCCCATAGTGATAAATGGAATATTTATCTCTGTCTCCATGGTTGTGGAGAGCTCGATTTTTGCCTTCTCGGCAGCCTCGTCGAGACGCTGAAGAGCGAGTGGGTCCTTACCGATGTCCAAACCGGATTTCTTTTTGAATTCCGCAATAATCCATTGAATTATTTTTTGGTCTATGTCGCGACCACCCAAATGAGCGTCGCCGTCAGTTGATTTCACTTCGATTACATCATCGCCTACTTCGAGTACCGAAATATCGAAGGTGCCACCCCCAAAGTCAAACACGACGATTTTTTCGTCTTTCTTGCGGTTGAAGCCGTAAGCAAGCGCGGCCGCGGTCGGTTCATTGATGATTCTCTTTACATCTAGTCCAGCAATTTTTCCTGCGTCTTTTGTAGCCTTGCGTTGTGCGTCGTTGAAATATGCCGGAACTGTAATGATAGCTTCGGTAATTGTTTCCCCCAATTTCGCCTCGGCATCTGCCTTTAGTTTACCCAGAATCATTGCAGAGACTTCTTCTGGACGGTAGTCTTTTCCGGAAAGTGTAATGAGAGCGCCCCCGTCAGTCCCTTCTTTGACAGTGTACGGAACTACCGCCTTATCTTTTTGAACACCCGCCTCGTCAAATCGGTGGCCCATAAAGCGCTTGATGCCGTAGATGGTATTGGCTGGGTTGGTTACTGCTTGACGACGCGCCATGACACCCACAATGCGTTCGCCTGTTTTTGAAATCGCCACAACAGAAGGAGTAGTCCGAGCTCCCTCGATATTTTCGATGATGCGTGGTTCAGAAGCCTCGATGATGGCCATCGCGGAGTTTGTAGTTCCCAAGTCAATTCCCAATATTTTTGTCATAGTGATACAAAATATGTGTTAATAAGACTGCTTGTAGACGATACTATACTGATTGGATCCAATCTTGGCAAGATTTAGATGAAGTTTTAAGAACCTGTTGAAACCACAACCTGCGCAGGGCGAATAAGAGCTGTGGCATCACGGTATCCTTTCCTCACCACACGAACGACAGTGTGCGAAGAAAACGTTTCTGAAGATTCCTCGGCAAGCGACTCATGAAGTGCCGGGTTAAACTCTTCTCCGGAGGCACCGAATGTCTCGACTCCGTGTTTTTGAAGGACCCCGATTAACTGTGAGTGAATATATTCGACACCTACTCGCCACGCGCTGTCAACTTTCTGCCAGGCGCCCCCCTGCATAGCACCATCGAAACTGTCCAGCACTGCAATAAAATCACTCAGAATGTCTCGCCGGATACTATCCCGATGGAGTGCAGTCCCCTGTTCTTTGTCGCGTTTACTGTTTGCAACATCGGCACGCATGCGTTGCCAACCATCGAGATATTCTTGCCGCTCATTTTTGCACTTTTTCAGCTCGTCTTTGAGCTTGGCAACGCGCGCCACAAGCACTTCATGAACATTGCTTTCAGGTGCCTCTTCATCCTCAAATTGAACATCATCATCGTGCATAAGGAAATTATACCAGAATCAAATTCGCAAAACTCACACGCCACAAGTGCTGAAATTTAGAGCGGTGTAGATTTACCGTTTGCTCCACTGCGGTGCTCGGCGGGCGGCTTTGAGTCCAAACTTTTTGCGCTCTTTTGCTCGAGGATCACGCTTGAGGTAACCCTTTCGTTTAAGGTCCTTGCGAAGCTCTGTATTGTGAGAAATGAGTGCACGAGCGATGGCGTGACGCACCGCCTCTGCCTGCGCTTTAATACCGCCACCATGAACACGAACAGAAACACTGAATTTTTCGCCGGCATCTTGGAGAGCGGCGCGTGCAACTGATTGTGCACCAACAGCTCGAAAGTACTCTTCTAGCGGTTTGTCGTTTACCACCATATGCTCTTGCTTGCCGGGTGTAATCCGAGCGCGAGCGGTTGCCGTCTTGCGACGGCCCACAGCGCCAATATAGGTGGATTCTTTTGCCATAGATTAGACCGTCTCCTTAATGATAAGTTGCTTCATGCGATTCGTGCGCAGTGTGTTTCGTGGAAGCATGCGTTCGACTGTCATGCGTAGCGCCGCTTCAATACCCCGCCGCTCGATAGTGGCAGCTCGAGTCTCTTGTTTTTGTCCGCTCGCGTATCCAGAGAAACGCTTGTAGACATGCTGAGTTCCTTTCTTTGGCGGATGATCAATCGCTGAAGCGTTGGTGACAACAATCTGCACAGGGAGAATTTTGTTTTTTACGAAGTCGGTGCGGTTCTTACCAAGTAAGAGTTTCGCTATTTCGGACGCAAGGCGCCCCATTTTTTTGCCTGCTGCATTGATTGTGTGTTTTTCCATACAAACTTATACGAATTCGATGATTGCTTCTTCGGCGTGACGGGCACCTGGCTTACCAATCTTTGTAATACGGGTATAGCCACCATTGCGAGTTTTGTACCGAGGCGATACTTCAGCAAAAATTTTCTGCGTCGCTTCTGGGGTACTTCCCAAGCGGTGAGCAACCAACCGACGAGCAGTGACTGTGTCTATTTTCCCGGCAGTTACTACTCGTTCTACAAAAGGACGGAGCTCCTTCGCTTTTGCCAAAGTAGTTGTAATGCGCCCCGAAAGTATGAGAGAGCGTGCGAGTGAGCGAATAAGCGCAAGGCGCTGTCGCTTTACTCGTCCAAGAATTCGTCCTTTCTTCATGTGTCTCATAGTTGTAGTGGCTCACCTTACGATTTCTTTAGCGCAAAGTCAAACCGTAGTTTGATAGCGCTCGTTTAATTTCTTGGAGTCCTTTTTGTCCAAGACCTTCAATTGCTAGGAGATCGTCCTCGCGCTTGCGGGCAAGACCTCCGATAGTGCGGATACTTGCACCATCCAGCGCTGAAATAACTCGAGAGGAAAGCTGTAGTTCGGTAATCCGTACTTTCAAAGCTTCGGTATCAGCCTTGTCGTCGTGCTTGAATTTTTGACCATCACTTGCAGATTCGTCTTCTCCTTGTGAAGAAAGCACCTGCTCTTCCTTAAAGCCGACAATGGCACGGAGCTGATGAATCATAATCTCGATTGATTTTTCGAGGGCTTCCCTTGGCGCAAAGGTACCGTCTGTCTCAATGAAAAGACGCAAACGATTATAATCGGTGCGATCTCCCACGCGCATGTGTTCGACTTCGTAATTTACTCGTCGAATTGGAGAGAAAATTGCGTCCATTGGAATAACACCTATATCGACGCGCTCTTTCTGCACTACTTCTTTTGGAAGATAGCCGAGACCGCGTTCGATAGTCATTTCAATCTCGAGAGTTGCCTTGCCGGAAATCTCGACAATGTGCTGATCAGGGTTCAATAATTCTACCTGTCCAGGAAATTTGATATCAGCGGCGGTCACCATCTGTGGTCCCTTAACTGAAAGCGTCAGTGTTTGAGGCTCGTCAGTAAGCATCCGAACACGGATCTTGCGCAAATTTAAAAGAATAGCAACAACATCCTCCTTGACCCCCTCCATAGTCGAAAATTCGTGTTTGACACCATCAATCTTGACCTGGGTTATTGCAGCGCCCGGAAGTGATGAGAGAATGATGCGACGCAGAGAATTGCCAAGTGTGTGTCCGTAGCCAGGGTGCAACCCGTCAATTTCGTAAACGCCACTATTTCCGTCCTCCGAGACAGCGCGTGGCTTCGATGGGAGCGTTACATGATAGTCAAACATAAGACACCATTATGCTATGAAATAAAGGCTTGTAAATAAAGCTAGGCCTACCGACTATAAAACTCGAATACAGTTGGGTAGTCAAAGGAAGTTTCAGTGGCCGCATAGCGCGGTACCGAGAGCACAGATCCTGATCGGCTATTCCAGTCAAAAGCAAGCCACGCAGGAGTGCTCGGGTGTTCTTCGGCAGCGGCAAAAAGAACCTTATCAGCACTTCCCACCCGCACAGCAAACACATCGCCAGTACGCATATGATGTGATGGCGTGGTCATACGCTTGCCGTTCACAGTAATGTGTCCATGCGATACCATTTGGCGTGCCGCTCGGCGTGTAGGTGCGAGCCCCGCACGATAGGCAACGCTGTCGAGGCGAGTCTCGAGGGCAATGTGGATGGCCTCTGGTGAATTCGTGAGCTCAATTGCCTTGTCGATATAATTGCGGAATTGCTTTTCCGTAAGACCGTATGTAAAACGCACTTTCTGCTTTTCAAGCATTTGCTTGCCAAAATCTGATAGCGAGCGACGGCCACGCACTGCTTTGCGTCCACGAGCTTCGGAAAGAGTAAATTTCTGGGTCTGGCACTTCTCAAACACCGCAGGACCAAGACGCTTTCCGATCTTAAATTTTGATTTTATTTGAAGCATAAGGAATTAGATACGGCGAGGCTTTGGAGCTTTCACGCCATTATGAGGAAACGGTGTCTCGTCTGCGATGCGTGTAATAGTAATCCCCTTCTGTGCAAATGAGCGAACAGCGGCTTCGCGACCAGAGCCAATGCCACGAATAACTACAGATGCCTCAGTCACTCCAGCAAGTTGGGCGCGCTCTCCCAAGAGTTCGCCCACCTTTGCAGCTGCAAAAGGGGTACCTTTCTTTGCCCCAGCAAAACCTAGTGCTCCACTTGAAGACCAGGCCAGCACATTACCGCTCCCATCAGTCAAAGAAACCTTGGTATTGTTGAAAGTTGCCTGCACCACCAAAATCGCGGTGGTGACTTTGTTGCGGATACCCTTGGCAAGAGACCGAGATTTGAGTCCCGCGTCAACTGTGCCACCCGCTTTTCGTATGATTCGTTTTTTCCCCATGAATCGGCAATATTACACAAAATATAATAAAAATCAAGTCTATGTCTTTTCCAGCTTGCGGCGGCCAGAAGTCATAGTCTTACGCACATTCCCACGAACAGTCCGGGTATTAGTGCGAGTTCGTTGGCCTCGTGCAGGAAGCTTCTTCATGTGACGAGTCCCTCGGTGGGCACCAATATCCTTCAGGCGCTTAATATTCGACGAAATCTGACGACGAAGGTCGCCTTCGATATGGAATGCTTCGATTTCTTTGCGAACAAGCGCTTCTTCTTCAGGAGTCATGTCGGCAGCACGCTTTCCGTGTGGGATACCTACGGTATCCAGGATTGTTCGCGCGCGTGGGCGACCTATGCCAAAGATTGCAGTCAGTGCAATCTCAAGTCGCTTCTCTGGGATAGTAACTCCTGAAATACGCATAAAATTAGCCTTGGCGTTGCTTGTGGCGGGGTCCCTTACTTGGGTTTGAGCAAATCACTCGCAAGTAACCCCCCCTACGGATAATACGGCATTGAGGACACATTTTTTGAACTGAGGCTTTAACTTTCATATAGTTAGCTTCTCTTCACAATCCGGGCCTTTCCACCGTATTTGTCGAGTTGAAGCGTGACTCTGTCTCCAACCAAGACCTTAATTCGGTGCAGTCGCATCTTTCCTGCTAGATACGAAAGCTGTAGTGTTCCATCCTCCAACTTCACCCGAAACAGCGTGTTTGGAAGTGCTTCCTCGACAACCCCCTGAGTCTGAGACGCAGGTGCATTGTTTGGTGGCAGAGCTTTATTTTCATCCTGCATATATTGCACTGCAACGCGGGGAATAATAGCAGGACATGGCTTGAGAGTCAACAGTTTAGGGTGTAAGGGGGGCCGCCTCCCGGATAATTACTTCAATTTTTGAGGGATCTTGAGGGAAAGTACTCTTCCATCGAGGGCGCAGTGAGGCATCTCCTCTCACAGCCCCCTCAATGCTTTTTATTGCCTCAGTAAAAGAGTGTTTAGAAGTACCGGCCAGGGTTTTCGCAACCACTGCGGGCTCTATATGCCACATTAGTACGGCAGAGCCTGAAACGACGAGGTCAAGTGGTGCGTCAGTAGCCGTTTCGGTAAGGGCTATACGCCGCACCTCGAGGGTGTCGAGCGTCTTAAAGCGTATATCTCCCTGCGGATCGCTTTCGGCTTTTGAGGCAAGAGCGAGAGCGCGTGCAAAATCTTTTTCTAAAAATGTAGGCGTATTTGCAATCGCTGTTTCTTTAAGAACCACCGACCCGTCCAATACGCGCGTTGGTTCGGCAGAAGTAAACGATATGGTTGAAAGTGTGGGGAATACGACAGTACTGCCCTCGCCCGCAACTGTTTGGCCAGCAATCACTTTCGCCTCAAGTGCAGACCGCATGTCTCGCCGGGTACTCTCTAATGTCGCCGGATCAACTTTTGGACGCGATCCTACAAACCCACCTGAAAAAGCAATCGAGGAGCGTGCGTAGACTTTTTCAAAGACACCGGGAGTGCCACCTTTTAGGCCCGGCAAGGTAAATCGGTCAGTTGGCTTGATGTTGTATTTATCGCCGGGTTGTTCTGCGTAAACATGTGCGGTAATAGTGCCAGGACTATTTTCCTTTTTACCCGGCACAATCACGGAATCCTTTATGCGGAAAATAAGTCCTTGGGGAGACTCAAACCGAGTGTTCTTGATAAGTCTGAGAGGTGTCGCACTACTTTCGTTGTAAATAGTGACAATACCATTTGCAAACTCTTCGACCTCAGAAAACCCCTTCGCAACAACGGTCCGTTCTTCAGTAAATTCTTTGGTCGTTTGAGTAAATGCAAGAAGCCCCTCAGGAACTTTATCAGCTGGGTATGCAGTGATGGTCACATCTTCCCCCAAAACCACCGAGTGCGTGCGGGGCTCGATAATGACAGTGGTCCCTTGCATCATCCACACAACTGCAACTGTAGCGCCGGCAATTGCAACAACAGCCAGAATCCATGGCAACAACTTCTTAAATACTTTCGAATTTTCTGAGGACGCGTCCATACTTGCAGGTGGCCCTGATCGTTGTGGCGGTGCCGAGTCGGGGCGTTCTTTGCGCGGTGTTATTGATATGTTTCTAATACTTCGCTCAGCAGGTGCTGCTGGAGATGGGGCGCTTGCGGGTGGAGTTATACCCTGAAAATAGTCCTTTGGCATAGCACTAGTGTATCACTGTTAACGATCATCAGATGCAAGGGTGTGTACAAATGCACCAAGTACTGCAAGTCCTGTCTCTGGTTTGCTATCTTCCGAAAAAGAAACTACGGATGACAAGTGTTGGGCGTATAGTTGCTGCACTAAAAACGGACGCTCGGAAATAGCGAACTGTGCAAAATCAACGCGTTCAAGCATCTGCGAAAACCACGCACTCAGGTCGGGAGGAGCCACGATCAAAAGCGTTCCTGGAAGGCGATATTCCTTGGTAGTTTCAGAAAAAAGTTTCCCGTAGGCAGTGACGAATTCTGTTTCGACAACACGCAGTACATCCGCGACACCTTGGCAGACAGGATCTGTACAGCTTCCATCAAGAAGCATACGAATACGGCTCAAACCTTCGTCTCGCGTTGTTCCTTGTATGGCTGAAATCTTTTCAACGATAGTGCGCCATCCAATAGGTGCAACTCCGTGTTCGAGCATAGTGCTCCCACGCACAGCAGCAAGCGCGGTCGCGGCGCTCGTGACATCCAGAAACGCGTAGTGCGCAGGGTTTTTTGCGTAGCGTTCCACGACCACATTGATTACAAAAGCTGCCGAGTGGTACTCGGGAACTCGTCCGGGAATTGCCATGCCAAAGGCGCTATCTATCGCCTGCTTGAAGTTGGGATCAATGTCGCTCTGCATAACCACCACACTCATCCTCCCAGCCTTTTTGTTTTCAGGCATGCGTGTCTGAAAACCATTCAACTCTACCCGCACCACACTACGCTCGAAGATGGTTCCTGAAAGTCCCTTCGTATCTTTTGCTGCCTCTTGAGCAAGCGCACCAACATCTGACGGCTGAACAGTTCGGGGGGTTTGAAAGGTATTTGCAGCGCGAGTTGTCTCTGAATTAACCCACGGAGCGTGGACCATAGCGATGACTCGTTGTGGTGCCTTGCCACCCCGTTTTGTATTGGTGGTGAGCACCCTCGTAATCGTATCGGCTAAAAGCGTTCGCATTTGGTCGGGTGTAACTGGTCCAGTTGATTCAAGCGGTAGTGCGGCGCGTTCGCTGGCAGTGACATGAGCGGCGGTCACATCACCATGAGAAATACTGACAATGCCTACGGCGACACTCGCGGTACCCACATCACATGCCAGGAAATTCTGTGAACTTTTGTGCGCGCGTGCAGAAAAAGAGAACCAGCTCATTGATTCAAGTATAGCCTGCGCAGACCATGCCCCTGTCTCTACTGTGTAAAACTTATGAGATGAGTACTGCTTTTATGCGACGAACACCAGCTGCTGATGCTTCTTCTTTTTGAATCTTGAAAGAGCCGACCCCGCCGAGCTCACGGGTATTTGCTACATGTGGGCCACCACAAAATTCAATAGAAAATGCCTCCTCAAATCGGGGCGCTTCGACAGTTGCCCCCTGTGGACCCACGGAATAGACCGTGACCATATCAGGATATTTTGCACCGAATTCCATTTCTGCACCAAGTCGTTCCGCTTTGTCTCGCGGTAATTGGGACTGCACCACAGGAAGCGCTTCACCGATTTTTTCATTAACAATGCGTTCCACTTCAGTAATTTGCTCTTTCGTCATTTTTTCATGATGAGAGAAGTCGATTCGTAAACGCTCGCCGGTAATGTTACTTCCCCGTTGTTTGATCTGTGGGCCAAGGACTGTTTGTAGGGCTTTCAACAAAAGATGATGTGCGGTGTGCAATCGCACTGTTGCATGTGATTGGTCGGCAAGGCCGCCTTTGAATTTTTGTTCCGCACCTGCACGCGACACATCGCGGTGAGACTCCATCTCTTTTTTAAAGGAGTCCATGTCTACGCGTGCACCGCGTTCCTGTGCAAGTTCGTGCGTCAGCTCGACGGGAAACCCATGTGTTGTAAACAGTACATAGGCGTCATGCCCCGAAACCGTATCTCCTTTCGAAAGTTTTTCAAATTCTTTCAAACCGCGGGCCAATGTTTCGCGGAATCTAGTTTCTTCGTCAGCGATTGCTTTTTCGGATTGCGTGAGTTGCTCGATGAGCTCTGGATAGTGATCGCCGTGCGTTTTTGCGATAACCCTTGCTACTGTCGAGAGTTCTCCGGCAGGAAAACCTATAACATCAGTGTATCGGACAGACCTGCGAATAAGGCGACGAAGAAAATAGCCGCGTTCAGTATTTGCTGGCAATACACCATCTGTAAGCATGAATACGGTACCGCGTATATGGTCTGCAACGATACGAAACGCCGCCGGATTTTGATCGTAGTGCATTTTTCCTCTTCTTTGCAATTCTTCTATAATCGCCCACAACGCATCTGTTCTAAACATATCCCCAGAACCCTCGGCGGCTGCCGCGATGCGCTCCAAACCACCACCGAAGTCGACATTTTTTTGCGGAAGTTCTTGAAACTTACCGTTCTTCTTGATGTATTGCATAAAGACTGAATTTCCTATCTCGAGATAGCGGCCACAGTCACAATTTGGGTGGCATTTTTCACCCCACTTCGCGTCGTGCTCAATGTGGGAAAATTCATAGAACACTTCTGAATCAGGGCCGCCCGGCTCACCCTCTGGCATTTTGTCTGGAGTTCCGGCACGACTCCACCAGTTTTTGTCCGAATACGAAAAAATGCGCCCATCGCTCATCCCTTTCGTATATCCATCTTTCTCCGTTCCAATCGCTTTAAACTTTGCTTCGATTCCTTTTTCCGCAAACAGCTTCTGCCACATCACAATTGATTCTTCGTCTCGCGGGACACCGATTGATGCATCGCCATGGTAGACCGTTACGAACAACTTACTTGGGTCGAGGCCGATTTCTTTTGTGAGAAATTCAAAATACCAGCCAAGTTGCTCCGCTTTGAAATAGTCACCGAACGACCAATTCCCCAGCATTTCAAAAAATGTGGTGTGTCGGTTGTCACCCACTTCTTCAATATCGGCCGCACGAAATGATTTTTGTGAATCAGCGAGCCGCACACCTTTTGGGTGTGGCGCTCCAAGAAAGTATGGCAGGAGTGGTTGCATTCCCGAGCCAGTAAAGAGCGTTGTAGGGTCGTTCTGCGGCACCAGTGGCGCGGACGGAATAATGGCGTGCCCACGCGCCTTGAAAAACTCTAGATATTTTGCTCGCAATTCACTGCTCGTCATGATTCGCACTATACCACAGGAGTACTTCGAGTTCCCATCTTGCCTACCAACAAAAAAGAGCGATAAATTGACAAAAATTATTCACCTGTCAAAATACTAAGAGCGTCACTTTTCACTTGATGTGAGGAGATACCCGATGGCCCTAACAACCGCATTGTTGTGCCTTGCCCTCCTTTGGATTTTTGTCTTTTTGGGCTCGATTCACGAAGGTCACTCATTTCGGACTGCTGTTATCGCGGCGAGTTGCGCATTGCCCACCCTGCTCATTGTCGGCTTTCTGTACGAATGGATTGGCTGGCTGGTCGAGATGTTCGGCTACTATATGCGTACATTTGCACTCCAGATCTTCACCGCACTTTGGGAGGCTGCGCGACAATTCTTTGTCCGTTAACCGCTAGAAAGGCCCGTATTAACGGGCCTTTTTGTTATTAGTTCATCTTACAGCAACCCCTATCTCTTTCGAGAGTGTTTCCGCCTCGGCAAGCAAGGCACCAAGACTGAGGGAAATGCCAGTGGTCCAAAATTCTTTGCTGTCGGGTCTAAGTCCGAATGGCGCAAGAAGCTCGACGGCATCCTTTGTGGAGCCACTGCGAAGCAAATCTAGGTAAAGAGGCTCGAACTTGTCACCAAGTTCTCCTCGTTTCGCATACAAGCTATGCGTCAGAAGTTCACCAAACGCATAGCCATACACATAGAACGGACGGTGGAAGTGGCTGACATACGTCCACATATTCTCAGTGTTCTCATAGGTGAACACCTCACCTTCCGCACCGTACATTTCAACAAGAGTCTCTCGCCATATCTGTGCAAGGTCTTTGACCGATAGTTTCTGCACTTCGCCCCACGAGCGATAACTCGCATCCATCCCGTGAATCCGCCGTTCAAAGTTTGAAAAGCCAATCTGTCGGACTGCGGTATTGAGGATATCGTCGATTTTACCCATCAAAAGCGCGAGATACGAAAGGGCATCGTTGGAGGTCTTCAGCTTTTCCTTGAGAAAATTAAACGAGACCATCTCACCAAAGACCGACGCTGTTTCGCAGTATGCAATCGGCGCATGCGCCATGAGAGGCCCCTGTTCCCTTCCCGCAAGTATTCCGTGCACGCCATGTCCCAGCTCGTGAGCCAGAGTCATAACATCGCGACTTGATCCAAGGTAGTTAAGGAATGTCCACGATGCCGGCTTTTTTCCAGGAAGCACGACGGACATGTTGAACGCACCACCTCGCTTCCCTTTTGTTGCTGGCGCATCGATACAGTGGCCGCGAACGAAGTCCTTAACAAGCTCCGAAAGTGTCGGGCTAAAGCTTGCATACGCTTCTTCTACCATTTTGATTGCATCCGCATAACTCACCTTGGTGGTGTCCGAAAACGGCATTGCCGCATTGCGGTCGCTCCATGCTAATTTCGGAAGTCCCAGATGTGCGGCTTTCAACCGATAGTAGCGTTGCGCAAGTGGCGCGGCGGTTTCTCGTACGGCATCATGCAGTGCGTCGACCACTGAGTCAGGAATACCGTTTGAGAGGTTGCGAGAATGCATCGGATGCGGAAATTTCCGCTCTGCTCTTTCAACTGCACCGAGCCCAGTGACCATATAGAGCGTTTCAGCTGAATATTTGGCGAATGTTCCGCCAAGCCCCTGATTTACACAGTGCAGTGCGCTCGCTCGCTCGCTCGGGTCTTTTGATTCCGAAAGAACATGCAGCATCTCGGGGAGCGTTTTCTTTTCTCCGTGCCAGTCAAATTCAAGATCCGACTCGAGCTCATCAAAGAAGTCGCTCCATGATTGTGGGCCGAACGGGCTACGCTTTCCAAGCGCCGCTTCGACCGCCTCACTCAGCATGAACGGCTTCAAGATGCGTATTTTTTCAATCCATGTTTTATGGAACGATACTCGTGGGTCTTTCAGTGCCTCTGAAATTTCAGCATCCGAAAGCCCTGCGAGCTCGATTGCAAGAAATGTCATGTAGTCACCATCAGCGGAACTCAGCCGGCGCTGTATGGTCGCTGTTTTTGCTTTCACCGCATCATCGGTGACATTCAAGCTACTTTGGAGGCCTAGATACCCTCCTAGCTTGCTTTCGAGCATCGAAATTTCGCTGTACGCTTCGATGGCATCGCCCAGGCGAGTAGCCAGCTTCCCTTTGTAAGCCTGACTGAAATCTCGCATCCGCACTTCGAGCACCGTGCAATCAGAGTCAATCTGTGGATCCGTAATGCCCGCATAGAGCATTGAGAGGTCCCAGCGCGCTTTTTGTGCAGTCTCATCTGTCATGACTGTATCCTCATGCATAGCAATTCCCGATTATGTATAACTATTTGAATAATGCTGTCAATCATGCGGACTTCGCGCTTTTCTTATGCGTTTCATGCACATCACGCAAGGAACCACCAGCTAACTCTCGATAAGGGCAATAGTCGCATTGTGCTCCCGCTTTTGGATACATAGCATCAGTGAGGCAGGCCTTGATATCGTACAAAGTCGCTTCGATCCAATCGGTCTTTCCAGTGTACGGAAGAAGCTTTATTGAAAACTCAAGCTTAGCGTCAAATGCCTCTTTGTCCGTCTCGGCATTTACATACACAAAGTAACCGGTGTCTGACACAGAGAATCCATTCTGCCGAAAAAGCCACTGATACACTTCCATTTGTCGCTTGTATCCAATTTGCCAGTCAGCATCGAGATTCACTTCCGTTTTTTTGCTCGTTGCTTTGTAGTCAACAATAATCAGTGAGCCGTCTGTGTCTTTCCAGACATCATCGATACCACCGCGCACCAAAAAATTCGTCGGTGTGTGAATGGTTTGCACACCACGCTTGAGTGCATCGCGCCATCCCGCAAGGTCTTCATGCTGAAATGGCACTGCTTTCAAACCATATGCTTTTGCAAGTGGGTGCACAGTCTGATTCCCGCGGTGGATATCAAACTCTTTTTTGAGCAACTCGTCGACGGCATTATTTAGATTAAAAGGAAACCCTGGTGGACGCGAAACACCCAAACGACGGTCGAGATAAAAACAACGGGGGCATTCGAGGAAAAGATCAATCTTGCTCCGACTAACGGTAAACGGCTCCTTGGAGGTCGAATTAAAAATTCCCCAAGTCTTTTTGCCTTTATAAAATCCGCCCATGGCCTGCAGTATACACGAGTCTCTACTGCTTAGGTAAAGTGCTATAGAGATGCATACAGAAAGGCGATGTGGGTAAAATCACATCGCCTGGCACACACTACACACCAAAGATACCTGCATCTATTTTATCTCATGAAGTTGATCCGCCGCCATTTTTATCAGGGAATCAGCAGTCGCCTGAAGCGATTGTGGCGTGGGATCCACCCATTCATCGGAAGTTGCCAGTCGCGGGACATCGGTACCAGTTACTTTTCCATCAGCTATCCGAACATAAAGTCGGACTCGCCCTCGTATTGTGACCGGTAGCTGTCTGTCTCTCACATGAGGTAGTTTATAAGACAGTGTGCATACCGCGTCGATTTGAAAAAAGTCCCAGACATTCGGCGCGATTTTTTTTACGATGATATCAAAGTGGCTACACTGATTCCAGTCGGTGCTCCGAAAGCCGCGAGTAACCTCCTCATGCTCACCTCTGTGGTACTGCGAGTATCTAAGAATCTTATCTTGTATGGCTAGCCTACCGGAAAGGTTTGCATCTTCCGCTTTCGCTGCCCCACCAAGGAGACAGACAAATAGTCCCACAGATAGCGCTTGTTTATATTGCATCACATGCTCCTCGGCTTCACTACTTCCGGCATCAATATGACACACTGTGCGCCGTGTGTCACGCTTCCGAACGTGGGGCGTGGGGGAGTTTTTCTTCACTGTCGGGAACACTGTCGCCGTCTGTATCAATCATCTTGCCGACTACCAATGGCTGCAGTGAATCCGTCAGCCGACGGAACCAGTCTTCAACAATCCAGAGCAGTGTAAACACTACTAATGTGAGCAGGCTGGTGAACACTGCTATGCCGTAGAGCTTAAAGCCAACAGCCATACCCACACCGGCTGAGACCCACAGACCGGCAGCAGTGGTAAGCCCTTGCAAAGCTCCTTTTTGCATAAAAATAAGTCCGCCACCCAAGAAACCAATACCTGTGATTACCGCGGCTGCGGTGCGCATCGGGTCAAAATTGACTACTCCTACATGCACGGTGTTCACTAAATCACCCATAACCACAAACAAGCACGCACCAAGGGAAACCAGAGCAAAGGTACGCCCTCCGGCGCTCTTCCCCGCCGCGACGCGTTCAATACCAATAAACAAACCGAGACACGCCGCGAGGACAAGCTGGCCGAGTACGGCAACTTCGTTCGGTGAAAAAAACATATACACTATTGTTGCACGGAAGTTGGTTCAGAGTTTTCCACAGAGACAGTTGTTTTGAAATTGCTCATAACGGGATTCCCTTCCGCGTCGAGAACAGGCAAATCTCCTCGGATATCGAATTCTTTGTTGCCATTATCTGCGTACACGATGACAATATATTCTTTTGCCGGTTCGGTCGCGCGCAATAATTCGATAGCTACCGCCGTATGCACGCCGGTATCAAGGCGTGCCGCGCCCAGTGCGTTACCCACATGTCCCGCAACAATTTCATGGACCACAAGCCACCCAGCGCTCTGAAAATGAACTTCGTCTACTTTCACAACACCGCCCGCCTGCTGGCTATTTACAGTCAGTGAGGTCGACTCTTGTGCTACGATTGGCTTCCCCAAGAGCGCCGGTGCGGATTCAGAATTTTCAGTGGTGCTGGTAGCGTTTCGTACCGGTGGCGTGGTGACCTCTTTTTGTTCGTCTGGTGCCTGAGTCGTCCACTTCCCTGACGCACTCCCCCAGACGAATCCGGCAATCGCTAGTACGACAATACCCACTCCAAACCCAACCACGAACGAACTGCCGTAGCGTTGTATCATGTTTACATTGTCGCTCTCCGACAATAAAAGTCAAACCTCTGCTATGGGGTTACACAGCGCGCGAACCTCTTCAAGCACCAGGGGCATTTGTGAGGGGCGAATACCGATGTCGCTCATCAAATGTTGGCTTTGTGCGATGGTACTGCACAGGACAACATCGCGCTCAAGTAGGCGCGCTTTTTCTGCGTTGGTGAGAGTGGTCAAACAGGTTATTGGATGCAGACCTGATCGTTCGATCATGTCGAGTAAACTATTTTCCCTCGGGTAATCCCAACCGATAAGACGCAGTCCTGAACAACGCCCGTAGCGAATGGCTGTTCGTGTAAAACGAGTATTGGTTACCAACCATCCTTCGGAAACAACATCTGATGGATCAGGTGCCTGTTTTAGATCTTCAAAACGAGCAAACACATACAATGCATCTTTCACATCGGTTTTTATACCTGGCGTATTGTGAAATTTCGCCTCGATGCCAACGCGTAGCCCATCTTTTTCTGCACAGACATCCACTTCATGCGGCGCACAGCGGCCATTCATAGCAATTCCGGTTTTTGTCTTCCATCCTTCAGCAGAGAGGAGCGCGGCAAAAAATCGTTCAAATGGATACCCAGACGGACCGAGATCAAAGACGGCTCTTTTTATCGAGTAACGCGCCGCAACTGGGTGTTTGCCCACACGGCGCAATACATCATGTGCGTGGCGATAAATCTCCTCGGTGGTCATACCATCAGCCAGTTCGCGTGCAACATGACGCACTACTGCTTCGCGCTCCGTTTCGTTTGCACCAGAGCGCAGGAGGGACGCCTCAAGCTTTCCAGAATCAAATATCTCTCGCTCTCCGTCAGCCTTTACTACATACAGTTGCGTCATACAGATTACTGACGCACGACGCGCAAAGACACGGGTATATCGTTCACGAGTGCACGGAATTCGATATCTTCGGGCGCTTGCACAATGCTTCGCACAGCTCGTGGAGCATGCCGATCTTCACATAATGATTTTGGCGATTGCTGCCATACTTCAAAAAGGAGTGACACGGTACGCCCGCTACTCTCTTCTACACGCACAGCAATTTCATGACAGTCAGTTGGGACCATGGCAATACCGGAAAGCTCATGTTGCCCATTAGCGTAGTGGTCCACCAACACAAGGTTTTGATCAATAGCAGTCTCAGCTTGAGCGATGAGTAGACTTCCGAAATACAGATGTGCGGAAAATGCAGAAAACGCGGCAACGGCCACAGTCATCACGACTCGCTGAATCATTTCCCTATCATACTGTATGAAAAAACCGTTAGGTGATTATTCCACCGCCTATGACAACATCGCCTTGATACATTACTACCGACTGGCCGACAGATAGAATGGCAGGTTCAGTAAAGTAAAGGGTCGCATCATTCCCTCTCTGCTCGACTCGCGCGGGTATCGGGGTTTGGTGGTACCGAGCCTCAGCGTGCACTACGCCATTTTCGGGGATTGGCTGGAGCCAATTACAATTGGCCAACTGACACGAATCACTCATTGCATCGCGGATATTCGTACTGACCACAATCTTGTTTTCGTCCGGCAAAATCTGTACCACGAAATGTGGCTCGGTTGCTGTTTCTGCGTTATTCATTTGAAAGCCATGCCGTTGCCCCTTGGTATACCGACTTACGCCACGATGTACCCCGACAATACGACCTTCGGTGTCCACCACTTCACCATCGCGCATGGAAATAAACCGCGCAAGAAAGTCTCCCAAATCGACTGCACCAATAAAACAAAGTCCCTGACTGTCCGCACGGCGCGCTACGGGCAAGCGATTCGCAAGTGCAATTGCTCGTGTTTCAGATTTTGGAAACCCACCAACAGGGAACAGGATATGAGCTAGCTGATCCATGCGAACTTGCCAGAGAAAATATGCCTGATCTTTGGCACGGTCCACCCCTCGCAAAAGCCGATGGGATCCTCCTGTTTCTATGCGCGCATAATGTCCGGTCGCCACAAAATCAGCACCTTGTTCGAGCGCCCATGTGGCAAACGCACCAAACTTTATTGCGCGATTACACAAAACATCCGGATTTGGCGTCTGTCCCTGCGCATACGCGCTGACCATGTCCGCAATGACTGTTTCTTTGTATATGTGCGAAAGATCAAGTTCCCGAAACGGGATACTGAGCGCAGAGGCAACACGCTTCGCATCAAGCCGATCCTGCTCCCAGGTACATTCCAAAAATTCAGGTTGCCATATACGAATGAACACCCCAGTAACGGCATATCCTTCCTTTTGCAACAAATACGCCGACACCGCGCTGTCGACACCCCCAGAAAGTCCCACAAAAACACTCTTCATACCTAGGGAATAGCGCGCTTCTTGTTCGGAGTCAACTGTCTTATGGCCCAAGATAGCGTCGCTTTTTTTGCAAATGTTCTGCGTAGGTTTCGCTGTAATAGGTGGTCCCTTCTTTATCGGCCAAGTAAAAAATGTAGTCACTTTCAATAGGATCAAGCGCCGCTTGGATAGAGCTCAGGCTCGGATTTGCAATCGGCCCCGGAGGAAGACCTTTGTTGCGGTAAGTATTGTAGGGGGAATCGTCTTGCAAATCTTTCAGTGTTAGTTGATGCGATCCCTTACCCAGAATGTACACGAATGCGGCATCGACTTGCAGAGGCATGCCAATACTGATTCGCCTCCACAAAATACCCGATATCATGCGACGGTCTTTGTAATCACTCTCCTCGCGCTCGATAATCGATGCCATAGTTATTATTTCATCCCGTGTATGTCCTGAGGCAAGAATCTCGTTTTCGAATTCGGCTGTTTGTGTGTCAAAATTTCCTTTCATAGCTTCAAAAACGGTTTTCGCTGTCGCGGTAGGGAGAAAAAAATAGGTGTCCGGGTATAGATGACCCTCATACGGAAGTGCTATGGCGAGAAATTCTTTCGCATCAAAGCGAACGAGTCTTTTTTCGAGCATTTCGGAGATTTGTGCAACCGTCAGTCCCGCAGGAATACGCACGCGCAAAGGATCGATACCGAAATCACCTCGGACCAAGGCGTCTGCTACTTCGAACACATTTTTTCGTTGCTTGAACTGGTAGTCTCCTGCATGCACCGAACGATCTTGTCCGCGCATGCGGATGAGGAGTTCGAGTGTGAGGCCTGCTCGTACGACGCCTGCCTCTTCCAAAACATGTGCCACATCTTTAAGAGGTGTGTCTGCTGGGATAGAGATAATTTCGCCTAGTGGGAAATTATCCGGTGTACGCACATACATAAAGAACAAAGCAACAATAGGCACTAGCACCGCCGCCATCACGGAAAAGGTGCGTCGGTTAAGCCCTTGATTCCAATAATTTCTCCATGACGCATTCGCGCCCTGTATCCATGTCGAAGCATGCCCAAAAAAATCATCCATACAAGCAAAGTCTAGGCCGTGGGGAGATTGGGAGGAGCTTCTGCTTTTCTCGCAGGAATCCTATCAAGTCCAGGAGCTTGAATACCCCGACTAGGAAAATGAAAAATGGTGGCCAGCTCTTCAGTGGTCATCACAAAGTGAGGAGTGAAGTGAGGCGGATGAAACCAGGAACGCCGCCGGTATGCATCGAAAAGTTTGCGCACTGTTCTCTCTTTGCGCATGCCGCGAAAATCCTGCCAGGGGTAGTCAAATTTAGTCATCCAACGAGTCGGTGCAATCGAATTCAGATGGCTCGAGCTAAACTGCCGAAAGACCCCAGTCATGCCGCCAATCGACACAGCCCGAAACGCAGTTTTTTCCGCAGCATACACCGCGCGAATACCCACATCGTACCCCTGTTTTCCAAGACTGCGTTCAATAGCTTTAATTTGATCGGTTTGTATAGGCGAAAGGTGTGGAATACCTGCGCGTTCGTTGCCATCCTTGTCGGTTGTCTTTGAGGTTGCCTTATCTTTTATCTTTTTCATTTCCTCTTCGGCTTCTGACTTCCAGCGATCTTCCGTGCCAAACATAGTTCCGTGTTTGTGTCGTTTGTCTTTGTTGGTTCGAATCATAATCTGATACCACACCTGCTCACCCGGCTTGAGTGTGCTGAGAAATTCAAACAAATGAGCAATAGGATCGATTTTGTATTCCTCTTTCGGGTCACGGTCTAACTCGTATTCAACATATGTTTTTATCGGGTAGGGATCTGGGCGTGTTAGCTTGAAATCGCACCCCCATGCTAAATAGTTTCCCGATTCGTAGCGTACGCGCATGGCATAGTCGTCCGCCTCATTGATTTCAACATTTGGATATTGCGCGTAAATCTGCGCTTCGATAATTTCGCGCAAACCTCGGCGTGTCCAGATAAAAAAATGAATGCGTCCGCCAATCGAGACTATTTCAAACGAAAACCATGGGCGAACCTTGCCGTTTATCCACCGATCAATGAATGTGCCTTCGCCTGAACTTATTGCAAGACCAGCAAAGACCAACTCCATTGCCCGTGGAGATTTTTCTATTTCGCGGGGTATTTTAATTTCAAGCACCATAACATCCTGGCTCACGATAAATTGCGCACGACGATACGCAATCCACAAATTCCAAAATACTGAGCAAAGAAATATAGGGAGCCATACGGGGGAAAGCGCGAAAAACCATCCCAGCATGTGCGCCATCAATTGCGGGAAGAGCATGACCATTCCCCCGAACGCCCCGAACGCAAGCAAGAATACAAATCCGACTCCGGATATACCAAAACCCTCAAGCGTGCTGATGACACTCACCCGACTATCATACCGTAAAAAATCCGTGTTGTACGCAAGAGCGCCCGATGGGGGCGCTCTTGCGTACATAAGTGCGTGACTACTTGAGTGTGTATTTGCCGTCACTAATGCGACGGAACGAACCATCTTGAAGATTGACGATAATAGTTGCGTCTTTCACATATCGTTCGCGCTTTACGCGCTCAATGATATCCTCGCGGGCGAGAGGCTCACCGGCTGCTTCAAGCACTGTAGTGATAACATCCTTCACTACCCCAGGGTTGTAACCCCACTCTTTCAGTGCATAGAGACCACGACCAACAAGTACAAAGCGGTTGTCTTTTATAAGTTCATTGTGGCAAGTTGCCGGGTGTGCATCGCGCTTGAAAAGCTCACGAATTGCTTTGGCGACTTCGGTGAAGTGCATGGGCGAACCGTGGCGCTTTAGTGTGAGATACGCGAGATCGCGCATACTCTTCACGCGTACATGAGGTGAATCTGCGCGGCCCCATTCACCGAGTGGATTCCGGCCAACTAATTTCGAAATTGAGAGCCAGCGCTTCATGACATCTTTTGGCTGTTTCTTGCCGCCAGCGCCAACGAGGCAAGTATTGAAGTGCTCCATGAATTCGTCCTCGGGGATGAGATTCTCTGGATCGATAGCGCCGTGCAACGCCTCAAGCGCCGTATGTACTTGTCCCGCAAGCGCAGGATCAATATGCCAACGCTTTTCGAATTGATCGTCTTCCTTGCTGTAGTTGAAAGGTTCACCAACAACCAACAGGAAGTACGCGTGGTTTTTGTCCGCGCGGTTTATAGGCAACTCTTCGAGAAGAGTTTGCTCGGCGACAATACCGCCAAGGTCACGCACCATCTTTTCGAGCTCATCAAACTCTTTTTTATGCGCTTTATATGCATCTGATGAACGCAGGAGTGAGAGGCCATGACTCTCGATTTGACGGACGCGTTCTCGGGTGATGTTGTACTCCTTACCAATCGCTTCGAGAGTTCGCCGTTCGCCGTTTTTATCAAGTCCATAGCGACCAGTCAGTATTTTTTGGACTCGTTCGGGCAAAGCCGCGAGCAAATTCTTGGTCACTTGTTTCGACAAAAATCCTGACATAGAAATAATCTATATGGCTAATGATAATGAATAAGTCCTTTGTTCCAACTTAGGCTTTATGGTATAATCTTTATCAGATAGGTGCGGGTGTGTCAATAGGCTCGCTAACACACCCACCCTGATTCCCTTAACTCTCACTTCACCGTCCTCGTGACTAGGATAAGCCAGTCGGGCTGTATTCGACTCACGGGAACCACTCCTAAAAGCGACGATCCTGGGGGCTTTTTGTACAGGAATCGCGGGGCATAACTGAATTTCAGCCCATCAACAAAAGGGGCTCCCAGTGCCAGGACTGGCATTTCGTGCAGTATATTTTGTACAAAGCATTCCCGTATAAACCCTGCCAGAACCTGGAGTGACGCCCCTGCCCATCCCATAGCAATGATTTGCTCCAAAACGAGCCCCTGTGGCATAGTTTTTTTGCCTTCAATCGACACAAGCATGACCACACAGCGAGAGCCTACAGGTCCTCGTGGACCCTTTGAGGCGCTAATCAGTGCTTCCTTGATCGAGTTATCAAACGCAACAGGTACCCCCACCGCAAAGTCAGTCCGCGGGATAATACTGAAATGTGGCGAGGACTGAACGAGTTTTGGTACCGCTTTCGGTAGGCGTTCTTCTTTCGCGAGGAGCCTCTCGCGCAGAGAAAGTAACTTTCCCATTGATTACCTCGCTTTCCTGTTATCCACATGTAACCCACCTATGCACATTGCGCAAGGTGTGCGTGTGCGCGACATACCGCGTACAATGCTTGCATGGCTGATGTTCGTATACCTCCGCAAGATCTCGAAACTGAGAAGGCGCTTCTCGGTGCGGTCATGCTCAACCCGCAGGCGATGTATGATGTCGCCGACATTCTTGCACCAGATTCTTTTTACGCGTCAAAACATCGCACGATTTACGAGGCGATGCGCTCATTACACGAGCGTAATGAGCCCATTGATTTGATTTCGGTTTCCGCGCGTTTGAAAGAGCGAAAACTTTTAGAAAAAATTGGTGGGAGCGCGTACCTGTCCGAGCTCGCTGGCATCACCGTGTCGCCCACCAGCGCACAGCACTACGCGCAAGTCACGCAGACAAAAGGCGTCCTGCGTTCACTCATTGTTGCAGCTGACGAGATTGCACAACTCGGATACCAGGAAGATCGTAATATCGAAGAGATACTGAACGAGGCTCAAGCAAAAGTGTTTCGCCTTGCAAATACCGCATCGTTGCAAAAATTTACCGACATCAGTAGCCAGCTGAAAGAAACATGGGAGCGGGTCGAACGACTCAGTCAGTCAACCGACGAGTTGCGTGGCGTTCCCACAGGCTTTAAAGGCCTCGATAACAAACTGGCTGGATTCCAAAAGGCGGACCTGGTCATTTTGGCCGCGAGGCCATCTATGGGTAAAACCTCGCTCGCACTTGATATTGCCCGCCGTGCCGCAATTGAACACAAGGTGCCTGTGGGGATATTCTCTCTCGAAATGAGTGCACAGCAACTCACTGAGCGCGTACTCGCCGCGACTTCGTATGTCGATGCGTGGAAACTACGCACCGCCCGAGGGCTAACTGAAAAAGATTACGAAAGTCTCCAGCATGCGATTGGCCTCCTCGATGAAGCGCCACTTTTTATTGATGATAACGCAAGCAACACAGTGCTCGCCATGCGCTCTGTCTGTCGTCGCCTCAAAACAGAGAAGGGGCTGGGTCTTATCATTATTGACTATCTCCAGCTTATTGCGCCTTCCGGTGGTCGAGCATCAGATTCGATGGTTCAGCAAGTGACAGAGATTTCGCGTGGTCTTAAATCCATGGCGCGTGAACTTGATGTGCCAATCCTTGCTCTCTCACAGTTATCCCGTGCCGTCGAGCAACGAGGAGGTCGCCCACGCCTTTCCGACCTCCGAGAATCCGGCTCTATTGAGCAGGATGCTGATGTGGTGCTTTTCATCCATCGTGAAGACAAGGACAAGCGCGGACACGATCAGCCATCCGAAGGATTCGATAATGGATTCGGCAACGACTTTTCCAAAGAATTCATTGATGTCGAAGTTATCATTGCAAAGCACCGCAACGGGCCTGTCGGTACCGTACACCTACAATTCAAGGAAAAGCAGACGCGTTTCCAGGATGTAGATATGAGTGCTGGAGGCAATTCATTTGGAAACCAAGACGACACACAGATAGATGGTTGATTTTTCGTGCACAATGCCTCTATGGACGCCTTGCAACGCATAACTCTGATATTTGAACGATTCCCCGGTATAGGACCGCGTCAGGCGCAGCGTTTTGTGCATTTTTTACTGCGCTCATCTCCTGCTCTCCGTCAAGAACTTGCTGAATCAATCATCCGAATCGGGAAAGCGGTCCACGAATGCGTCGAGTGTCATCGCTTTTTTGAGGGCACTGCATCCGTGTGTGTTCGCTGTAATGATACCAGTCGCGACCGCTCTCTTCTGATGATTGTCGCGACCGACAGCGATGCAGATGCCATTGAACGCTCAGGTACCTTTAAGGGTACCTATTTTATTCTGGGTGGCCTCATGCAATTGGGCACAGATAGAAAAATTGCACTGCGAGAAACCGCTTGTGTCACCCTTATCAAAAAACGCGCCACCGAGAATCTTGTGGAGATTATCATTGCGCTTCCCGCAAATACCGAAGGCGATGTTACCACCGCACGCATTAAGGAAATTATCGAACCGCTTGGTACAGCAAAAATTACTGTCCTGGGTCGCGGACTTTCCACTGGATCCGAGCTGGAGTACGCAGACCCCGACACTATCAGAAACGCACTCACCAATAGAAAATGACCCTTTCGGGGTCATTTTCTTGTCGCTACGCAATTGTGTTTACTTTAATTTTGGTGTACGGCTGACGATGACCGCGCTTCTTAAAGTAGCGGCTCTTGGGGCGATATCGAACGACGGTGACTTTCTGTGCACGACCGGCCTCGACAATCTCGCCTGAAACTTTTGCGCCTTTTACAAAAGGTGCGCCCGTCTTTGTTACTTTACCGTCGTCTACCAGGAGAACATTATCAAAAGAAATAGCTTTCCCAGCCGCTCCTTCTACTTTCTCGACAGTAAGCACATCACCTTCCTTTACGAGGTATTGCTTACCGCCCGTCTGTATCACAGCCATTTTTGACATGCGGGCCATTATAGCGCGAAATCGACACAGTGCAAGTGTGCCTAGGCGCTCCCACGGCCAGACAACATATCCTTTAAATGTGCTGTAAATTCGGCTGATTCTCGCATGTCACTGTTAAACGAGGTGCTCTGAGGTCGGCGGTGCAATTTCATTTTTTGCTGGTATTTTTCGTGCATTCTCACACATCGATTTATCCGCTCAAGCACCTCCCCACTCTCCCAAACAAACCCTCGTTTTTCAAAAGTATGAATCGTAAAATCAAGGCGTTGCATCGTGCGCCTAATGATTGCCGCAAGCACATCCTGGCGGTTTCGATCCAATTCAGAGTCGGACCCTATATTGATCAGCAATTTTGGTGCAATGATCAACGAGGAGGTTATTTCTGCACAGGTGAGTTTGAGCAACGAGCTATTTTCAATATCGATTTCACCAGCGCTCCGCGTGCGCTCAATAATTGCATCGAGACGCTTGCGTGCGATGTATAATTCCTCGCGCACATTCCGATAGGTGGTTTCAAGCTCCATTTCGTATAATCCTTTTAAGACTTCATCTGACTTGCGCGAAGTAATTTTTCCGATCACAAATGCAAATAGGAAAATCCCAAAAATCATTTCAAACACGCCAAGTATTTTAAAAATATTTACCGTTCCTAAATCACCAACCCCGGTGTTTGAAGCAAGTGATGTGCTGTAGTACAGGGAGGCAACATATTTATCAAATACACCCAATGAGGAAGCTGGGGTTTCCACCCCAGGCACAAAGCCGATGACAAAAAAGACAAGAGAAAAGAACGCAATGTGACCAACGGCAGCCAAAAAAAGCATCCCGTATGAAAGGGAAAAAAGTTTTTCGACGATTCCATTAAAAACACTCCCTACCCATTCCACCATCTGTTTCATTGCACGAAAGACTACCATGGAGTCTGAGGTGCGCCAGGGGGCGTCTCTAACAAGCTGTATACTGCGTACTATGGCTGAACAGCCGACAAATTCACTTATGCCTGGCAAGTCCTCGCGTTCACTGAAAGTAGCGTCTGCAGAGTATGCACACCTGACGACAAGCCCTGGAAAACGCACTGAATTTTTGTGCGATCTTTTAAAGGCCGATGGCGACTTTAAAGGGTGGCGAGAAACTGCTTTTACCGAAATGCGGACACAACTGCAGTCGCTATGGGACGAACTGCAGGCCGCACAGACCGAAAGCACCGACGCTGAGGACCGCCGAAAATCTTTTACAAAGCAAGAAGAAATCCTTGCTCGTTTTACACAAAACGGGACTCGCCCATTGCCCCGACCAGGAGTACATCTCAGGCTAGACTCAAACGGCTTATGGGTGCAAGCTGGGCCAACCGGATATGGCATTTTTGCTCACATTCCCTATTTCCATCCACTTATTGACGAAGGTTTGCTCGAAGCAATTACTGATGCCAGGCTTTTGGATTTCATTCCCGAATGCGACGATTTGACCTATTTAAGTTACTTGTTCAGAACAAATGACCGTTTCTATGCCAATAGCGTACTTGAGAGCGCCACATTAGAACTCGCGGCGCGCGTTGCTGAGCACCAAAACAACCAGGCATTCCTTGCCGCAATTACGGAGCAGCAGGAGAGAAAGATTATGAGCGCGGCCATCTGTGCACGCCTCGAAGATTTTCACCCAGGCCCTGATCGAGCGTATATAATGGATTCTTTTGATGAGGGAGTAAGTAAATTTTCGTATGGTCTCGCGTGCGGAAGTGACCACCTGCCAAAGGAAACGCTTCGAGCGTACCTACATAAAGACGAACGACGACCTCGCCTTCCTGGATACCATATTGCACACCTTTTGCGCCTTGCGGAAGAAACGAGTATGGCCCTTTCGCAAGAGACAGATGAAATGGGTCATATGTATGGAAGCGATACCAAGCGCGCGATACATACCACTTACGATTTAGCCCAAGTAACCAAGCAAGTGTATGGAGCCCGTGAAAAAATCCTTACTCACACCGGCTACCCCGAGGTTGAAAAACTTGTGTCTGTGATTCTAGAAGAGTATACCGAGCAAGAGCTCCTTGAACAATGTAAGGTGAGGGTCGTCCGCGGCGTCTATGGCGCAAAGAAGAAACGACAGGAGTTTATCGCTTTCTGGAGCACTGACCCAGAGCTTCCCTTTTATCACCGGATTCTTTTACAACCCGATAAGCATTTGAAAGAAAGACACTTCAAGAATGACGGCGCGGTCGTACGCATTCGCGAACAGTACGATCGGCTTCCCGAGCTCAAACGAAGCGAGTTTGAAGCATTCGAAGCTGCGCTGCTTCCCTATATTCGATTGCGACAAGCCTTGTCGTCACTGGGATATTACCTTAGTTATTTAGACACGAACCGCGCCCGAGCGCAGGTCACTATTCGCGAGATACGCGCCATCGCACTTTCGGAATTCGAGCAAAAGGATTATCTGGGTGACCATATCAATGGAGTTCAACGCGAAGGGGTGCGTCAGATTTTAAAAGCGCTCGAAGATTTTTTGGCACACGGCACAGAGATGGATAGCAAAGCACAGCTCGCGACACTGCATGGTTTCCTGCAAAAATATGAAACAGGTTTGTGGGATGCGCCGGCGCGCCAGGTGCTTGATAGGCGCATTCCGATGACCAACGAAGAATTGCCTCGTTCGGAGATAGTGTTCGACCAAAACTTCCTCAATGCACTTCCCAAAAAAAAACACCGATCCTACGCAGACCATCCCGCACTCAGACAAGTTGTGCTTATCAGGAGCGCGAGTTCCTGTTGTTCGAGTGAAAATAAAAGAAACCGGGGTTACCTACAAAGCCGAGGCCCAGGCAATTCGTGCACTTGAAATTGTGCGCCGTCCGCTTATTACAGTATCTGGGGGCGCTAAAGGTATTGACGAAGCCGCCGCGGGAGATCGATCACAGGCGACACTTTTTAGCGAAGCTGTATACCGAGCGGCAGTACGCGTGCGCGCGAATGTTTCAATACCAGGTACCCAATCTGGTTTGGGCGCACTGTTAGCTCTTGAACATGTGCAGCAGAAAAAAGCAGCAGAAGGATCGGAAGACTCGTTTGTTCCCGACTACTTTTCTGTTGTACCAGGTCTTGAAGTTTTTTTCCCAGGAAACGAGTTCGCTACTGACGACCGCGCTGATGTGTACCCCATAAATCCTGTAAAGACCGTCGCCACACCCTGGCGAGCTGACTGGGCAAATCCGAAACTAGACTCAGAATATTTTCACCACATTGAGTATGCCGGAGGCATGTACAAGCGCATTTCGGAAGGTTTTGGACGCATCATGCCGATTGGAAATGGAGGTGCATACACGATCGCGGAGGCAAATGTCGAGTTGTGGCAACACAACTCCCCAGTCCTTCTTGTTGCTGGCACTGGCCGATTTGCTGACCTTGCCATACTTGCGCTCGCTCACAAAGATTTGTGGAGTGGTTTTATAGAAAACCAAAATCTCCTTTCTGAAAAATTAGCAGAGCTCGCACAAGCTCTGCCCGATGAAGCAGATAGAAGTTCCGTTACTGCCTCACTTAAGAATTCTGAAGTCTACCGAAATCAGTTCGCCCTTTTTTTGAAAGCAGTATTGGAAAAACCTGAGCTTGTAGAGACAACAACACTTGCCAATCTGGAGGAAAAGCTTGTTTCAATACTCCAAGCTACGCCGGGTGCCTAAGGGCACTTCCGTAAATAACTGCTTCAGATTTCGCTCAATGCGCACCGTAGACGGCCCTTGCGACCGAGTGAAATATCGAGTCGTACTATAAGTACGCCGAGATATTTCGCGACAGAGCAAGGGTTGCATACGGTGATGCAGTGGGCGAAAGATGATGGTGTTATTTATGGAAGTGCCCTAAGTGCGTGCGAGCGCAAGCACATGTTCAGCAAGTTCGCGAGTAGATGACCCCACACTCTCAAGCATCGCGGGCAATGGTGCATATTCGTGAAGCATGGGAATTGAATTTACTTCGATGAGATACGGCCCGTGTTTAGTCACAATAAATTCTACGGTCGAGTGGTGAGAAAGCCCAAGTGTTTCATGTGCTTGTCGGGATAAATCTTGAATTTGTTTGCGCGCGTCGTACTGAAATGTTTGTGCAGGTACATCAAAGCGCAGGGACCCATTGCGGTAAAAAGCTGGCTCAACAATTCTCTTTCCTGCCGGCTTGATAACATGCGCAGCTGGTAGCGCATAGAGAGACATGTCACGAAATCCCTCGATAACACCCACGACGACTTCTTCTCCGTACAACATTTCTTCTACAAGTACCGCACCGTACTGAGCGATGATTTGGGCAAGAGCATCGGGAAGTTCACTGAAAGTAGGTGCAACCAAAATTCCATGGGAGGCGCCATCCGTATGCGGCTTTACTACATATGGCGGTCCGAACTGGGAAAAAATTTCGCGCGCGGCACGGTATACATCGATATGCTCGCCAGGATGCACCATACACCCAGCGGCACGGGCCACAGGAATTCCCGCATTTTTTAAAACGGCATTCGCACGAATCTTGTTGAGTGACAGCAAGGAGGCTGCAGGGCGTGATCCGGTATACGGCATATGCGCTTGTTCCCAGATGCGGGCCAGCGTTCCGTCTTCGCCCACACCACCGTGCACGGCATTAAATACGACATCAATCTGAGAAAGTGCTCGCATGGGATTGGTGGGGAGCCCACGAACATGCCATGCACCTTGCTTGTCGACAAGAATATCGCACACGCGATAGCGATCCTCAGGAAGTGCCTGCATCACAGCGGCACCCGTCTTAAGTGAAATGTCATACTCATTCGAAGTACCACCTCGAAACACGCCGACTGCGGTCGTATGCATGCTACGAGTATAGCACTCGCCGACGCCTCTTATCATGGAAGTTCAGTGCATAACGATGTGCCTCTGCATTCCCAAGCAAGACGGCTGGCTCTTGTCCCGGCGGAAGCGGTCCCCCAATGATGTTCCTGGGTCGATGGTGCTCATCTTTTGTTACTGCAACGATAGGTATTCGTATGCCGACGCGTTCGAATATTTTTTGCGCAGCCATCAATTGTGCCTTACCTCCATCCACAACTACCAGCCGAGGAAGAGGCCATTCGAGGTGATTGAGTCGTCGCTCCAGTATTTCCGATAGCGCACCGACATCATTATTTTTTACTGTGCGAATTTTAAACATTCGGTAGCTGCTTTTGTCAGGCACGCCATCGGTAAGTACCGTCATGACCCCCACGGTCTCACGCCCAGCAGTATGCGCAACATCATATGCCTCGATCCGAAACCCTGTCGCGTGTGCCTCTTCTCGCTTTATAAGAGCCACATCGCGTATATGTGTCAGTGCGGCAATTTGCCGTTTGTAATCTTGAGCTTTTTCAAAATCTTCTTTCACGGTCATTTTTTGCATTTCGCTTCGCAAGAGGTCCAGAAGCTCGCCTTTTTTTGCTGAAAAGAGCAAAGCAATGTGTCGTATAGTTTGTGCGTAAGCTCGCGCAGAGCTTTCGCCACTACACACACCTGGACAGAGACCTATTTGGCGGTTGAAACAAGGCTTACCTGATTCTGGAGTGCATTTGTCTCGGAAAGGAAAAATATCGCGTACTAGCTTTAATGCCTCTTTAAGGGAACCTGCGTGCGGAAATGGACCAAACACATAGCGAATGTCTTTACCCTGCCATGATAGTTCCAGTTCTCGCCCACGCACTAAGAGGACGCGAGGAAACTTCTCTTCTGTAATAACTAAATGATTGAAACTTGTGTTGTCTTTCTCGCGCGCGTTATAAATTGGCTGATGCTTTTTTATAAGCGTCGCTTCGAGAATCAGCGCTTCCAATACCGAATCGGTGCACTCCCACGAAAGTGATGTCGCTTCGGCAATCATGCCGGTGATGCGCGTACCTCGAGTCTCAACGAGATCGGCTGAAAAATAACTGCGTACCCGCTGTTTGAGTGAGGTTGCCTTGCCAATGTATAAAATCTTCCCGGCAGGACTTTTAAAAAAATACACCCCGGCTTCATCCGGTATATCCAGAGTATCTAAAAAGGCTTTTTCCATACACGCAGTGTGCCTGTTACGGGCACAGCGCGCAACAATCCTAAAAACAGGGCGCCGCAGAAATCTGCGGCACTTTGGGTTAGCCACTTTCGTTCTCAACAAGCACTGCCGAGACACAGTCCAGACGCGTACGCATACAATAGTACGGGAGCTTCCCCTCTTGCAGATATTCTGCATAGTCATCTTGAATCCGTTTCTTGGCACAGACCTCGCGCGTAGAGCGCGCGCCACACTGCGCTTCATAGGTCTTGCTGAGTGTTCGTTCTATCCACCCATCTGTTCGCTCGATGCCATATTCGCAGGAAAGCGTGTAGAGGACCTCCTCTACATCAAACCAACGACCGCCGAACCATTGTTGGTTCTTCGTTGCCATTTTTACAAGCATTCGTATTCCTTCCCGGACAGAGACATGTGTCCATTTCGCGCGTTGCCACAGGCACATTCCATTCTCCTGGAACTTCCTAAGCTACTAGTATACAGCGCACACTGAACTGAGCAAGAATTGACAGGGTGCATGATTTCTGCGAATGTCCTGATGGCAAGCTACCTTTTTTGGAGTAGGGCAAATGCCTGATTTGTCGGACCGCGTCAAGCACACTCTCTTTTGGGCAAGTATCTACATCTTGGGCTTTACCACCATAGATCTTTTATTCGGAGGAAGTTGGTGGTTCGAACGCCCTGGCGGACAGCTTTTGTTTGTGGTCGCCGTGGCATTCGAATACTTTTTCGGCTACTTTTTGCGTCTGAAGCAATGAGGGAATGTTCCTACCGTACCAAAGCCACCTCTTAGGTGGCTTTCTTTGTTAAAGGTTTGCCTGTCGAGCTTTTTTTAAGAACACGAGCAAGGTATGTTGCGGTGTGCGACCCTTTTGCACGAGCCACTTCCTCAGGAGTACCTTTCGCAACGATTTTTCCACCTCTTCCACCTCCTTCTGGTCCCATATCAATCAGATAGTCGGCGCATTTTATAACATCAAGGTTGTGCTCAATAACCAAGACTGTATTTCCACGATCGACAAGTTTTTGCAAAATTTCTATAAGTTTTAAAACATCGCCATAATGGAGCCCTACTGTCGGCTCATCGAGCAAGTAGATTGTCTTGGTCTGGTGTGGTCGATAGAGTTCTGACGCAATTTTGACTCGTTGCGCCTCTCCGCCCGATAGAGTTGTCGCGCTTTGTCCCAGTTCCAGATACCCAAGTCCGACATCAAGCAATGTCTGCAGGCGATCCGAGATCGCTGGGATATCTTTGAAAAACGCACACGCTTCCTCGTTGGTCATGGAAAGCACCTGATGAATGTTTTTGTTTTTGTATGTCACTTCAAGCGTCTCTTTCATAAAGCGCTTGCCGTTACAAATATCACAGGTGACATACACTGTTGGCAAAAAGTGCATTTCAACCGCAATAAGACCATTGCCTTGGCAGGCCTCACAACGACCTCCTTTCACATTAAAGCTGAATCGGCCCGGCTTCCATCCGCGTGCTCTCGCTTCTTCGCTCATCGCAAAAATATCGCGAATATGATTGAAGGCACCGGTATATGTTGCTGGGTTACTGCGAGGCGTACGGCCAATCGGCGATTGATCGATAAGAATCGAACGACCTACATACTCGGTCCCTTCGAATACACCCGCATGATAGGTCTTGGCAGTTCGATACCGCATGTCAAATCGGGCCCGCAGGTTTGTATGCAATATGTCGTATAGGAAGGTCGACTTTCCCGAGCCAGAAACGCCAGTGATGCACACAAGTTTGCCGAGCGGAATATCTACTGAGAGGTCCTTAATATTAAAGCGATTTGCCCCGCGTATTTTAATTTTACCCTTGTCTCCCGTGCGCCTTTTTTCAGGCAATTCAATACTCTTTTCTCCGCGCAAATAGGCGAGCGTGTCGGATTTTGAAGCATTCGTCTTTGCTGTAAGAAGTTTCTCGAGCCATCCTTCCACCACTACTTCCCCACCATGCACACCCGCACCGGGGCCCAGGTCGACAATGTAGTCGGCGGCATAGATCGTGTCTTCATCGTGCTCGACGACAATAACGGTATTCCCTAAATCACGAAGCCGTTTGAGCGTATCCACAAGACGATCGTTGTCTCGTTGATGTAACCCAATCGTTGGTTCATCAAGAACATACAAAGCGCCGACCAAACCAGAGCCAAGCTGAGATGCCAAGCGGATACGCTGAGCTTCGCCTCCAGACAATGTGTTTGCACGACGATCAAGGGTGAGATACTCGATACCCACATTAAGCATAAACTGCAAACGGCTAGTAATTTCCTTGATTGCTGCTACTGAAATCTCTTTTTCCTTTTTTGTGACGGTCAATTTCTTGAAAAACGCATCCGCGTCCTCGATTGACATCGCCGCAAGGTCAACAATATTCTTCCCTGTTCCCAGAGGACCACCCAAAGTGACATTGAGCGCTTCTGGACGCAACCGAGATCCGTTACAAGCCGAACACAATTCATCATCAAAAAAATGTTTAGTACCGAGCCCCTTGCACTCGGGGCATGCACCGTACGGAGAATTGAATGAAAAAAGGCGTGGCTCAACTTCAGGAAACGAAAAGCCGTCATGCGCGCACATAAATTTGCTTGAGACAGTTTTCGTAGCACCACTGGGAGAAACTATCTTTACTAAACCGTCAGATTCATGAAGTGACCGTTCAATACTTTCACTCACACGCTCTCGCGATCCTTTTGGATCAGTCTCGAACTCTGTCACAAAAACTTCGTCAATGACAATCTCGATCGTATGCTTCTTGTGTCGTTGTAAATCAATCCGATCGCGAAGGGACACTTCGACATTGTCGATAATGGCTCTCTCATAACCTTTGCCCAGCATATCGTACAAGAGCTGATAGTATTCACCCTTCCGACCGACGATCACCGGTGAAATAATACGAATTTTTGCAGGGGATACTGGTACATCCATTACTTTTTTGCTTTTCTCGCCTCGCGCTTCATCTACCAAAGAAAGCACTGTTGCCATAATTTCGTCGTTAGAAAGTTTCCGTACCTCATGCCCACATGCCAGGCAGTGGGGACGCCCAATACGGGCGTACAGTACGCGTAGGTAGTCGTAAATTTCTGTAATGGTAGCGACCGTAGAACGCGGATTGTTTGAACGGCTCTTTTGATCGATTGATATCGCAGGAGAAAGTCCAGTAATTTCATCAACATCTGGCTTCTGCATCTGCCGTAAGAACTGCCGCGCATATGCTGAAAGCGACTCGACATACTTGCGCTGACCTTCGGCAAAAATAGTGTCAAAAGCGAGCGAAGACTTACCCGAGCCAGAAAGACCCGTGAAAACGATTAGCTTATTGCGAGGAAGCTCGACGCTCACGTTTTTAAGGTTATGCGTCCTCGCCCCTTTGACTACAATCTTGTCCTCGGCCATGGACGCGCACTATACCATGAAGGTGGTATAGAAAATAGAGCATTTTAAGGTTTTGTTTTTAGAGCCAAGGATTTTTAATCCACAGGTACCCATTGCAAAAAAAATAGGTATAGTTGGGCTATGGAATCTGCATTCGGTATCACCCATATTGCTTTCATTCTTTTCTTTGCTTTTCTTGGCGGATGGCTTTTGCAGCGCCTGCGACAACCTGCACTCATTGGATACATTGTCGTTGGAGCAATTGTCGGCCCAGGACTACTTGGGCTTCAGGCCAATGATCCAACATTGCAGTGGCTTGCAGAACTTGCCATCATTTTTCTGATGTTTATGCTTGGTCTTGAGCTTGATATCTCACGCTTTGCCAAAGGTATGCGCGCCGCCGTATGGGTCACTACTCTTCAAATCCTCGCAGGTCTTGCCGTCATGGTTTCGGCTGCAATCTTGTTTGATTGGCCACTACAGCTTGGTATCATACTTGGATTCGCTATCGCTCTCAGCAGTACCGCAGTGGCCGTAAGCATGCTTCGCGACCTACGCGAGACAAATTCAAGTGCGGGTAGACTCGCAACCGCCAATCTTATCGCTCAAGATATTGCTGTAGTACCCATGCTTCTCGTGGTCGGCGCATTCCATGAGGGCACTGTGAATTTTGAAAGTTTGATACGCCTTTCTGTGGCGCTTGGCACTATTGCTCTTAGTTTGCTTGCCATTTTTCGTCTGCAAAAACATCCCGAAATTATTGCCAAAGTCGAACGAATTCTGAATGCTGGTGCTGGCCAGCCGGTTGTTGCTGGGATGGCACTTTGCTTTGGAGCAGCAGCTCTTTCGGGAGCTTTAGGACTTTCGACCGCCTACGGTGCCTTTGCGCTAGGACTTTTGATTGGAAATATCGGCACTATTGGCGCCTCGTATCGACATGCTATTCACCCTATTCACGATTTTTTGATGATGCTTTTTTTCCTTTCCATTGGCCTGTTACTTGATTTCGTTTTCATTTTTAAAAATATTTTTGTGATTGCAACCCTCTTGGGTATTACCATTCTGTTGAAAACAATATTTAATGTATTTCTATTTCGCTTGTTAGGAACACCAGTCCGTACTGCATACACATTGGGGGCAGTCCTGGGACAAATCGGGGAATTCTCTTTTGTTCTTGTCGCATTAGGCCTTTCGAGTGGTTTTATTAGCCACGACGGTTATCGCATCGCACTCGCTGTAATCGCTCTTTCTCTTGCTCTCTCTCCCCTTTCCCTTCAAATTGTTCGGCACTACCTCGATCCGGACGGTCATATTCGACACCCTGCAGTGTAGATAGAGAAAAGCGCGGTACTACCGCGCTTTTGTTGTACCCAAAGCAACCGCACTTGCCGCTTCGGCACGCACCGATGCTGTAACGGCAATTTCTGCAGCTCGGCCAGTATAGAGCGCGGCATTCCCTGACTCCAAAATTTCTCTTGCCTCTCGTGGTATGCGCGTCCATGCCTCTTGCAACGCATCGTCTTTTTCACTAACAGCAACTGCGTGTACTGCATGTACTGGGCGCATGCCACTATGCAAAAGTGGTGCTATTTTTTCTGAGACAAGCATATGCGCGTCTTTTGGATAGCCCGCGTATTGCAGTGCGCAATATAGTAATTCAGCGAGTGTCGCCCTCCCTTCTTGACGCACTTTTTCCCCGGCGCAAGAGGTGCCAAATTTAATTCGCTCGATAAATGACAAACCATTTTTCTCACGCAGGAGCGTTTCAAGTTGTTGGGCCAGATATATCAGAATGAGCGGAAATGTGCGCGCAATTGAACTCCCCACCAGGTCCCGCTGATGTTCTGAAATTAGTGTGGCTAGCACTTTACTGTATTCAGACTGAGCTAGGATTGCCATACCTTCGAGCTGTTCAAAGGTTTTTGGATTGCGCTTGTGCGCCATGGTTGACGACCCGACCTGACCTTTCGAGAATCCTTCGGAGATTTCTCCAATCTCCGGACGCATCAGATGTCGACAGTCCCTACCTAATTGCCCCACCACAGACGACAAGAGCACCGCGCTCTGCAAATAGTGTGCCAGTGGTTCCGGAGGCACTATTTGCGTGGAAACAACCGCTGACCGGAGCCCCAGGCGCGACAAGACACGCGCTTCAAATGAAGGTGATCCAGCGCGCGCTACAATCCCCATTGCTACCTGTGCGTTATATGCACCAACTGCTCCGGAAATCTTTCCGCGTAGCTCGCTGATGGCACAATCTAATTGTGTCGCACACCACAGGAATCGCTCGATGAGTGCACCCAGCCAGAAGCCGAAAGTAATTGGTACCGCATACTGTCCATGCGTACGACCCATTTGCACTGCATGAGCGTATTCACGCGTAACGCGACCGAGTTGCTTTAACACAGCATAGATATGCGGTCGCAGTGCTTGATGTGCTTGTTTATAACGAAGCATGTCGGCTGTCGCGACCACATCATAGCTCGTCAAAGACAAGTGTACATACTTGCGTAACGGTATAGGCATTCGTTCTTGCATGAGTTGTACCAACGCACGAATGTCATGCTCGGTCACTCGACGCTCAAGATCCTCAACAAGTGTTGTTGTGATTCTCTCGCACAAGAAAGCTTTCATCTGCGGAGTAAGAAGCTCGGCCTCAGCAGTACTCATAAAGCCTATTTCAGCAAATGTCTCAAGTACTGCCCATTCAACCTCAATTTGAGGTAGTACCAAATTGTCGTAGCCAAATACCTCTTTGAGCATTCGAGGCTGATAACGAGGCAACCCAGGAAGGGTCAGATTTCTACTGGTCATATTCGCTCCACAGTTCTTCCCTTACCTTCGCTTATTTCTTGCAGGAGTCAACCTTTCCTCACCAGTGGGACACCTCATCTTCGAGACGGGTGTCGAAGAGTCTGTGGACAGTCCTGCGGACATGCTCGGCAACAGCGCGAACATGCTCGGCAGTTGCATGGCCCACATTTACTACATAATTCGCATGCTGTGCACTCGTCATAGCGTCGCCACTACGATACCCTTTTACACCAGCTTTTTCGACAAGCCAGCCTGCAGGTACGCGCCCATCGCGTGCAACAACTCCTTTTTCTTTTTGAAACAGCATTCCGAGTTCAGCAGATACTTTAGGATTCATAAAATATGATCCGGCAGCGCGCACATTCTGCAAATGCCTTTTTTCCCGCTCGGCAATTGTGTCGTGCATCTTCTGTACACTTTCTTCACGGCTCCCTCGGGCGAATTGCAATTTGGCTCGCATAATAATCCATTCGGGATGATACTTAAAAAAACTCGAACGATAGCCGCAGTTGAGTTCTGAAAGATTGAAAACACGATACTCGCCAGTGTGCATATGAAGAGCCTCTACTGCAACAAGTACTTGGTCAACAGTAGTGCCAAATGCCCCTGCATTCCCACGAATGGCCCCTCCCAGACTCCCGGGAATTCCAGCCATGCTTTCCCACCCCCCAAGCGATTGTTTACTACTTTCCTTGATAAGGTCGAGAAGATTTGACCCTGCATCCGCAACCAGCGTCGTGCCACAAAACTCGCGATCATTCGATACCAGATGCATTACCACTCCTGAAACACCTTCGTCGCTGACCACTATATTGCTACCTCCTGCAAGAATGCGACACGCTAGATTTTTCTCATGTGCCCAGAGCAAAACATCCTTGATATCAGTACGCGATCGTACTGTTGCGAAGTATTGAGCGCGGCCTCCAACCTGGAAAGTAGTGTACGGATAAAGTGGCACCTGTTCACGGATTTCCATACATCCATTATGCACCCGCATGAAAAAACCGCCTCCCAGGCACATATGCAGGGAGGCGGCACTGCGAGCTTTTCGAAAGCGTCAGGTCTTGCGACAAAGCCCCAAGGCTTCGCGCTCATCTTGCGTCAGGGCACAATCACCGAATATCTCTGCCCATTCGGGCTCGCGATTCCGAGGAATACGCCGCGAAACGCGAACGCGTAAGCGCACCGCCGCACCTTCCGGCTTGTCGGGCGTAGTACTTTTTTCTGCAACTGCTGTTTTGGCCATGTGGCCATACCTTTCTCTTCTGTTGCGAAGTTATAATTATACACCTGTGGGCGGTTTTGTCAATTTTTTCCTCACCGGTTTCTTCTTTGCTAGGGGGAGGCGTTTCTCCAACTCCTGCACCTCATCACGAATAAGCGCCGCTGTCTCAAAATCAAGTGCACTTGCCGCATCATGCATCTGTTCGCGCTTGTCTCGAATAATACGCTTTAGTTCCTTGGGGGTTGCACCGTTCAGGTCAATGGCAGCGAGCTCGCTGACCGCCTTGGCGCGAATGCGTATGATATCGCCAGTGATATCGCTGATGCGTTTTTTTATCGTTTGGGGTGTTATGCCATGCTTTTTGTTATATGCTTCTTGTCGCGCTCGTCGCTTCGCTGTTTCTCCTACTGCACGCTCGATCGAACCCGTCATGGTATCGGCGTACAGAATCACGCGCCCACGCACATTGCGGGCTGCGCGCCCTATTGTCTGAATCAAGCTGGTCTCCGAACGCAAAAAACCTTCCTTGTCTGCATCCAAAATGCCCACCAGCTCGACTTCAGGTAGGTCGAGCCCTTCGCGTAACAGGTTCACGCCGACCAACACATCAAATTCTCCTTTTCGAAATGAGGTAAGAATATCGATGCGCTCAATTGTTTTGATGTCGCTATGCAGGTAACGAGCGCGAATTCCTTTCTTTTTCAAAAACTCAGTCAAATCCTCTGCCATTTTCTTGGTAAGTACAGTGACCAGAGATCGCGCATCGCGGGCCGTCACCTGTCCCGCTTCCGTAATGAAATCGCGCACCTGTCCAGGGTATTCCTCCCCTTTCCCACCTACAATAGGACGAATGACGATTTCGGGGTCGACGAGCCCTGTCGGGCGGATAATCATTTCAACAAATGCCCCACTATGTTCGCGCTCATATACCGATGGCGTAGCACTGGTAAAAATAACCGGCCCTACGCGTGCAGCAAATTCGTCAAACATAAGTGGCCGATTATCCACAGCGCTTGGCAACCGGAAGCCATGCTCTATAAGCATAAGCTTGCGTGACCTATCACCCGCATACATACCGCCAATTTGTGGGACGGTCACATGTGATTCATCAATGATTGTCAAAAAATCGGGAGTGCCGTCAGCTTTTTTTGGAAAATAAGAAAGGAGAGAGTGTGGTGGTTCGCCAGGCTTGCGCCTATCGAAATGTCGAGAGTAGTTTTCAATGCCATTGCAATATCCGAATTCGCGTATCAACGAGATATCTTGACGCGTGCGCCGTTTCAGGCGATCTGCTTCAAGCAGTTTTCCTTCAGCATCAAATTTTTTGAGCTGGGCGGAAAGCTCAGCTTCAATATCTGCCAAAGCGGCGTCTTGCACATTTTTTGGGGTCACATAGTGGCGCGCTGGAAATACAAAAAGAACATCTCGTGTGCCAATTTGCACACGAGAAATGGCGTCAATCTCCATAATTTCTCGAATAGTGTCCCCCGAAAAAGCGACACGGTACACTGCACGCTCGTTCGCTGGCATGAACTCGACATTGTTCCCTACTGAACGGAATAATCCTGGCGACAGGTCAGCATTTGTACGCTCGAAATAAATACCAATCATTTTTCGAATGAAATCGGCTCGGGTTACGCGCTCACCAACAGTAAGACGCACATTTACCTCTTGATACTCTTCCGGAGAACCCAACCCATAGATACATGAAACTGATGCAACAATGATGACATCGTCTCGTGTTAGAAGTGCTTGAGTGGCCGCATGCCGTAAACGCTCTATATCTTCGTTCACCATTGCCTCCTTCTCAATATAGGTATCTGATGTTGGCACATACGCTTCAGGCTGATAGTAATCATAGTAGGAAACGAAGTAGTGTACCGCGCTTTGTGGAAACAATTCGCGATACTCGGCAGCCAGCTGCGCCGCAAGTGTTTTGTTGTGCGCAATGACCAGCGCAGGCCGCTTATATGCCTGAATAATGTTTGCTGCGGTAAAAGTTTTTCCTGAACCAGTAACGCCCAACAGTGTTTGATGCATTTTTCCCTCAGCAAGCCCGGCAAGAAGTACTCGAATCGCCTCAGGCTGATCGCCTGCAGGAACATGATCGGACACCATTTTGAATGTGGCCATTACCGTATAGTACCATCTATTGCTAAAAATGCATTGTGTGACATAATTGGGTTCGCGGAGAAGCCACTGGGGGGTTGCTGATGCACAAAAAAAGTCTGCGAGAGTCGATCCTCATCGACATAGAGCGAAAAATTCGCTCTGCCTGCAAATCGAAGAATGCCAAGATGTCGCGGAAGAAGAAAACTAAAAAAGTGCTACAGCTTGCAAAGGAACGCTTGCATCGAATCGAATCGCATACTCGAACCCCCTCGGAAGATGATTTCCCAATGGATGCATGTGGGTTTACGATTATGCTGATCAGTGCCGGTGTTCGCAAACGACGCGCCGGCAAATACGGGTTGATGCTTGCGAATAAAGCCGAGGCTCTCGAGTATGACTGCGCAGATTAAGGGGCCTTTGGCCTCTTTTTTCTTGCTTGCCTATCCTTATTATCCTTTACTGTCTTCGATACCGACAAGCTCGACTTCGAAATACAACGAACTGTTTGGCGGAATACTCCCAATCCCGCGAGAGCCATAGCCAAGATCTGGAGGAATAACGAGCGTTCGGATTTCGCCAACTTTCATGCCAGCTACACCCTCATCCCAGCCTTTGATTACCTGTCCGCTACCCAAAGTAAACGAGAATGGTGCACCGCGTGTCCGCGAGCTGTCGAAGACGGTTCCGTCTTTCAAAGTTCCTGTGTAATGCACACTCACCGTTTGCCCCTTTTGTGCGGTTTCACCAGTCCCCTCTTTTATTGTGTTCGCCTGGAATTGCGTGACTTCAGTCATAGCTGGTTGCGTAATCGGGGCTTTCGCCATGGTCTTTGTCCACACCCAAAATGCAAGTCCCGTAAATAAAATGATACCAATAATTATGTAGACAATTGTCCAACCAGAGTCTTCTTGGGTATTCATAAGAGCGCATTATATAACGATGCCACCCTCTTGCAAGCCAGGGGGCGCTCCTCTTCATCGTGGGTTTACACAAGTGTTAGGAGTGTCGAAAGTCGCTTTCCTCGTTTCAAAAGTACGAGGTTGTTGCTAAATGAATGTGCCTCTAATTTCGCATCAGCCTCTTTGCACACGATACCCCCCAACTGGACCGCCCCGTCAAGAATAAACTGTCTAGCTTCTCGTTTTGACCGAGCAAAACCTGCGGTCATCAGCACATCGGCAACGAACATACCAAGAGTCACCTGTATTCGTGGTGCGCTTTCCAGTAAAACCTCGTGGTCGAGCTCTCCTAATTCAGAAAGTGCAAGATTCCCAAAAAGTATTTCGCTCACACGCACACATGTATCCGCCTGTGCTTTTCCATGGACAATTTCCGTTACCGCGTGTGCCAAGGCATACTGAGCCGTTCGTTCATGCGGCGCGGCATGATTTTTTTCCTGCAAACCATTAATTTTGTCGAGCGAGAGCAGCGTATAAAGCTTCAGGTAGTCGAAAACATTGGCGTCGTCTGTGTTCAGCCAAAATTGAAAGAAGGAAAACGGGCTGGTCTTTTCCGGATCAAGCCACACTGCATTCCCTTCAGATTTTCCAAATTTTTTTCCACTCACTTTGTCAATGACAAGCGGCACAGTAAGTGCGTGAACTGCGTGACCAAGCTTTTTGTGTATTAATTCAACCCCCGCAGTGATATTCCCCCACTGATCAGATCCGCCCACCTGTAGATCGACGCTTTTGGATTGATGCAGGTGTAGGTAGTCATAGGCCTGTAGCAGTGGGTACGCAAATTCCGTGTAAGAGAGCGGCACTTCTGCAGCAAGACGCTTTTGCATTATCTCTTTTTTGATCAACGCATTCACGGTGAAAAATTTGCCGGTATCGCGTAGGAAATCTATCAAAGAAATCCTAGTGAGCCAATCCGCATTGTTAACAACTTCTATGTCGCCATTAATGAGCCGTTTTACTTGCTGAGTAAGTTTGCCCACACGCATCTCAACAACATCCTTCTCTATCAAGGGCCGTTCTTCCGAACTTTTTGGGTCGCCAATAAGACCAGTCCCTCCTCCTACTAAAAGAACCACTCTATGCCCCGCTGCAACAAAATGACGGAGCATCATATAAATCACCAAATTTCCGACATGGAGAGAGTCCGCAGTAGGGTCAACCCCCAAGTACGCAACGCGAGGTGTGCCATCAACAATTTCAGAAAGTGAAGTTCCGGTAATTTGATGGACAAATCCCCTATCTGTAAGTACTTCTGAAAGCTTCATGCGCCGATTCTATCATACTTCACCCTCTACAATGACATTCATTGACTGGCCAAACTCAAGCGCGCTTTTCTGTATATAGGCTTGTATATATTCGGTGAAATAGGGTGGATGGGCTTCTTGTATAAGTCCCACTACAGCATAGCTGGCCATTAGAGCGGAAGCATACCCCTCAGGGGGCGCCACCGCTATTGTTTTTTGTGGGGCAAGCAGCGCGCTACCCCCTGTAAAATCGATAAATAACTCGCGTTCATTCGGTACAACAAGCTTGGCATGTTTCGTTTGTTCAGGGGTGAATACACGCGCCGATACGCGTGACCCGAAAAGTTCATCAAACTTTGTGAGGATCATGTCGCGCACTAGCATATATCTGGCGGGTACCAAAAAGTAAAAAGCATCGTACTGTTCGAGTTTTCGCCCCACAAAATTCGGCAAAACATGTTCCTCTATATATGTAGCAACAACTGCTGGACCTTCTTGAGTATGCGCCAGCAGTGGGCCGAGGTATGTGGAAGTATTGTATGTGTAGGGTTCGCGCATCTTTGGGAACACATGCACCGAGTCGGATTGCAAGAGACGCGCGGCGGGCGCATTTTTACTTGTAGTTATGAGCTGTGTTGCAATATTTCTCTGAGTGAGGAGCTCGGCTAAAAAAACTGCATGCTTGCTACCAGAAGCAGAAAAAATAACGGCTCCATCAATTCCTGAAACGCGGCGTAAAACTGCCTCTACAGAACTTTCGTCTGCGAAAACTGCATCGCTTTGACCAAAAATTATTTGCCCGAGTACGGCTGCGTTCCCGCTCCCTACCACCAACGGTCGCTTATAAGAAAACGGCGGCAACCGAGGAGGTGTGTGGTTTTGGAAGAAGTCTAAAGCACCACGCACGCAAACCAGCAAACTAGGTACCTCCCGTTCATCAAAACGCTGCATTTGTTGATACGCCTCGTTCATATTTCTCTTGCCCGTCGTCGTAGATGGTGCGCAAAATGAATAGCAAGTCCTGCAGAAATAATTGGGAACAACACATCCACAAGAGTGATGTCGCCGCGATTCCATGCACGACGCACCTGGCAAGCCGGTTCACATGGTGTCGCTTCGCGAGGTGCCGAGGAAACACCTCCAAAAGTCACATTGCCGCCCTGCACAGAGCGTACATAGTAGTAGTCGCGGGTATCGTCCATTGCAGTGATATCTTCGGGGATTCGTTCGGTCAACACCCATTGCTGAGTATCGCCAATAATCGCAAGTTGCGTGGGACGGCCAGCCGCCTTTTCATTTAGCACTCCGTCTTCCGGCTGCTCTTGGGTGCCAATTGCAAGCAATGCCCCATATATGGATTCAAGCTGGTCTGCTGTTGTATTTACAAATTCTGCGTTGTCTGATGTCAGTGAAAAGGCGTTCCCAAAAGCACCCCCATCATCAAGGGGGATGCCTGCCAAGAGAGAGTTATGAATGAGCGTTGCAATTTCGTCGTGGGTGCTCCCCCCTGCATAAGCATCTTGTACATCTTTGACCATCATTCCAAATTGATCCTGTGTCAGTGTTTTTGGCAAGGACTTCCCTGCACCGCCACCCGGCCCTCCACACGCAACAGAACCTGACTTCATGTTTTCAAACGAACACATGGTCCCATCGGGCATTTGGAACTGTGTAGCACCCCCGCCAGGGGTTTCGTATTTGCTACAGGCGACCGAAATCGCACCTCCCGCCCCAAGGGTTATTTTATTATCACCCATACCAGTACAGGTTACCTGCGCCTGTACGGACGACGCACCGAAAATGGCTGCAAATACAAAACCAAACAGTACAAGCCCCACAGTTTTCATGTACACATTATATAATAAAAAGGGCCGCCCTGTGAGGGGCGGCCAAGTCTAGGGAGGAAACGCCCAATAAGGGCGGATGCAGTGTAGCTTGTGGTTGGGCGCTGTCAAGAAAAAATGGGTCGCCCTCTTTTCTGAAAATCTTTCAAAAATCTCTCAGTGCTCACCTGGATCTGCTTTTCCTCTGCATCTATCTCGTCTTGGGCTTTCTGCAGATCCCCGTCAATGAGAAGTCCGTTCTGCTTATATACATACCAAGACGCAGATGATCCGGAACTTTTGTACCGCGTAAACACCGTGTCGAAGTAGCTAGTGTCCAGAAAAGGTTGCTGCAGGCTCTTGTGAGCCATTCGACAGTGCGGACACCTTATCCACTCTCGCCCTTTGGATCGAGCCCAGTAGTCACCACTAGAACAACCGTACGGCGAAATGTGGTGATGCTCAATAATTAAACTCCATGAGCGGAGGGCTGCAGTTTTTAAACATGCTTCACACCGCACGCGCTTCTTTTGTATCACCGCAACACGCAGCAGACGCAATTCCGCAAGATTTGCTTCCGCAGAAGCAATCTTTTTTTCAATTGTCGAAAGCCTCATCCGACCCTCCATACACTAGAGCCAGTCTGACTCCGTCCCCCCAGATAGTCAACCCCTATGGCAATTCGATAATAAAGCTGTGTGATTTGTCGAACTGTGGTTCTCCCGAGGGGTTGTCTTTTCTAAGGACGAGTAGGTGTGGGCCATGTGATGTTGATGGCGGCAATAATTTTGCAATAAAAGGTACAAGTTCGTCAGTCATCCATTCGCCCTGTGCCTCCGCAGGTGACTGTGCAATGACTTCGCCGGAAAATGTTTGTATCTCGGTAGGAAAACTCGCTTCGAAATACCACATCCCACGCGCTGCCCCCTGCACCTGGAATTCGCCGACTGGCACTGTCGTACCAGGAAGTGGCGAAACAAGCACCATGTCGTAGTCATTGGCGGTGCCGTAGGTAAGCGTTTTAAGCTCGAGACCATTAGTGCCGCGGGTGAATTGCAAAACCATCGGTACCTGAGGAACGGCTGTCATTGGCTCAGTACCCTCCCGGTCTTTCAGTGCAACCAAAACATCGTAAGTACTGGGTGAGGTAATCTCGGTGGTCACAGAATCAACGGCTATGCGATCGCCTAGCATAATTTTCTGCTGTTCAATTGCTGTCCCGCTCACGGCAGTATATGCAAAGTGTACAAGATAAATAAAAGTACCGGTGCCACCTCCATTTGCTTCAACAATTGAAAAAACATCTGCAACCTCACCATTCTCTACAATGGTGTTTTTGCCAGCAAGGCGTACGAATCCGTTCGGAGTATCTGCTCCTGTAGAAAATTCAGCCGTTCCATCCTTGAGCACCAGTTCCCCACCACCCAAGTCGGTCATATCAAGTGCCGCACCCTGCAATGCCGCTTCGATACCTTTTGGCAATGTTGTTATGGAGGGAACCCCGATTAACTGGTACCCGACATACGCCAAGACGATAATTGCGACAACAATAATGATATTTTTCATGTAAATACAATACCACACACCTTACGATGAACTACTGTCGCTTTTTTTGCTAACACTTGTCAAAAATATTGAAAGTGGCAACAGTACCACCATTTGAAGCACAGGGCTCAGACCAATGCCCAAAAAAGGAATGATAGGCATTGCATCGAGATAGAACCAAGAGCCATTTGCGAATGCCTTGTACTCAACAAAAATGGCAATGAAAAAACCTACGACACTCAAGCTGAGTAAATCTTGTAAGCATATGTCAGAAAACCAACGCGCTCTACCTTTGCACAAGCCAACTACAAATACTGCTCCGCAGGTATACATCACATCCCCCGCAGTTGCCCATACAGTAACGGGAAGAATTCCTACAAGATGCCCATATCCTCCATAGAGTGAGACATGCGCATTTTCCCACGCGAAGTGGAGCGTCGCCGCAATCACTGCGAGTAGCGCATAATCCCCAACAACCCCTTTGAAACGAAGCGGCATAGTGATTAGAAAATCACTTCCTCGAGAAGAGGGAGATTTATTTCTTCCTGCAAGACAACGGAAGATCGAGCGATCAGCGAACCTCGCTCGGTTTCCACCGAGCACCGCCACTCGTTTGAAATATCTTTTTCCGTGCCAGAAATTTTTGTATACCCACGGTACCCTGTATCTCGGCCACCAGTAATCGCGAAAGGAATTTCGCTCGCGAGCACCCATTTGCTTGAAAGAGCATCCCAGTACTCCCAGCGGTGGACGATTCGGGCATCTAGATTGGGAGGTGCGAACACCGCGCTAAAACAATAGAGTGGTGTGCCGGGGCCGCTTGTATAGACATGCGCCGTGTTCTTAAATAATTCATACCAGGCTGGCTGCTCGAATTGTGCATAGTAACTTCCATCTTTTTTGCGTTCAACAAAATGATAAATCCCAACTTCCCTGGCCATGAGCGGAACTGGCGGCAACGCACCGGCAAAGTAGAGAGCAGAGAACAAACACGCTACCGTGAGAATCGAACCAAATACATGTAGATGACGACCATGGAATGACGAGCGTGCGAGCACATAGAGAATCGACAGGAAAACCCCAGCGGCTAGTAAACTGACTCCAACACTAATAAGATACGCCGTGTCACCAAACATGTTGATGACAATCGGAACGCTGATGATGCAATACGCAAGGAGAAGCACATACCACACAACAGTGTGTATATGAATTCGGCTGTACCGGTCACGAAAAAGCTCATTGCCCAACAAGAGCGCGCCGAGAAGCACGAAGAATAAAAGGGCGCCCGCAAAGGTACCACTCTTCGCGTACAAAATGAACAAACCGCTCGTCAGATTACCAAACGCAAACTGAAGCACGATAAGCCACATGAGTGGCGTTTCTTCTTTTCCTCGAGAGCGTCTCAAATTAAGAAGTGTAATCATCCCCGCTGAGAGCGTGAGATATAAAAGAACGGCGGCATTCTCGAAAAGAGAGTCTGGCCGGCGTAATGTCAGCGTATCCCAGATAAGGCCCCATATAAGACCAATCGTTGGTAAATAGAGCGCGTAGCGCTCGGTAAACCAGTAGACACCACTATAGAGTCTGCGCACCATGCCTTTACTCTACCATAGAATTGTGTGCTATTTCATGAGCGTACACACTACTTCCTTCTCCTGCATACCCGATTGACTCACATCTCTTTTTAAAGGTATCCTTTGGGTGGAAATCGTGTCTCAAGCACGAGGAGGATGCCATGCTATATGCGCGCATCGACGATCGTTGTAAACATCTGCCAGAATACGATGGCCACGCCGTTCACGCATTGGTGCAGCCAGACGGCACGCCAGTGATTGCAGTTGCGGTGCATCGCGATGGTGCCGGGATACTATCCCCAAAAGGTACACTCGTTCGTTCGCTTGGTGGCACACGCGCCATGCAGTATTCATCTGACGACGAAGCGCTTCGTGATGCTTTGCGTCTTTCGAGTGCGATGACAAAAAAAGCCGCAGGTTTTGAGCTTGCCATTGCGGGCGGAAAGACTGTTGTGTTCGCACACCGCATTCCGCATTTCCTAACATCATGGGACGCACGCGTTCCCATCTGGGAAGCGTATGGGAAAACACTGTTGTCACAGATTGGTACTTACCTCACTGCTGAGGACATGAACACCGGTCCGCGCGACATGGAGTATATCCAACGATTCGCACCTGGCTTTGTTGCCGGATGCTCACAATCGGCCGATCCTTCACCAAAGACTGCGTTGGGTGTCCTCATCGGCATTCGTGCCGCACTCAGACATCACTATGGTGACGACTCGATTTCGTCACGAAGCTTTGCAGTGCAAGGTGTCGGATCAGTGGGTGCAGGCGTTGTGCGACTTCTTGTTGCCGCAGGCGCCGCATGCATTCATATCGCAGACATGCGCACCGACGCATTGCGCGCGCTCCAGGATGAATTTCCAAAGATTCTTAGTATCACTGATCCTGTTCGAGTGCATGCGCTCCCCGTGCATGTGTTTGTTCCCTGTGCGCGTGGCGGTATACTGGCCGCACAAAGCATTCCTGAGATTGTTGCTCCCATCGTGGCTGGTTGTGCAAACAACCAGCTAGCGACCGATGCAGATGGAATCCTGTTGCACACTCATGGATGTTTGTATGCCCCCGACTACATTATCAATGCAGGTGGTATTGCAGAGGTTGTCTGCGACGAGCTCAACTGGAAAAATCTCGATGTGGTCCTACCAATGATTGGCACAAAGCTGACTGAGATCTTTCAAGTGAGCGATGCGTACAACATACCGAGCAGCCAGGTTGCCGATAGTATGGTAGCGAGGCATATTCGTGAACATTACAAGCGTCCTATCTGATGAAAGCCCGGGTACCCGGGCTTTTTTTATTATTGCCGGATAAGCCCTAAAGCCATTTTTTGTTACGGAAGTAGACAATCATCAAGATGGTTGAAGCGACCATCCCAGCAATCAACCAGTAGAAAGCTTGCGGGTTCGCTGCGTACGGAATATGTGTAAAATTCATCCCAAAAATCGAAGTAATCAATGAGAGTGGCAAAATAATTGCCGTGAAAAGCGTCAAGACCTTCATAACATTGTTGCGACGGTTGTCCAAGAGAAAACTTGCCGTGACATGAATGGAGTCAATGATACTCAGATGCATTTCAGCAAAATGGAGGACGCGATTGTAGTCGGCGTCGAGGTCGGACAAGTAAGGTCGCATACCCTCTCCCCAAAAACGCGTAGCAATTGTGTGAAAAGATTCCCACACTGATTCTTGTGGCCGCAGGGCGCGCAATATATCCAGCACTTTGCGCTTGATATCGGCTAAGCGCTCGATATTTGCATCGTCAACATGCGCAAAAATAGCGTCTTCAGCGTCGTCAACCGCTTTCTTAATGCCATCTAACTCAGGAAATGTTGAGCTGAAGAGATGCTTCGCCATGGCGTGGAAAAGATGACCTGTCGTTTTGTGCACATCATGATTATCCGCCATCGAGTGCAGTTGCTCTTGGAAGTCGTCGAATGTTTGGTACCGTACGCTCACAATGGTGTCTGTGGTAATAAGAAAATCTATCTCGGCATTAAGGACGCGCCCTGTATTTTTGCTTTGGTTAGGAAAATGGAGCACAAGGAATAAGTACCCTTCGTATTCCGCCACCAATGGGTGCAATGTAGGGGTTCGAACTTCCTGCAAAATCAGCTGGTGAAAACCAAAATGATCCTCAAGATAGCGAATATCATCGTCACATGGAGCAACAATGTCAATCCACTGCAGGTTACCAAATTTTACAACTTGCATCCTGATGAGTTTATCATGTGTTTACTGGTTTTTTCGCATGCCTCCAAATGGTGGAGAACCTGCCGGCCGTATTTGCACACTCTCTGCAGTGACGCTCCCGTCACTGTTTGCACTTCCTGTCACCATAACCGTTACACCTGCAACAAGATCAGTGGCAGAACCTGCTACTGACTTCCCGACTTGCGCGCTTGCGCTAACGAGTACGATTTTTGTGCTGCCATCTGGCATCTTGACTGTAATACTGGTCTCATCCCGAGCAATTATCTCGCCAAAAACGGTACCTGCACCACGCGCACTCATACCAGCCTGTCGCCCGTTCTGGGCGACAGCAAATTGGCCACGCGTCGGGGTGGTGGCACTGCTTTTCCCATACGACATCCCGCCGTAAAAAGCTCCACTAGCAATACTGATGAGTCCGGCAATCCCTGCAATAATCTTTTTGTCCATACATTTTTTACCGCGTAACACATTTTAATTATTCATAGCGCAGCGCTTCAATCGGATTAAGCGCCGCGGCGCGTCGTGCGGGATAATACCCAAACACAATTCCAATAACAGCCGAGACACCGAATGCGAGTGCGACTGAAGAAAACGAGACACTTGTGGTTACCACCCCCGTCCAATTCACTAAGGCCGAGATGCACCATCCGAGCGCGATGCCGATAACGCCCCCAATCAGTGTCAATGCAGTTGCCTCTGCGAGAAATTGCGTAGCAATATCTCTTTTTTTGGCACCAATTGCCTTGCGTAGGCCTATCTCCCTGGTGCGTTCTGTCACCGTGGTAAGCATCATATTCATAATACCAATACCGCCAACCAAAAGCGAAATACCTCCGATAGCTCCCAGCAAATAGGTGAGCGTCGCGGTAATATCCGTCGCTGTCGAGAGTATGTCGTTTTGATTCAATACACTAAAATCGGCAAGTGCAGGATCACTTATCTTGTGGCGCTCGAGCAAAAGGTTGGTGATGTCGGTCTGTACTTGCGTCATAACTTCTGGCGATGATGCCTGTACAGCAATGGTTGTCAGATACTCGTCACCAGAAAGGTACCGCTGAGCGCTTCGTGCAGGAATAAAAATCATGTCATCCTGATTTTGAAAACCTGTACCACCTTTCGAAACGGTTATGCCGATTACCTTAAACTCAATACCTTTTATACGAATTGCTTGGCCGTTGGCATTCGACCCTTCGCCAAATAAATCATCACGAGTGGTCGGCCCTAGCACTGCCACTTTCGCAGCAGAATTGTTTTGTGAATCAGTAATAAATGATCCTTCGGCAACTTCGACATTCCGAATATGTGGATAGTTTGAGGTAACACCAGTTACTGATGTATTGGTGTTTGTCCCTTTTGCCGTAATTTGGTAGCGTCCCGACACTTGAGCATCTACCGCTTGGATATCAGCGACTTTTGTCGCTATAGCATCAACATCGTCATTGGTCAGTGTCTTGGCGTTTCCACGGCCTCCACTCGCACCAAATCCTTGCATACGCTGTGCTCCTGGCGTTACTTGTATCAGATTTGAGCCCAGCGATTCGATGCGAGACGAAATCGTATTTGACGCACCAGTGCCGATTGAAACCATAGCGATAACCGAAGAAATGCCGATAACAATACCAAGAATCGTAAGACTCGAGCGCACCTTGTTCGCCGAGAGGGCTGTGTATGTCTCGCGTACAATATCGTTAGCTTTCATGGTGATGCGCATGGCGCCGTGAACCGACTCTTGCATCGGAGACAATGAGACCGTCACGGATGGTGATGATCCGCTCTGCATGCTCTGCCACGTCTGGTTCGTGGGTAATAAGAATGATAGTACGGCCGTGCTCTTTATTTAATTTTTGAAATGTGCCCAATACCAATTCTCCTGTCTTAGTATCCAAGTTTCCTGTAGGCTCGTCTGCGAGAATAAGCGTTGGATTATTTACCAATGCCCGAGCAATTGCCACGCGCTGTATTTGTCCACCTGATATTTCATTGCTCTTGTGTTGAAAATGCTCTTCGGTCAGCCCGGTGGCACGCAGTGCGGTGACTGCCCGCTTTTCCCTTTCGTCTTCATCAACCCCAGCGTACACCAAGGGAAGGACTACATTCCGCAATACGGTCGTTCGCGGCAACAAATTAAATGCCTGGAACACAAATCCTATCTTATCTTTCCGAATGTCGGCCAATTGTTCGTCGTTCAAAGTCGAAATGTCCTTACCATCAAGGATATAGGAGCCAGTTGTAGGTGTGTCCAGGCAGCCGAGTATATGCATTAATGTCGATTTTCCTGAACCGGATGGACCCATGATGGCAACAAATTCTCCATCTTGTATGGAAAACGAAACACCCTTGAGAGCCTGGAATGCAGCGGCACCCATGCCATAGGTTTTCGTGATATCAGTAACAGTAATCATGGGAGGTGCTATTAAAATCTGATTCCTGGTGGCCCTCCGAATCCCCCTCCTCCTCGAGGAGCCGCAGATCCTGTTGTGGCAGCTGCAGTAGCGGCTGTAGAAATAGTCCGTGTGACAATTTGTTGCCCCTCTTCCAATCCCGATACAATTTCCACGCTGGAGTCGTCTGATATGCCTACGACTACCTCACTGTCAGTCGGGGGTGTCTTTGAAACCACCCCTTGCGCTCCGCCTTCGCTTACAAGCGCTGGATTAAACACCTGTACCCGACTGACACCATTTTGAGTTTTAACAGCACCAGAAGGTACTACCAGCACATCTTGGCGTGTCTCAATTTGAATAGCGGCATTTGCTGTCATGCCTGACTTGATTCGTTCGTCCTGACTATCAAAACGCACTTTTATTTTGTATGACACGACGCCTTGTGTCACGGTGCCGATTGCATCAATCTCGGCCACTTCGCCCGTGAGTGTGAAGTCTTCGATGGCATCAAAACTCAATGTTGTTTTGTCGCCCAAGCTTACTTTTGTCGCATCGACCTCATTCAACGAAAGTTCGGCAATCTTCTGACTAGTGATAAGCGTCGCGATAGCAGTCCCACTTCCGGCAGTGTCATATTTTTTGGCGCTTAGTGTGGCAATGGTACCCGCAAATGGTGCGTATACATAGTAGTCGGCCAACGCGTGCTTCGCATCAAGCAAGCTGTTCTCTCGCTGTTTCAGTGTCAGCTCGGCTGATTTTATGTCTAGTGCATCCGAACCCGCCTTAAGCTCTGCGAGAGACTCTGTCTTCTCGGTAATTGAATATTTTGCAGATGCAATCGTCTCTTTAAGATTCAATAGCGCGGTGAGACTTGAGTTTGCATCGGCGATATAGCTAGCGTTTTCAGTTTGATCTGCCGTGAGAGCGCTTGGGACACTTGCGTTTTGCTCAATAATTTTATCCTTCACAAAACCAAGAAAGTCGTGAGTGCTTTTCACCGAGTCTGCGACCGTTCTCGCCATTGCATATGTCTTGTCAATGATACTTTCAATCGCCTCCCTACTTGAATTACGCGTCATTGCGCGATACGCGAGAAAGACTACATCGTACTCGTCGCGTGCTTTTTTATACTTTGCAACTGCATCATCGCGAAATACAAGCACATCCAAATCGCGTCCATCAACCATGTCAGTGTACGCTGAGAGGTTATTCTGTGATCCTGAGGGATTTACAGATTTTCCATAGAGAATGTCCTCCTGTCCGGCCATTATTGTCGGTAAATCTAAGAATGAGTCGGCAACAGAATTAAAACCGTCGTCGTAGGCTTTGCCAAGTGCAACTGTTGCCTGTGCCAAGCTGTTCTCAGACTGAATAAGTGAGAGTGTGTCCGCAGGGCGTTTAATTTTTTCGAGGGAAAGTTTGGCACTTTCTAGATTCGATTCAGCATCACGCACTGATTTTTGGGCGCTCGTCGGGTCGAGAACGGCAATGAGTGTCCCAGGCCCAACTTTCTGCCCAGAAGTCACTCGAATCGAGATAATCTCGCCCGACGCCTTAGGTTTTATATCAAGCTGACTCGAAGCCGAGACTTGGCCACTTGCCGAAACTGATGCCACGATAGTACCCTTTTTTACTGTGCCGAGTACGAACCGGGTCTCACCAGCAGTGGTGGTGTATGCACTGTATGCCCAATATCCTCCGCCACATAGAACCGTAAACGCCAGCCCCACAATTACTTTGTGCGTGCGTGCGTATGCCAGTATCTTCACCATCATTACAATATATCACGAACGATGAGTATCTTGGACGAATCCTTAGGTGCGCACAAAGCGTCCATAAATACCGCTTGAAAGGCAGTAGTCGCTATCAGCCTGCTGAATGCGCAGTTCACCAAACGAACCGGCTGTTTTAGGAAATATACCTGCTAGCAATTGACCAAAGGCGCTTGGAGTGTAGCCCGCCGCATAGCCATTGAGCAGCAAAAAAGAATTTGGCGTGGGCGCAAGAATGGTGCTCAGCTCCTGCAGTAAAGGAGCGAGATGTTCTTCTATGTGCCACACTTCATGCTTTGCCCCGCGGCCAAACGCTGGCGGGTCTAGGATGATGCCATGGTAGGTGCTTCCTCTGCGTGCCTCTCGTTTTACAAAAGCAGTTGCGTCTTCGAGAATAAAGCGAAACGACTCTGGGCTGATGTGTGAGAGTTCGGCGTTATCCTTGGCCCACTGCACTGATTGTCGCGAGGCATCAACATGGGTAACATGTGCCCCGGCGCGCACTGCAACCAAGCTCGCGATACCGGTATACCCAAATAAATTAAGCACACGAGGTTTGTCGAGCTTGCGTACGCATCCGTCAATCCATTCCCAGTTGATTGCCTGCTCTGGAAATACACCTACATGTTTGAAAGCTGTGGGACGCACCGTGTAATGAATATCTCGCCACTCATTCGGCCATGTCTCGGGTAGCTCTTTGTGTTTTATCCAAATCCCTTTTGCCTTTTCCATGCGAAATTCAGCATGGGCATGCTCCCACGCGCCAGGGCGCAGCGGAGCCCAAATCGCCTGAGTCTCGGGGCGAATGAGAATGATACGGCCAAAGCGTTCCAACTTGCGGTGATTACCACTATCGAGAAGCTCGTAATCTTCCCACCCCGGCGTAACTAAATCTTTTTCGGTATAACTCATACAGGCCGCACACTCCATTGATATAACACCACCGCAGCAGCCGCGGCCGCATTCAATGACTCGCATCGAGGATCCATTGCGATGGTAAGTGGAATATCACACAGATCGAGTGTTTTTTCACGAATGCCGTGCCCTTCATTTCCCAGTACAAACACAGCAGGCCTATCAAATTTTTCACGCGAAAGCGGATTACCTTTCATTGCAAGACCATAGGTCCAAAAACCTCGCTCTTTTAAATGACGCAGTGTTTCGTTCACATTACCAATCGCCACCAACGGAATACGAAATGCCATTCCTGCCGAAGTCTTGACAACTGTTCCGGTCACCGGAGACTGATTGCGCTCGGGTATCAACACGGCAGACACTCCAAACGCGGCGGCAGAACGAATCACTGCACCCACATTGTGTGGATCATATAACCCTCCCAAAATAACGATGCAGGGATTTTTCTTCATATCCATCTTTTTCAAGACTTGGTCGAGTGGCTGCATCAAAGCCTGTGTAGAAATTTTTGCGAGAATACCCTGGTGCGCAGTGTCTTTGCCGACTTCACGATCCAAAAGCCCCGCATTCATGATATGTGGCTCGATTTTGTGTGCGCGCAAAAGTTCTCGCACTTCGGGCTCGTTAAACCGTTCCGAACAATGAACGCGCTTGATAGTGTGGGGGGCATGGGCAAGCGCCTCCATGACTGCATGCTTGCCGTATATAAAAATGTCTTCGAGTTTGTCCTTCTTCATAGCGTTTTACTTGTTTTTCTATTTTGCCACGAAATTAAAATAGAGGCAAGTACGCCTTGCGGAAACAGACAAGAACATGCATTATGAGGCTATGTCAAGGAATGCGCGTGGCAAAAAGAAGGGGAAGTTCTGGGAACGCGAGTATGCGAAGCCCGGGCATTTTTCCCTGTCGAACTACCCGAGCGAAGACCTGGGGAAATTCACCCGTTGGATAGAACGCCGTTTCGGGCACCGCCTGCTCAATCCCCTAGCCCGCGTGCTCGACCTGGGTTGTGGCAACGGTCGCAACTTGCGCACGCTCGCTGAAAATTTTCGCATGCAAGGGCTTGGCTATGACACTGCGCGCGAGGCGATCGTAAACGCCAAGGAATATGCGACTGCCGGGCTTTCCTACGAAGTGCGCACCATTGCGCCCCCGCTTCCACTCACAGACGGATCATTCTCGTTTGTACTCGACATGATGGCTTCGCAAGTATTGAACACCGCACAGCGCCAACTTTTGCGCCAGGAAGAAGCGCGGGTCCTACGGCCTGGGGGCTGGCTTTTTTTGAAAGTGTTTCTATTGGACGAAGATTTAAACGCCGCGCGAATGCTTCGCGACTATCCCACCGACGAGTCTGGCACCTATCTGCATCCAGAAATTAAAGTGCGCGAACATGTCTATACTGAGGAAGAAATCACTGCTGAGCTCGAACCATATTTTATCGTGCATCGCATCGCAAAATCTCACGGACATCTCAATCGCGGGCGGGCGCACAAACGCCGCAGTATGTGTATCTACGCAGAAAAGAAAGAAGTGTAGCCTTCGCTTTACCTGCTAAAAAAAATTATGCAGCCGATTTTCCAACGCGCAGTTCAATCATGTTGACAATTTCTTTCATCGAAGTCTCACTCTTGACCACATAAAAGAAAGCGCCGTGTGTCATGGCCTCTTGCACAGTCGCTACATCGGAAGTGTTTGTAGTGATTATTATTTGCGCGTCCTTGCCCCAAGAATCTTTGCGCAATTCGGCGATCATTTCAAGACCATTCATATTTGGCATCTTAAGGTCAGCCAAAATTAAATCAGGGTGTTCTGCTTTGGCCATCGTGAGCCCTTCTTGCCCATCATGAGCTTGCAGGACTGTATATCCTGCTTGTTCAAGTGCATTGGTAATCGGCATGAGGGTGGTTGCTTCATCCTCGACAATCAATATGCGTTTCTTTGTCGGTTCCATGGTTAGGATTTATTTACTAGCAAGGCTTTAGTGTACCATACCGCTCAATTGGTCTTCATCTACCACGCGCCACACTGTAGGAAGCGTCAAGTAAAAAGTTGTACCCTTCCCCTCGACAGACTCAAAAGTAATGGCTCCCCCCGCGCGCTCAACCACCGTTTTAACCACATACAGCCCGAGGCCAGTACCGTCTGCTACAGCCTTTTGAGCATTTTTGGCGCGGTACAAGCGTTTAAAGATGTTGTCCTGTTCATCTTTTGGAATGCCGATACCACCATCTGCCACCCGCACAAAAATACCAGGAACCCGTACACCGCCATGTCCAATCTCAATCTCGACATGGCCTCCCTCGGGCGTATATTTGAGTGCGTTCGAAAGAAGATTTTGCAATACCATACGCAACAATCGGCGATTGGCTTGAAGCACCGGCAAATCGTTTGCAGCCGTGTACTTGAACACCAAATGTTTGACATCAATTGTCTGCTGTTGCTCGTGTATCACACTCTCGGCCACTTCAGTAATAATGCATTCCTCGGGTGTTGTGATAATCGAGCGAAGTTCGATGCGTGACACATCCAAGAGCTCGTTCACCATTTCGAGCATATGATGATTACTTTGTTGAATATCTGAAACATATTTTGTCTGATCTGGCGTTAGCGATCCGACCTGTCCTGTCAAAAGCGCCTCGGTAAGCCATTTAATAGATGTGAGTGGGGTTTTAAGCTGATGTGACGCAAGCGAGACGAACTCTGTCTTTGCTCTGTCCACTGCGACTTCCCGAGTGACATCATACACAACTCCCTGAAGAAGACGGACCTGCGAACCAGAACCTAAGGATGATTTTCCCTTTGCACGAATATAGCGCACCGCCCCACCGGGTATCAGTACCCGAAAGGAAATATCGAGATCTCCAGGGCGCTCTTGTACTTTTTGCCACGCAGTGCGCGCCGCTTCACGATCGCTTTCATGAATATGCGAAAGCATCTCGAACACAGTCGGGGCGCGCTTGCGATACATCACACCAAAAAGCTCGTACATGCCATCCGACCAAAACACCATGTGCGTTTGAAAATCCCAACTGAAACTTCCAAATCGTCCAATGCGCTCGGCGTCGCTGATGCGTTGCGCAGCTGCATCAAAATCGCTTTTGAGTGTCGTCACACCCCACTCTTCTTTTCTGTTTGATCTCACGGCAAGCCACACGATAAGACAGACGAAAAAAACTATGCCCACCACGATTCCTGCACCGACTGGGTCGGTAAGAAAAACAAGAACCCGCTCAATATCCATCCATGCAGTGTATCAGTTAAAAACTGGGTCATTCGAGCGCAGTCAATGCAAACATAACTGCGACACCGACACTGACCGCGATTAACTGCACCAACGCATCAACAGCACGGCTCGAGCGATGTAATTCAGGAACCAAATCGGCCGCCGCAATATAAATGAATCCTCCTGCCGCGAGCGCCGAGATGACGGGAATCGCACGGTCGACTGAAATACCAATGACAAACACAAGCAATGCGCCAATGAACGCAGAGAGTGCGGAAGCGAAATTAAAATACAAAGCTTGTGTGCGTGAAAACCCTGCATGCAACAACACAGCAAAATCGCCGATCTCCTGGGGAATTTCGTGCAGTATGACGGCGATTGTTGTGGCGATACCCGCTTCAGGGCTTACCAGAAATCCCGCGGCGATAATCGCGCCGTCAATCGCATTGTGCAGAACATCCGAAATGACGACAAGTTTGCCATACGGCTCGATATGATGTTCGCAATCGTCGCATTCAGCGCGCTCGCCCTGGTGTGGTGTGTGGTGATGATGCCAATGAAGAAATTTCTCGAGAAGAAAGAACACGCCCATGCCGCCCAGAATCCAGAGTGCCGCTCCGTCGCCTAAATCGGCGAGAGCCTCTGGGATAAGATGGATAAACGCGTCACCCAGGAGCGCTCCAACCGCAACCCCCACCAATGCGACCAATATAAATCGGCGCTGTGCCACCCATGCAGGTACAGCAAAAACACCCACGAGAGAGATAAGACTTACGACACCCACTGCAAGGAGTGCTGAGGAGATTGGATCATTCGGCATACTGGGTCTTGCAGCTAGTGATGTGCCCCTTGGTGTGAACCATCCACACAGGCGCACGGTACAAGCGTCGCGCCCTTGTGTGTGCACACATCCGCCTCGCACACTCCCGCGTCTGCGGTGGTTCCTTTGCAAGTCCCCATACAAGCGAAATGTGTTATATCGTCCATGCGACAAATATACCGTGACCTGAAAAAAGCACCAGCAGCAAGCCCCGACAAGTGATTGCGTCTTCAAAAATGAGAAGGTCAGACCTTCTCATTTAGGCTACGCACCCCTTTCTAATTGCCGCTGCATGATTGAGAAGGTCTGACCTTCTCATTTAGGCTATGTACCCCTTTCTTTCAGTAACGCTAAGCGGGCACCAAGTTGGTCGCCTTTCTTCCATTGAGGACACTGAGCACATCGCGTGCGACCGCAAGTCCCGAGCGCACTCGAGACTCTTGACTGGAGCAACCGATATGCGGTGTCAAAACAACATGATTCATTTTGCGAAAGAGCGGATTGATGACGGGCTCATCGACAAACACATCGATTGCAGCGCCTCGGATTTTCTCCTCACTCAGAGCCTTTAGTAGCGCGTCTTCATCAATCGTTCCACCTCGTGAGCTCTGAATGATGTAGGCCGTTGGCTTCATCAGAGACAACTCCTTCTTACCCAAAAGGCCTTTTGTTCGCTGAGAGAATGGGACAGACAGTGAGACAAAATCGGCTTGCCGAAGCAGTGTATGCAATGACACCCTCCGTACTCCGCGTGTTTCAAATTCATAGTGCGGTCTTCCTGGGTCATACGCTATAACTTTCATGCCAAGCAACTTTGCTTTTTCAGCCGTAAGTCCACCTATCCGCCCGAAGCCAATTGTGCCGAACACTTTACCGTAAAGTTCGGGTCCTATCCCTGCTTCCTGATCCCATACGCCGGCCCGCATATACCTATCGGACCGAGCAATGTTCCGAGCAAGTACTATCATAGAGCCGATGATAAATTCCGCATTTGCAAGTGTATTGCCCCAGGGGGAATACACCACCGGGATACCGAGTTTCCGTGCCGTATCTGTATTTACATGATTGTAACCGGCAGTAGCCGTTGCAACAACGCGCAGACACGCGTGAACTCCGTCTGTTAGAACGCAACTGCGCACAGGAGTCGCGCTCCGAACAATCAATCCGTCAAAATGCTTTATTTTCTTCAACAATCCATGCTCATCTAAACCGTAATCGACAGTGACATCGCATCTCCGCTGCAAATATACTAGCGCCACATCGCTAAGCGGGTTAGTCACCAGTACTCTTGCTTTCATTTCCATATACTAGCATCATCCAGATTCAGAGAACAACCCTCTGTCGACACCCGCCAAAATTAAAAACACAGCATGTGGGACTTCGTAAGTCCCACATGCTGTGTATGAACACTTTTGAAAACATCAGCAGCACCGACAAGTGACAAGTGATTGCGTCTTCACAAATGAGAAGGTCAGACCTTCCCACTGTTCTTCTGACCTCTCACATATCACTAGGGCATCCTACAATCCGTAAGTCCACTCGATAATCCGATAATTAGTATGCGGAGGTTCTGTTGACCCAGAGGTCGTTGTTCCAAATTTAAACCAGTTCATAAAGTCAGCGAGGTCGTCGCCAAAGGTGCGCGTCTCGAAAAGGGCGACAAAGAACTGTTCTGCCAGCGTTCCAACAATTCCTCCGGTAAAGTTCTCTTCACTTACAGGATCAAGCCCCAACGAATGCGCAAAAGCCTCGGTCGAACTCCCTCGCACACCACGGAACAGCACGCCCCATCGCGATGCGCTCGGGTGAATGAAGCCAGAGAGATAGGTGCAGGCAGTTCCTGTGGGTGTGTATGAGGAGCTGGGGGTAATTGCGGTGGTCTGTGGCGAGCAGTACCAGCCGGCGCTGGTGATACCTGTGCTGTTTTCGCGCCCCGGTGTGCCGTAAATCGAATTGCCTGCGCTGTCTGAGGCGCTCTTGGTATAGCCATCATTGGTGTGCCACGAGGAGGAGAGCGTGCCGTCGGTGGTGCCCAGGGTGCGTTCCATTGATACAGTGCGTTCGGTAATACCTTTTTCTGGTGATGAATTAACACTGATGGTGAGCGATCCTGCGCACCAGCCACTGCAAGTGGCGACCGCGGGTGTCTGATCAACGAGTATGGTGCCATTCATAAGTCGGACTTCCTCGCCACTGTCTGACAAGGTTTCGAACGGATACTCGTATGAGTGGTCGGCGGTTGTGGTGTCTGCAGTTCGCTCGATTAGATAGATGTCGGTGTTGTTGTCTGCATTTGCTGGCGGCAGTGTGCCAGAGAGTGTGATGTTGGGTGTGCCGTCTGCGGTGATGATTGCTAGGTTACTTATGTTGAGTGTGTAGGCGCTAAGATTCTTGAGCTCAATCCATTCGCCCTCAGCATTTGCTGTAGTACCTGCCCATGCTACTTCATTAAGTATGATCGGTTGGGTAATGGTGGTGAGCGTGACGGAAGTAGATGTTGCGGTGTTTCCTGCAGAGTCTCTGGCGACGAGCGTGAGTGTCGAGGTGGCGTTTGAGGAGAGGGTAAGGGTCGTGCTGGTCGCAGTGGTTGATGCCAGCGCTGTTTCTCCCACATATATCTGATGCTCTGCTGCATCACTGTCATCATTCCATGTTGCAGTGACGGTGTTTCCTGGGACAAGACAGAACAATGTTGAAAGGGATAAATCACACTCTGTGATGGTGAGTGTGGGGGTAGATGGTGGTGTGGTGTCGGGGGCTGGGGTGGGTGGTGGTTCTGGTTCTGCTGGTGGCGCAGGTGGAGTTTCTGGCGTGGGAGTTGGCTCGGGCTCAGGTGTGGGTGCGGGCGTTGTTTGACTCCCTGAAGATGTGGGTGGTGTATAGGGACTTCCTCCACCACCACTCCCACCCCATGCGCCATCGCCTGCGGTGAATCCCGTTGGGGGTGGTGCTGGGATGGGAAGTGGTGCGACAAGGAGTGGAGCGGTGGGTACGGGGATAGATGCAACGGGGACAAGTAGTGGTGGAGTGGGAGTGTATGGTATCTCGTCTCTGGTAGTGGGCGCAGTGGCTGGGGTGGGTGTTGGGCTGGTGGTGGGATTCTCTTCCAAGACAGGGAAACCGGTGCTTGGTTGTTGTGGTCCTGATTCGGTTGCAAATGGTACTGGTGTGGTTTCGGCACCACCGTCAAGAGCTGTGATTGCTGATGCTGATTGATTTTTGGAAAGACCTGCAATGCGATTACCCAGGAGATTTACCAGGTGTCCGCCCACTGTCATGAGGGGTTCAGCGATGTTACTTCCCACACGGTGTGCGAGCGCAAGTACGGGTGCGGCGACTTGCCCTGCTGGGTCACCGACAAGGAATGCGACCTTCTTGGCGTAGTATGCGGCGGTGCTTTCTGGTGGTGGGATGCATGGTTGGCTGGTATCACGGGTTGGTTCTGCTTCAAGTCGTGAGAGCAGGAAGGCAATGGTGCCTGCGATATCGGTCGGTCGTTCGGCAAGGTAGGTGGTGCTGATGCCGTGGCCTGCCCATTCGCTTCCCACTTCGGTGGGGTTGCGGGGGATGCTGGTGTTTGCAGGAAGTGGTTGAGGATAGCCGGATTCTTTTGCTGTTTGGCGTACTTCTGCAATGACTGCGTCGTTTGCATTGGTGAGGTACTTTCCGTGTCCTGCCACATAGCTTGCGGGGGTGGCTATGTTGTATACCGCAAGTGATTTGGCAGGCACACCTCGTTTGATGAGGTAGTCGTACAGAGCGTTTGCATAGAAAGTGCCCTGCGAGTGACCGAGTATTAGTATCTTTTGCGTCTTCACCTCTTGCGCCAGTTGTTTGGTGATGGTGAGTAGGTCGAAGTCTTCCTCGGTCTTCCCTTCTGACTCCCAGGTTTTTTGTAGCATTGACTTCAGTACATCGCCGATGCCGCCGAGGTGGGTGGGGTTGTGAGCAAGTTTTACCGGAACCAAACCGGTTGTTTGCGGGACACGAGCCCAAAGTTCTGCTTGAATTTTCTCAGCATCTACCTTGGCTTTGTCGTATTCAGTAAAAATCCCATTTATGTAGACGACAGTCTCCTTGTTGGTACTACAAGTATCTTCTGAGGCGACAATATATAGTGGCGTCGAGAGCAGAAAAATTAATATTCCTAAAACTGTGCCACCCGCCAAGCAAGAAACTTTTCGGTTCATAAGCAACCTAATCATCCAAACTACCGAACTGCACATCGCAGTCTAAAGGCTTGTGTCGATTGAAATTAGGGTTCCCATTTCTTGCATATCGATTTGTATCAGAATGAGCTTTTTTGCGATCGTCATTGTTTAGAACCTGTGATTCCACTTCTCCAGTAAGAGCTTGTACTATTTTGTAATGCTCACTCCCAAGGCTGTTCCCCAAATCCATTTCTTCGCGAGTCCACTGTTGAAGTGGCTTCCTCGGAAGAAGAGTCATGTCCGTTTCATGCAACTTGTCCAGACAAGAACCTGCCCGTACATACTCATATATTGCACTGTCTAAAGTAGTTCCATTGAAAACATCAGTAAAAAAGCTCTGCAACGCCTGGGCATACTGCAACTGCGCAGCACGGATTTTGGCAGACTCGGGGTGGCGACGCCAGATTTCCAATTCCACATCATCCCGTACGCCGTTGTTATTTACATCAATTCCCGCGACAGTCTTGTTGTTCTTTTTTGCATCTGGCGCAGGTGGCAAGTTCTTTCCCATCACCATGTCCATGGTTACTTTGCGTGCATGGATTCTCTCTACTGCTTTGGGTGCGATATACCATTTGTATACCATTATCAGTACTCCAATGCCGTACAGCACTGCACAAACAATCAAAATCCACTTGAGAACTTTTTTTGTTTTCACCCATGCACTCACCTGGACCGACGGATCCGCAGATAACAGATGATTCATGCTCCAACTTTAGCATTTCCAATATGCTCTGCAATAATCATTTATTTATTGTTGCAACGAAAAGCCGCCCATGGCTCGAGTGAGCCATGGGCGGTGAGTGTTAGTGCGTGCCTTCAGAAGCCGTCGCGGAAGCGATTCGAGGTTAGGACCTCTGGTCACACTCGATCAGACCGCCCGAGTAGGTCTTGCAGGTCAGCGGCCCCGGATTCTTGAGGTAGCTGACGATGACCTCGGCGCTGTCGGTCGAGAGCTCACGACCGCCGCAGGCAAAGTAGAGCCTGATGCGGTCACTGCTCGTGGCCTTGGGGCCACTCACGGTGCAGATTTCAGTCTTCGCAGTTCTATCGCGGAGACCGACGTCGTGGAACATGGCCTGGAAGCCGGCAATGACAATCGTCACCATGAGAGTGAGGGCCAGAACGGGCCACGGAATGATGAGGGCCGAGATGCCTTCGCCGATTTTTTTCATCACCATAGGTGTTCTCCTTATTGCTTGAACTTGATGACAGGGCAGACCTTCTGCTTCATGGCAACCAGAGATTGCCACAAGACAGAGAGAATGTCGGGCTCTTTGGGCGCGAATACCTGCGCGGTCTTGCGCGCGCGGTCGTCGAGCCAGTCGCTTGCGACTCCCGCAAACTTGGTGAGGCCGTAGATAGCCGCAACGAAGAGCGCGATGCCGGCGTATACCGCGACGGTGCTACCGAACCCGAAGAGCTGGAACGGCAGGCCAAGGCACACATACAGCAGGCCGGCATACACCGCGAGGTGCATCCCGATCACGAGCGGCGCCCACCCGCAAGTCACGCGGATGTACTGGCACAGCGAAGTGCCAGTGGCCAAGAACTCGCGACTAGAGATGCCGTTGCCGGCGCGGGTAGTATTGATGATGTCGGCCGACCAGAGGAACCAGCGCGAGGCTGGCTTGTCCGAACTCAAGTCCATTCGGATAGTCCTTCCTTAGTTAAGGTTCAGTCTCGCAACGCCAGAGTAGACTCTAGCGAGCAATTGCTATTATACACCCAAAATTGGTATAAGTCAAGTTCTTTGTATTTGGAGCTTTTTTGGCTTACCCGCAGAGAATTCGTGCCAATTTAAGGTCGTCGAACGAGTACACGCCCTTGAGGGCCGCGTGGACTGGCGAGAGCTTGTCGGTGCCGTAGGCCTGGAAGGCTTCGGCAATTCGCGGAAGCGCACGGCGCAGTTGTGAAGAAATCATGCGTTCAATTTGTTGTTTGGTCACTTCGTCTTTGACATACAATGTCTGCAAATGATCAATCACCGTCCCTTCTTTTATATCCCGTGCACGGGCAATGTCTGAAATACTTTTCCCTGAGCGAATAAGTGCGAGCGTAGTTTCATGCGTGCCTTCTTTCGGAGCTGAGCCGCGCCCTTTCTTTTTCTTGGGCGCCACTCCACCCACCAACGATCCACCGGCGGAATTCAAAAACAGACCAACAATCTCGTCGTGTTCACTTGGCTGCATCGCTGAAAATCGCGCGCGCGCATCTGCCGATTGCTGTTTGAAATTGCGTTCTTGGTGCGCCACTTCGGGGTGCACTTCGAGTGCGCGTTCGTTGTATCCCACCACATGCAATCCATCGAGTGCGCGCACGCGAGAGAGCGCGACATAACCCTGCCCATATTCAAATGCTTTTGAGAGATCAACAACTGCTTGGTCGAGCGTCATGCCCTGGCTCTTGTGCACAGTGATTGCCCACGCAAGACGGAGTGGGAGCTGGGTAATGCGCGCCAAAATTCTGCCGGCCTCGCCCATTGTCCATTCCATAGGCACCACGGTGATAGTGCGTCCATCTATAGTGCGCACGCGCGGGGTCCCGTCAAACGCAATCTCCATAACATCGCCCACAGTACCGTTGGCAAACTGTCCGCCAATAATGTCATTCTTGGTAAACATGACGCGCGCACCCTTTTTCAGTACCAATGATTCCGGAGAAAGACATCCGCGTTTGAGCGAAGCAACCGCCATATCCGACCCCTTGCCAGTCATGTTGTATGTGTGCGATTTCCCAGATATCGATTCAAGGCGTTCGCTGTTGATGCGATCCACATCCCGGTTGTGCGAAAAAAGTCGTGGCGCTTCTTTTGGCGCTTCAGCTTCCTTTACCACGCGCGACTTGAGCGAGTCGCGCACTTTTTCAAGTTCCTCACCTCGGCGCACGGCCTGCAACAATTCCAAAAACGAATCGTTTGCTTGGCGATGCTGTTCACTCAGGTAGCACACGATTGGATTGAGTTCGTACCATGCGCGCGAACGAAACGCGAAAGGCGATGTCTGATCTTCATCCACATCAACACCATCACCCCCGCCATAGCTGCGTCGCACCACAGGTGGTAATTGAAAAAAATCACCCACCACCACCACCTGCATACCACCAAACGGTGTCGAGCGTTCGCGCGCCGCCCGTAATATCTGATCCAACATATCGAGCAAGGAGCCAGAGAGCATTGATATCTCGTCGATAATCAAAACATCAGCACCAGTCAATCGCCGTTTCACATTTTTATTTTCTGCGATGGATGCAACATCATACTCGGTGAGATATTCGCGCACGCCAATACCGCTCCACGAATGCAATGTCATACCGCCGATATGTGTGGCGGCAATACCAGTCGAAGCAGTGATGGCCGGCTCAATACCATGATCCCGCAACCATGCCACATAGGTGTTTATAGTGTGCGTCTTGCCACTTCCCGGCTCGCCCGTGAGAAATACATTCGCGCCTGTGCGTAGAATCTGCAATGCTTCTTCCTGCATCATGCGGGGATTGTACACTACCTGACGCCACCTGCCTTCTTCCGCAGGTTGGTGCCCTGTGCTAGATTCAAGACAGTACGGAAACGGAGAGACGCACGATGGCCAGAGTGGTCAAACAACTACCCTTTGACGGAGGCTATCTCTACGATGTGCTTACCGGCGCAAAAAGAATCACCATTCGGCGCTACCGGCAAGGAAAGCACGATTTTAACGCCGGCGAAGTTATCTATGGTGATTTCAAAGGTGAATTAAAGATTCTCATCCGCATCACTGCCAAGGTTGATTTGAAACCTTTTGGTTCGCTGACCAAGGCGGAAGCCCGTGAAGACGGGTTCAACGATGCGAATGATGCCTTCAACGATTTGCGTAAATACTATCCGCAACTTAAGAAAACCGAAATGGCGGCCGTCATCCGCTTTGAAGTAGCAAAGATTGATGGCGTGCCAGCGGTGAGCTTGAGTGGCGAACGCGAGTAACTTGCTTATACAAAAAGCACCGGTCAATGACCGGTGCTTGTGTGTTTTGCTTTTTGCATTTTCGCGAGGACTTACGAAAAATCCTTGCTTCCCAGAGTTGTGTGATCGGCCGTGGTCACATCTGCGCCATCCCCACCAGTATCACTACTAGTCGGCACTGGCACAGGATCACCGAGCGCGGCAGCACCAAGTGCTGTCGCCATGGGAGACGGATCGCCTACAACAACATGTGGGACAGGTTCAGCGTCATCAAAGCCTGCCGTCACACCCGCACCACCAGCTTCGCCGCCACGGCCATAGAATACTTCTTGGGCCTGTGTCGGATGATTCGAGTGGCCGGCCTGTAAGAGCTGGCTCATCAGCCAGACATCGAGCAAGCTCAGGCCAGTTGAGTCACTGCTTCGCACGGGCGCCTGCCGTTGCGCTTGCACGCGCGCCGACGATTGGCGGAGCGCTGTGGCAATCTGCGGATCAAGTAAGTAGTTGGGCCGCGCTTGGCGCATCCGTGAGAGTTTCTCGAGTCCAGCCACCTGTTTTTTCAGATCGACTTCTGCGCGACCAAGCGCCTGCAATTCGGTGCGATATTTCTTGATATCGGCTTCAATCAAACTGGCCAGATGAAGCCAGTCAGGTTTGATCGGAAGCAAGCCAAGGTAGGAGGTAAGTTTTACACGAAGCATGCTCATTGGCAGAGCGCGCGTATTGGCCCGACGCCATGCCACACCACCGCCAGTCATCCAAACCCAAAATGGGGCATTGACTTTCGCTTCCGCCACCAAGTCTTGCACATCGCTTCGTGCACCAAACTCGGGCACTTGGTTGCGTAATTTTTTGAGCGTACCTCGCTCAACATCGGGAAGCAGGCTTTGTGCCCTGGTGCGATAGTAATCACCGAGTCGCTTTTCGTCGATCCGGATTAAACCTTCTAACTCGCGACGCCGACCTGCGATTTCACGCAAGCGCGCCTCGAGCGCACCCCGCACAGTTGCCACATCAGCATTGCTGATGTCCCCGGTAGGGACAGCCTTTCTCATCATGCTATTCTCCTGTTTTTCTGTTTGTTGCTACTGACAGTATCGCCATCTTCCTGCCGCGATTTGAAGTACTCGTCGAAGTACGCGACAAGTTTGGGTTTCTCGTGTCTGACGCGAGGTGCCCACTCAATTGGCTTACCCGGCTCAATCATGAGATCCGTGTTCGGGTTGAATCCCGAATCGGTTATCTTCCACATCCGATTGAAGTAGTCACGCTTTGCCAAGGAGCCATGCCACAAGTGGACAATGGCACCGGGTACTACGGCTAACTTCCCTTGAACGAGCTCATAGAAAGCAGAGCCCCACCGGCGGAAATGGTCGATCTGTGTGGAATCCTGCTTGAGCGCATTCTCGACACAAAAGCCCACATGCCCGTAGCTAGCGTGTGCCATAAAGTGATCGGCACTTCCCGATACCGCCGCTTCGTAGAGGCCGACCGCATCGAAAATTTCCCGCCGCATTGCCCATGCATAGCCAGTGTGTCCATGCGCATCATAACGCTGCGTGTTCAGAACTGATCGATCCTTGCCAGTAACAGCCGCAAACGAGGTGACGATATCTGCTGCCTCAATCATGAGATTGCCTTGTTCTAGGCGAACACACTTCTCGAACAATTGGACCACGGCGTGCTCTTTCAAAAGCTCGACCGTTTTTGTGGCCCATCGCTCGTTGAGAAAAATCACATCGCAGTCAACCCACGCAACCGATTGTGCACTAGCTGGAAGCCAGGATGCGGCAAGATTCAGCAAGCGTTCCTTTTGCCACAAGAGTGACGCGCTCCGCAGGCGAATGGGGTGACAGCTATCCGGAAGCTCGAATGGCTCATCGCCAAATGCGCACTCGACAGTGAGCAAGGGAATCCCTGCTCGTTTGAGCGACTCTGCGAATAGGTCGAAATTTGCTCGACGGGTTTTGTACTTACACGGATTGTAGTAGACCGTGATAACCCAAAGCCCTTCGGCATAGCGTGCCTTGGGAACATCATCCATATCGAAGCGTTGCCACGGCGACAAGTATCGCTCGTGCGCCAATTCTGCCAGTGGAGTCACCATGCTTCGCGATTCCTTTTCTAAGCCTTTTCTGTCAACGAAGTTCTATGCGAGACTCTAACACATTATTTTCTTATGTAAATAGCCTGCCATATTTTGTTGCATATAAAGGATTCCTGCATAGAATGGCGCGAATGTTCACAATTCCCTCCTTGGGCCGCTTTGTCGCTCTTCTGGCCGGATTTTTTGTTGTGCTTATTTTTGCCGGTGTCGTCTGGATCGCTACCCATCAGGAAGTGCAGCCGGGTAGCGTTTATAATGTTGTCTTGAAGCCAGTGGAGGAAGTGTATGGTGCAACCTCTGCCCTGATGCAGGCCGAACCGCCACAACTGCTGTATGTACGCGTCACTCAAAGTTGTGGCCCCTATTTTGGCGGTGAGTGCGTCGTCATCCGGTCTGGTCCAGGCACCCACTACCCTATCGTGATGCGTATGCGCACCGACGCAGTATTGCACGCTGATTCAGAAATTGCAGACGGCATACGCACCTGGTATCGCATTGCCCAAGACGATTGGCTTCGTTATCCTGAGCGCGTGCGTGGCGAATGGTACATTGCATCAGACTTTGTCGAACCAATTCGAACTGCGGGAACTCAAGAACTTTCTGATTTTGCCACAACAGCAACCAGTACAAAAAGGATTGTTGTCGATCGCTCCAACCAGACACTTTTTGCCTACGATGGCGATACTTTGTATATGCAAGAAATCATTTCCACCGGACTCGAGCTGACACCCACGCCACGCGGTACATTTACCATCTATAAAAAAACTCCAAGCCGTTACATGCAGGGGCCTATACCTGGGATTGGAGATCAGCATTACGATTTACCGGGCGTGCCATGGAATCTGTATTTCACCAGCGGCGGTGCGGTAATCCACGGGGCCTACTGGCACGATAAATTTGGCACACAGTGGTCGCATGGGTGCGTAAATCTTCCACCGGAAAAAGCGCGTACATTGTACGAGTGGGCCGAGGTGGGGACGCAAGTGACTGTGCGTGACTAAACTCAATCACTGCACACCAGGAGGCTGAATATGAAGCTCTCCCGATTGCCGTCTGTCCTAATGGCGAGGCTCCCCAAAAGAGTTGGCACTGATGTTAACCTTCGTAGTTGGGACTATTTGGATTACTTGGGTCTCGATCTTTCTCATCTTCATCTTCATCATTCGCTCCCCGCGGTCCCGTACCGTTGTCGTAGTTGGGACTATTTGGATTACTTGGGTCTCGATCTTCCGCATCCCCATCAGTAGCTCCCCGCGGTCCCGTACCGTTGTCATAATCAGGACTATCATAGTGCTCACTACCTCCCTTTCGCCTAGGCCCATGATCCATAGATTCCGCTTGTGACATATCTTTATAAAAAATGACTGGTATGCAATTTAATATAGCACACTTGTCCGTAGAATTAATGTCGCTGGTCACCTGTCCCAAAAACTATGTACATCTCACTTCTCAGGCATGAGCGATAGTATGCAACAGTAGGCTAAACAAGCTCAAGACCTTGGAATTTAGTGCGGCGTAAACCGGACTGAAGAGGATTTGAGGGTCTATTGCGGAGCAAAAAAAAAGCCCGGCTTCAGCCGGGCTTTCTTTTTGTGCGTACTCTGAGCTATTCGATAATCAACTTTCCCACCATGCCATTTTGGCGATGTTTGCCAACCGAGCAATAGTACTCGAACGAACCTGTCTTGTCGGCTACAAAAGTAACCGAGGTCTTGGTCCCTGGGCGCACTTGATCGGTCTTTGCTTTGAATTCATCGACAACCCAGTCGTGAAATCCCTGCGTGCTCTCAAAATTAATGGTTACGGTCTCTCCTTTCTTCACGCGAATTTCTTTCTGTGAGAACAGGAAATCTTTTCCGGTGATTGCAATCGCTTTGGCAGTACCTGTAGTCTCAACCGACGCAGCTTTTGTGTCCGCTGCGCCACTTGTCATAACACCCACCTCTGCATCCTTCAATGCACCTGCATCTACATCAACCATCGCGTCCGCATGCTCTTCCACCACTTCATCGCCATCTGTATCCATCATGACTGTGGTGTCAACAACAGGAGCTTCAGGCGCAGGCGCCGTCTTCTTTCCTTGAATCATGAACCAACCCAGACCGGCAACAACAACCAACAACACTAATGCCATTACTCCTTTCATATAGTCGAACGATTAAACCTGCTAATCTGCGCAGTATACAAAAACATTTTTGAAAATCTACCTGTGGACACACGCTTTTGTGTTGTTATGTGCGCTTGGCTTTTGCACGTGAATTCTCGGTAAGATGCTGTTTGCGCAGGCGAACTGACGACGGGGTGATTTCCAGATATTCATCTGATCCCATAATTTCAAGACCTCGTTCGATAGTGAGCTCCCATGGCGGGGTGAGAATTATTGCTTCATCCGAACTTGATGCGCGCACATTCGTAAGATTTTTGTTCTTGGTAGGATTTACTGCCATCTCTTCCCCTTTGGAGGTGTTGCCAATCACCATACCTTCATACACTTCGGTCCCCGGTAGAATGTACAGCACACCTCGTTCTTGCAGATTCCAGAGTGAATAACCGAGTGCTTTCCCCGACATCATAGAAATCATAGAGCCAACTTGGCGCCGACGAATTTCTCCAGCATGCGGCTTGAATCCTATAACCCGCGCCGACATGATACCTTCGCCCTTTGTGTCTATCATGAACTGGTTGCGATACCCCAAAAGACCGCGAGTCGGCCCCTCAAACAGCACACGCACGCTCGCATCATGCATCTTCATATCGGACATCACGAAACCGCGCACACCGAGGCGCTCAATGATGACACCTTGATACTCGCTTGGAATGTCAATCACGACTTCTTCGAACGGTTCAACTTTGACACCGTTCTCTTCGCGCATAATTACCTGTGGCTGTGATACCTGGAGCTCGTAGCCCTCGCGCCGCATAATTTCGAGCAAGATTGCCACATGCAATTCTCCGCGACCCGAGACTGCAAACGCATCGTTGTTTGAGAAATCAACTTTGAGTCCCACATTTACCTCTAGCTCGCGCTCGAGGCGTTCGCGGATTTGACGCGATGTTACAAACTTGCCTTCGCGACCAGCAAATGGGGAATTGTTGACGAGAAGGCTGACGGTAATCGTCGGTTCATCGACGGCGATCGCCGGCAATGGCTCGACTGCTTCTGTATTTGAAATAGTTTCACCAATATCGATATCAGGAAGCCCGGCGATCAAAACAATGTCGCCAGGGAGTGCTTCTTTTACCTCGACTCGCTCCAGCCCTTTAAAGGTGCTGATTTTGGTGATTCGGCCGGTGCGCACTGTATTTTCGCCCGGGCGCTTCACGAATACAGGATCACCCATTTTGAGCGTTCCTTCGTAGATGCGCGAGATAGCAAGTCGACCAAGGAAAGAATCGTAGGCGAGGTTAAAGGGCTGACAGCGCAGGGGCACATCAGCGTTTGCATTTGACGCGACCGGTACTTTTTCCAAAACCATATCTAGAAGTGGCGAAAGATCGGTAGACTCGTCTGTAAGTGCGCGCTTCGCAATCCCCTGTCGTCCGATTGCATACATCACTGGAAAATCTGCTTGCTCGTCGTTTGCACCTAGTTCAAAGAAAAGCTCGAGGACTTGCTCTTCACAGCGCTCGGGATCTGCCGCCGGCTTGTCGATTTTGTTGATGACAACAATCGGTTTGAGTCCGAGTTCGAGCGCCTTCTTGAGCACAAAACGAGTCTGCGGCATCGGACCTTCCTGCGCATCTACCACCAAAAGCACCGAGTCGATCGAGCGAAGCACCCGTTCAACTTCAGAACCAAAGTCGGCGTGTCCGGGTGTGTCCACGATGTTGATCTTGGTTCCTTTGTATTCAACTGAAGCATTCTTGGAATATATCGTGATACCGCGCTCGCGCTCGAGTGTATTTGAGTCCATGGAAACACCGTCTGCGGTGGCATTAGTTTGGCGCATGATGGCGTCGGTCAGGGTGGTCTTGCCGTGGTCCACATGGGCAATAATAGCGATGTTGCGAATTTCCATAGTATGAAAAGTTTAGAAAAAAAAGCGCCTCACCTGAGGCAGTAATCACAGTATATACTACGAAACGAAATTTGTCTAAAGAAAAGCACCGCCGTAGCGGTGCTTTAGTCATAGTGCTTCCACAATCCGAGGCTTGGTGAGTCGTGGCATGAGCGGTGTATACCCTCGTCCAAATGCTTCTTCAGGAAGCCCGCATGCTCTTTTGATGGCGATGTCGCGATCAAAATAGTTGCGTGACAAATCTTTGCGCTTCACTCCTGCACGCCGCAATTCGCGACCAAATGCCCAAGGGTGAAGTGGCACTGGATAATCACTCCCATACACGAGCCGTTTCTGCACCACAGCATCTCCAATAGATGTCAGGAGCCGCGGTTTACGATGCGCGGCCGCCATGCCCGATACATCCAAGTACAGATTGGGATATTCCTGGACCAGACGACTCATCTCGGCGAAATGCGTGTAGTCTTCGCGAAATGGTTTACCGCCACAACAGTGCGCGGCAATCACCGTAACTCCTGTTTTCAACACTGCTTCGAGGCGATCAAGTCCCGCAAAGCGCATGTCGATATTGGGCAGAGCATACTCAATACCGATGTGAATCAGAAGCGGGATTTGCGCCTGTCGCACGCGATCATAGAATGGCAGGTTGTGCGGATCCGCCGGGTCAAACCCCATGACATTGGGAAGCCACTTGATAAGCACTGCTCCTTCTTGCAAGCAATACTCGAGTTCGTCCATCGCATCTCGACGATAAGGATTCACCGACCCTCCAAAAAGCAATTTCCGTGATGCGCGACAGAGCGCCGCCGTCGCCTTATTGGATACGCATTTTGGTGTGCGTGCATAGTCGGGCAGACCTTTGGAATCATAGACCGAGTCGAATGCCAGAATTACCGCGTGATCTAGTTCTGACTCTTCGACTCGCGCAACCAGAAGCTGACGGTATTTTTCGTCTATCCGTTGCCGGTCGCGTCGCGACGAAAGATATGCTTCGCGCCAATTCAGAATACCGAGCGTATTGAGATAGGCGCTCGCTCGAAAACCCGTGCCGAACTTCGGGTGTATGTAGCCACCATTTTCTGCACAAAACGCAAGGTGATGGCAGTGAACATCGATTATCAAGATTCCCTCCGAGATTTCGTTTCCAGCGACACTATAACCACAAACGAGGAGAAAATGAAAGAGAATCTTTAATTTTCTCTGAGCGCCGTGGTTATATACCCGTCACCTTCCCAAGGGTTCATGGGTAAATGTCGTGCTTTTGTTGTTTGTCAAAGATTTTTTTTCTTTGTGTGAGAGATGTTTAATAGTCGCTTCTCGCGAAAGCGCCTCGGATTTTGTTGCGCACTCCTCTACATAGGCAACTCGAATTGGTTTGTGCATACGCGTGTAGCGCGCCCCTTTTCCAAGACAATGATCTTTGAATCGTCGTTCTACATTATCAGTACTTCCTGTATACAGGCTACGATTTTCGCATTCGAGTATGTATACAAAGTACATGTCGCGTGCCTACTGCTCTTCTACGGGTGCTTGTTTTGCTTTGTCGATTTTTGCAAGAATCTTTTTGAGCGCATCAAGGCTGTCAGTATCAAGGACTGTAATCGGGACGGCCTTTATCTTTGCCTTTTTTAATTGCTTCACCTTGTCGTCAACCTCATCTGGCGACACCATGTCGGTTTTTGAAAGAAAAACGAACTCCTCCTTTTCCACAAGCGCAGGGTTATATTTTTTCAGCTCTTCGCGAATCACTTGGTAGTCACGCACCACATCGTCGGATTCTGCGGAAACGAGATGAAAGAGCGTGCGCGTTCGTTCAATATGACGAAGGAACTTTGTGCCAAGCCCTTTCCCAGCTGATGCGCCTTCGATAAGCCCGGGTATATCGGCAAGGATAAGTCCGTAATAAGCGCCAAGGTTTGGTTCGAGTGTGGTGAAAGCATAGTTCCCCACTTTTGCCGCGGCATGCGTCAGCTCGTTGATAAGGCTGGATTTTCCTGCATTTGGTAAACCAATCAAGCCGACATCGGCGATCATCTTGAGCTCGAGACGGTATTCAAAACTTTGTCCTGCGCTCCCGCGCGTATATTCTTGCGGGCTTGTGTTTGTCGACGAACGAAATACAAAATTGCCTTTGCCACCCTTGCCACCCCTTGCCACCAAAATTTTTTCGCCAACTTGCGTGATTTCTTGGTCTTTCCCTGTGTCAAGGTTGTGTAGCACAGTACCCACGGGCACTTTCAAAAAAATGTCATCACCTCCTGCACCATCGCGAAGCTTCTTGGTGCCCACTTCACCCACGCCAGCTTTTATAAGTTTGCGAAATCTGAATTGCATCAGTGCATTCAAATCAGAAACACCCTCCAGATAGACGGACCCGCCATTGCCACCATTGGCGCCCGCGGGGCCAAGGTGCATTTTTATGCGATTGAAGCCCACGGCGCCATGTCCGCCATGCCCTCCTTGCAGTCGAATTGTGACATCATCAACTAACATGTGCCTAGCCTACCCTGAATTTCAGATTACACAATACAGATCAAGAAATTCCATACATGGCGTATCTACGCAGTGCCCGCCGAAGCACCATGTAATTCGGCATCGCCTGCGCCACTAAGTTCCAAAAAGCGACAGAATGGTTGTGCTCTTTCAGATGGCATAGCTCGTGTACGATTACATAATCAACTAACTCTGGTGGCAAAAAAACCACTGCAAAATTGAAATTGAGATTCCCTCGTTTTGAGCAACTGCCCCAGGTGTGTTTCGTATTTTTGATACTAATCCGGCCATAGGAAAAACCGTACTGTTTGTTCCAATGCACGACCCTCTCTTGCACCAGCGCTCGAGCCCGTTCTTTCTGGGTCAGATACGATTTCCGGCCACCGGGAAGCGGCACGATGTGTCGCATGCGCGACTGGTGCTTCTGAATCCAGGTTGATTTTTCGCGAACAAACTTTTGAATAGTTGTCTCGGGCATGAAGCGTGGGGCGCGCACTATCACTTTGCCGCCTGGCTGTACCACTATGGACATCCGGCGCGCACCACGGCTCGCTACTCGTTCGTATGCCAAGTCTTCTTCCATGTGGCAATTGTACGCCATACCATTACCGAGACATACATTTTTTCGCCAAACTATTGACATTTTCATAAAAAAGTGTATTATTCTTGCCAGCTTTTGCGCTGGTTTTTCCGTCGCAAGCTGATCACTGAAAACCAAAGAAGGAAGCAAAGAAATGAAGCGATTGTTGCAATACACAATCCTGTTTCTCATCCGCCTCATCATCCCCCTGCACTACAAAGTGCGGGTCAAAAACATCGAGGCAGTCAAAGGGCTCACGGGCGGGCTCATTATGCCCGACCACACCGCCCTCACCGATCCAGTCATTCTGATGAGCAGAATATGGAAGCACACAAAGGCTCGCCCGGTGGTCTACACCGGACAGTTCGTGAAGCATCCGTTCTTGATGAAGCTCATCGGCGCACTTCCTATGGACAGCACCTCTGACGGCAGCGGTTCATGGAAGCTGTGGAAAATTCGCAAACAGAAGAAAGCCGTGCACCACACACTCGCCGAGGAAGGTGAGAATGTGCTGATCTATCCCTCGGGACAACTGCGCTCCGACGAATTCGAATCTCTCGGTGGTAAGTCGAGTGCCTTCGAGCTCATCAGCGAGAACACCGGCACCCCCGTGGTGCTGGTGCGTATCCGCGGCTTGCGCGGCAGTTTCCTCTCACGCTTTTACACCGGCGGTGTGCGCACGCCTGACGGCCTGCATCTCAAGGCGCTTCTCAAGGCGAATTGGATGCGCTGGCTCTTCAATCGTGTGCCAGTCACTATCGAATTCGAGCGCTTCGACACTCTGCCGAAGTTCGCTTCGGTCGACGAGTGCAATCGATGGCTCGAGCGCTGGTATCATCAGACGCCCGACCCCGTGCCTGAAGGCCGCGAACAGTGGCAGGTGCAAGGCTTTGACTACGGTCGCAAAGCAGCCGATCACGACAATGTCGCGATCGACTCGCGGATCGCCGCAAAGGTCATCGCTTTCATCGCCAAGGAACAGGGCGGCCGGGCGCAAGAGATTTCGCTCGACGACGAACTGATTTCGGATCTTGGCCTCGACTCGCTCACCACGATCTCACTTTACATGTGGGTCGAGGAGGAGTTTGGTCATTCGGTCGACATGAATGCACCGCTCGTCACCGTGCGCGATGTTGCCCTCGCCGCTCAAGGCGTCCTCACCGAGGTCGTCGTGGAACAGGTCGAGGAAACACCCGCACACTGGATCGAAGAAAACCGAAAAGCCCCCGCTTCAATCCCGGGTGCTCACAACATTCCTTATGCGTTTTTGCGCACCATGCGTCGCCTTGGCCGTTCAGCCATCGCGATGGGCGACGAACGCATCGGCGGAAAATGCACGCTCACATATGGACAAGTATGCGAGCGTGGTTTGATGCTCTCGCAAATTGTTCGCAGTCTTCCTGGAAAACGAGTCGGGATTATGTTGCCTGCTTCGGCAGGTGCCGCGGTGACCGGACTGTCTGTGATGTTTGCGGGACGCGTTCCCGTCTTCCTCAATTGGACAAACGGCAGTGCCGCACTCGACGAATCAATTCGAATTGCTGGCGTGGGAGTCGTCCTCACTTCGGACGCGTTCCTCGACAAGGCGCAGTGCATGCTCTCGGACGAGACAGCCGCAAAGCTGCTCCCGCTCGAACAAGTACGCAAACAGCTCGGCCTGAAGCATCTCATCAGGGGAAAGCTGCTCTCGCGGCTTCCGACATGGATGCTTCTGCGCGTCTTGGGTGCGAACTTCAAGCGCGACGAAGATGCCGTCATTCTGTTTACCAGCGGCTCTGAGAAAGCGCCGAAAGGCGTCCGACTCACCCACCGAAACATTCTCTCGAATGTGCACGGCGCCCTCACCGCAATCGGCGGCGAGCCGACTGATGTGATGCTGGGCTTCTTGCCCCCGTTCCATTCGTTTGGATTGACGCTCATCAACATGCTCTGCCTCACTGGCGGCGTGAAGACAGCGTATGAACCCGACCCAAAGAAGTATCGCCGCCTCGCCAAGCAGACTCGAAAGTGGCAGGCCACCCTGATTCCCGGGACACCGGATTTCTTGAGTGGCATTCTCACTTCCGGATCAATCGAAGACTTCAAAACTGTGCGCGCATTTTTGTCGGGTGCTCAAAAGGCTCCGGCATCGCTTCGTGCATTAGTTGAGCGAGTCAATTCCGTTCTCATCGAAGGGTACGGTATCACTGAAACCGGGCCACTCATCTCGGTCAATCGAATCGGCCACCCAATGGTCGGTGTGGGGCAGCCCATACTCGACAGCGAGGTGATCTTCGTCAATCCGGCAACGCACGAAATTGTTGCCGACGAAAACGAAGGTCTTATTCTCGTCCAGGGTCCCGGCGTCTCGCCAGGATACTTGGGAGAAATGCCGTTCCCCATCCTGCATGCCTACGGCGCCGATTGGTACAATACCGGCGACCTTGGCAAAAAAATGCCGGAAGGTGACATTGTTATCACCGGCCGCCAATCGCTGTTCCTGAAATCAGGCGGCGAGATGGTGAGCATTCCGGCAATCGAAGAAACACTTATTGGTCTCTGGCCGACAGGAGAAAACGGACCCGTAGTGACGGTCCATGGCGAAGAGCGCGACGGCCAACCGGCTCTCGTCTGCCTCTATACCACCGACGAATCCGCAACGCTTGAAAAAGCGAACGCGGCACTGAAGTCGGCGGGTCTCAGCCCACTGTCGTATGTGCGTGTCCGATGCGTCCTACCCGAAATTCCCTTGTTGGGAACCGGCAAGACGAACCGGCGCGCACTGCCCAAGCCAACCGATGTGCTTGCAACCCAGGCACAAAGCGCTGCCGCATAAGCAGTGCAAACCCCCTCGCGATCCGCGAGGGGGTTTTAATGTCCAGTACCCGCACCGGTAACTCCATCAAATATATCCGCTCGTTTTTCTCCCTCGACGGAAATGGTCCCCCAAGCACCCTTGTCGAGCCGTGCCAGCGCGTGGTCTACCAGCACATAAGTCCCGGGGATATCTGCAGTGAATTCAACAATGGCTGCACCACCCGACGGAACAAGTGTCGTTTGTACATTCTGAAAAAGACTTCCTCCCATTTGAGCTTCGGGGTAAACCGTGTCAAATATCTCGCCGATGAGATGAAATGAGGAGATGAGGTTCACTCCACCATTCCCCACATAGACACGAACTTTTTCACCTTGGTGGAGCACGAGCCTATCTTTTGAGACTGCGCCCACTCGGCCATTGAAAACAATATATTCCGGGTTCCCTGCAAGCATCCTCCCAGCGTCAATAACCTGTAGGCCCTTAATCCCTCTGCCCCCCGCAGTGTACAACTCTCCCTGCATCACATAGAGTTCACGATCAACCGCGGGCAAGGCAACTTTTGGCTCGACCAAAATAAGTCCGTACATACCGTGTGCCATGTGGTTTGCAACATTTGGGTGGGCACAATGGTACACATACAGACCGGGATTGAGTGCTTTGAACGAAAGTGTCTTCTCTTCACCAGGTGCAACATCAGTAACAGTTGCTCCTCCACCGGGCCCAGTAACTGCATGCAGATCAATACTATGTCTGTGCAGACTCGAAGGGTCGTTTTTCAGTTTCAATGTTACCTGATCACCCTCTCGTATACGCAGAAATGGACCGGGTACTGTGCCCTCAAATGTCCAATAATTTACCAGGACTCCTGGCGCAACTTCTGAGAGAACTTCTTTTGCTACCAGCGCAATTTCTACTGTCGTTGTGCTAGTGCGCTCGATAGGTGCCGGCACATCCAGCGGGTCGCGCGCTATGTCCTTGACTCGTTCGAAATGCTGCAGATTCGAGAAAAATGAGAAAATATTTTTGAGTGGAAGCCCAGGCCCTTCAGCGGGTCCGTAGGTGTGCATCCCGAAAGGATATTGTAAATCTCTGTTCACACCGACAGGAAACCAAAAGAAAAGCATCACGCCTGCAAAAAAAGCGCCCATAAGAATCGTGTCGCGAAGTGAGTGATGCTTTCTGAGAACGAGATAGAGAAACGCCAGTGCTGCGAGACCAGCAAGCACCAGTCCAAAACCCTGGACGATTAGATAGTGCACGAGTGACCACATCTGACCAATCATTTCCATGCCGCCATTATATCACTGCAAAAGCACGAAAGTCTGATGCTATACTGAACACATGTCGCTTGCTATTGAAGATTTGAAAAAAGCAGTGCGCGGAGATGTGGTAAACGACCAGAAGACCCGCGCCATCTACAGCGAAGACGCAAGCATATTCCATCTCCAGCCTGCCTGTGTAGTTTCTCCGAAAGACACTGCCGATCTGCAGTCTTTGGTGCGCTATGCGCATGAACACCGTGCCGACATGTCGCTCACTGCACGAGCCGCAGGCACCGATATGAGTGGTGGCCCACTCACCACATCGGTAGTGGTAGATTTTTTGAAATATTTTAACAAAACGCTGGAAGTGAACGACGCCGGCTGGGCACGGGCACAGCCCGGCGCCTACTACAGAGACTTCGAGAAAGCAACCCTTGCAAAGGGATGGTTGCTTCCCTGCTATACCGCATCGCGCGAGTTGAACACTGTGGGTGGTATGGTGGCCAACAATTCTGGTGGTGAGCAATCACTGACCTACGGAAAGACCAACCGCTATGCACGCGAAATTGAAATGGTACTCGACGACGGATCACTCTTCCGTTTCAAAAAGCTCACTCGAGCAGAGCTCGAGCAAGTAAAGTCTGAGCACACAAGGGCAGGTGATATTCACCGTCATATCGAACAGCTTATCGCTCAACACCAGGAAAAAATCGCAAAGGCAAAACCAGCAGTTTCTAAAGACTCAACAGGTTATGCATTATGGGATGTCTGGGACCGCAAGGCCGACACCTTCGACCTTACGCAGATTATCGTTGGTTCTCAAGGAACACTCGGTCTTATTTCTGAAATTGATTTTTCGCTGGTGCGTCCTAAGAAAAATTCCCAAATGCTCGTGATTTTCCTCCACCGGCGTGACATGCAAAAGCTTGGCCACTTGGTCAATGCCATTCTTGCCCACAAACCTGAAAGCTTTGAGTCCTACGACGACCATACTTTTTTGATTCTTCTTAAAGTCCTTCCCAGTATGCTCAAGCGCCTCGGCGCCACTATTTTTTCGCTCGGATGGAAGTTCCTTCCCGAGATGCGTTCCGTGCTTACCGGCGGTATTCCCAAACTGGTTCTTCTAGCACAATTTACGAGCGACGATGCGCATGAAGCTCGAGTGCAAGCCGAAAAAGCGCGGGACGACCTTGCGTCGTTTCATGTGCAAACTCACCTCACTAAGGACGCATCCGAAAGCGAGAAGTACTGGGTCATCCGTCGCGAAAGCTTCAACCTATTGCGCTCGCATGTACACGGCAAATTAACAGCTCCGTTTATCGATGACCTTTCGGTACTTCCAGAGAAACTTCCAGAGTTTCTCCCCAAATTGTATGCAATTCTTGACGAATACGATATTACCTATACCATCGCCGGGCATGTGGGCGACGGCAACTTCCACATTATTCCCCTCGTTGATTTCTCAAGGCCTGACCTTGCACAAATCTTCCACGACCTTTCCGAAAAAGTCTATGACCTCACTTTTTCCTTTGGCGGTTCGATGAGTGGCGAACACAACGACGGACTTATTCGCACACCGTTTCTTGAAAAAATGTATGGCCGCGACATCGTAGCGCTTTTCGAGGAGACCAAAAATATTTTTGACCCACTTACCATCTTTAACCCTCACAAGAAAGTCAACTTCAAACCGGAGCTGGCAATCCTCAAAAGCGGAAAGAGTGCATAGGGCACTTCCATAGAACGAGGGACGGATACTTCTTCAACCGAGAGTGTTTGCCTACCCGCGGTCGCGCATCTGCACGGTTTTCAATGCCCAACTCTATAGACCCCTTCCGCGCCGCACCAGGTGCAGAACCACGTTTTCTTTGCCATTGGTGCATCTCCCACAGTCCACCAACGGTCGCAAACAACACAGCGAAAATGGTGCAATTTTTCAATCGAACGATTCAGCTTTTTCATGCCACTTACGTTTCACTTGAGCGTAATGGATTCAATGACGACTGCCTCAACAGGCCGGTCACTTGCGCCGGTTGCAACTGCGCCGATAGCCATGACCACATCCAATCCCTTGGTCACTTTTGCGAATACGGTGTGTTTGTCGTCGAGAAAGTTGTTTGCCTTGGTGTTGATAAAAAACTGACTGCCATTGGTATTTGGCCCAGCATTTGCCATCGCGATAGTTCCCACTTCGTTTCTATTGGTCGCGGATATTTCGTCTGCAAAAGAATATCCTGGTCCACCAGTACCCCACCGCCCTGCTTGAGAATCATCTTTGCTCAACGGATCGCCACCCTGGATCATGAAGTCTTTGATTACGCGATGAAATTTGGTGCCGTTGTAAAATCCTTCACCTGCGAGTTTTATAAAGTTTGCCACCGTCTGTGGTGCCTGGCTCTCCAAGAACTCGACAGTGATGTCTCCTTTGCTTGTTTTAAATGTTGCAGTCATACTTTTTTTGTTATCGCCTACTTTAGTAACTACGGCAGGTGCTGGCGAGGTGGTGCTTGCCTGCGTATCCGCCAACACAAGCGTACCGTTCGCATTGAGCGAATAATTTTCGGCTTGCGTGATTTCACTTTTATCCGCTCGTCCGCTCGTCAGCACAAGCCATGCGCCCCCAATAATAAGCACTGCCACCCCTGCAGCAATAATTTTCATACGCATAAGTTAACCATATATTTCCCGAGATGCGAACCAGCCCCTGTTTGCTAGAATGCCGAGGCTATGCGCATTCTTGTACCTGGGGTCGCTATCCTGCTTGCCTTTTTCAGCGTTTTTTTACTCTCCACTGACATAACACCTTCACCTTCAACAGCACCCGATAGGCCAATACGCACGAAAGAAGTCGAGCAACGACCGGCACACTTTTCTGACTCTTTTTGGAATGAAATCCTGCAAAAGCAGGGGGCCGTCGCTGCGCATGACACACTTTTAAAAATTGCCAGTCAGGCATCCGACCAAGACCAGCACAAGCTCGGGCACTTGTTTGGAAAAGCACTCTACACCACAAACGGCCTTGCCGGATTCCCTATTTGCGGTGTCGAACTTAACGGAGGCTGTGTACATGAATTTGTCGCCTCGGCCGTCCACGACCAAGGAGTCGGCGTGGTGCAAAAACTGAATAGTGCCTGCCAAACGCGATTCACTGAGAACGACGCTATTACCTGTCAGCATGGACTCGGACATGGCCTTATTACTTATTTTGGATACGACACTGAAGCTCTTTCAAAGAGCTTGGATGCGTGCGCAACGATCACCTCGAAGAATCATACGAAGGGATGCTATGGCGGTGCCTTTATGGAATATAATCTGCGCACGATGCGTGAAAATACTACGCGTGACTACAATTCGACACAGCCTTTCAGCCCTTGCTTCGACCTGGCGCCCATCTACCAAAACTCCTGCTTTTTTTGGCTACAACAATTGTGGTTTCGAACCGAGTATAACGAAAAACACACCGAAGAAACGTTTGCTGAGGTTGGATCTCTCTGCCAAAAGCTTGAACCAGTATTTCGCGAAGCCTGTTTTAGCGGAGTTGGCTACGGAGGCGCACCCGAAGCAGGACTCAACTCAGAAAAAACACACGCATTTTGTCGAGCGGCTTCACGGGGTGATGCGCAAGATTTTGCCGACTGCTGGGTAGAAGCGCAAAAAGCAGTCGTGCACTGACTCTTGCCACCATCCATCTTTGCGCGTAGGGTGTTATTGGAAAAAGGAGCATTATAATGCCTGTACCCGAAGACCTGCCAGATGATTCCGATCAGTGGATCAATGAAATCGGCTTTGTCAGCCCCATGTCCATCCCTGACCCCAAGCCGGATGCGCATGAAATCAGTGTCGATTTTGGCGGTATCAAGGTTGTCCCTGGCCCCCGCACCACCGAAGACGGTAGCTCGGGTTGCCCCGGCCTTATTTGAATCCTTGCCCGCACCACATGGTGCGGGCATCTGCTATACCTTGTTCGAGAAAAAACCTTGCGAGAACAACAGCCCTTTTTTAATGAGATCGATGCGGAAATTTTCGTTCGCCCCGTGAATGTTTGAATCTCGATTCGCAAGACCAATTGCGAGAACGGGTACCTTGAGGATGCGTTGTAACTCTCCGATAATCGGAATACTTGCCCCTTCAAAATTGCGCATGGGGGCGTGTTTGTAGACACGCCTGAGTATCTTCTCGGCACAGGCATACAGTGGCGTGTTCATATCAACAAGTATTGGATCACCATGCATTTCAACAGTGGTCGTCAGCTTGGCCCAGGGCGCTACTTGTTTCTTGAGGTGCGCAAGAACCTTTCCCACAACCACTTTCGTCTTCTGGCCTGGTGCAATACGCACATTCAATCGTGCCTCGGCAGTATGCGGAATTATGTTTTGGAAACCTTCGCCGGTATAACCACCCTGAATACCTGAACATTCGATAGACGGGAAAAATCCTGTCTGTACTGCAAAGCTTGTACCGCGTAGCGTACGCAATGCTTTTACCCCCGCAACTTTTTTTGCGACCGCATCGTTAATGACCAGACCTGCATCTTTCTTTTGTGATGCGGTGACCTTGGCAATACCATCATACATACCTGGCACAGTGATACGGTTTTCTTTGTCATGCAAAGTCCCCACTATCCGCGCGAGTTCGTGCAGTGGATTGGGTAACGCACCACCAAAAATACCTGAGTGCACATCGTTCGGTGCAGTGCTTAATTGGATGCGTATATTTGCAGCGGCACGAAATGTTGCTTCAAACATCGGCTTCTCGCCGGCAAGCTCTCCGTCTGAAACCAGCACAGCATCGCACGCAAGCTCTTTCTTGTGTGCCGTAAGCAATGTCGTGATATCCGGACTCCCTGACTCTTCATCGCCCTCTATGAGAAAAAGAATGTTGTACGCAAGCTCCTTCCTTTCAATAAGGTCGAGGATACTGGCCACATGCACCAGGAACTGACCTTTATTATCCATGATGCCTCGCGCATACAAGCGGCCTTTCTCCTCACGCACTGTAAATGCGTCGCCCTGCCATTCAGGTTGTTCTGCCGGCTGCACATCGTAGTGGCCGTATACCATGATGGTAGGGGCCTTCTCATCAACAGTATACCGAGCGTAGACAACGGGGTTTGAATTTTTACCTTCCAGAAAACCCGCAGTAAACCCTTTCTCGGTAAATAAGGTGCGTAGATAGGTAGCTGCTTTGAGGCACTCGTCTTTATACACAGCACTTGTCGAAATGGATTTAAACGCCACTAAGTCGCGAACCAATGTTTCGTATAATGTATTCATCGGTGCATCGTACAGGTAAAGTAACTGAGGTGCAAAAATCTACTGCCACTACGATTCGTACGCTTTCTGTAATCCGGCAATATCAATCTTTTTCATCCCCAGCATCGCTTGCATCACCTTGCCAGATTTCACCGGATCAAGATCGCTCAAAAGCTCGCTTAAAGTCTTGGGTATGATTTGCCACGACAATCCATATTTGTCTTTGAGCCACCCGCACTGGCCTTCTGCACCACCGTCGGCGATAAGCTTTGCCCACAGATCATCAACTTCTGCCTGATCTGCACAATCGACAAACAAGGAAATTGCCTCGGTAAATTTGTACATAGGCCCGCCGTTAAGTGCATACATGGTGAGCCCAGCAATCTCGGCCGAGACCCACATAGCCTTGTCGCCAGGCCCGGGTGTTACATGGGTAATTTTTGAGTCCTTAAACACCGAAACATAGAAGTTCATTGCTTCTTCTGCCTGTCCGTCGAACCAAAGAAATGGAGTAATTTTTTGCATAGTTTTTGTTGTTATTCTTGTGGTACTGCTGTCCGTGGCGCCGGTTGCAACATACTTGCGCGATTTCCTTCAGTATCAGTAAACGACACATACTGACCGACTCCGGGGATCTCGACCGGCTCACCAATCACAATACCCCCAGCGTCTGCGACTTTTTCCATGTGCTTTTGTATGTCATCCACCGCAATCACAATCGACGGAGCGGTGTTGTCTGCATTCTTCTGGAAAAACCCACCATTGATGTGACCGCGCTCCTTGGGAACACCGGTGCCGTCACACTCACTGGTCATGGCTGTCACATAATTACCCATCTCTGGCCCCATCTGATTGAGCACCCATCCGAATGTTTTTGCGTAAAAGTCAGACATGCGTTTGGTGTCCTCGGCTGGCATTTCAAAATGTACAACGGGATTCATTTTCATAATGTGTAGTGAGTATTTATTAATTCCTGCAGTGTACTCTACTTCTTCATGTTCGTAACCTTGTGCACCTTTCCTGTTTTGTCATAGGTGGTCCACTCACCCACCTGCTTGCCTTTTTTGAATGATCCCGACCGCATTCGCACACCGTCCTTTCGGAACCACTCCCAATACCCTTCCATGACTCCATTTGCCACTTTGCCTTTTGCCCAGATGCTTCCGTCCTTGTGATAGTGCACGAAGCCTTTTTTGCCACCACCTCTCTTGCTGAGATTTTCCTGGGCACGGAATTTTACAACTTTGGTGATAAGAGCAAGTGGCAACGGCATACCAAATGGAAACTGTACCGACCCTTTTGCACCTTTATACACAGAGAACTCTTTTCTGAAGGTACTTTTCCCAGATGAAGCTGGATAGAAGCCGATATGGCGATTGAATGCGCCAAAATGCACCAGATTGCCGTTCAGAACAAAGGTCGGAATGCCGTACTTCATAGCTTCTTCAGCTTTGGGTGCTGCTTTATGTATAGTTGCGCGCATCTGCTGTAAAAGTGTCTGCACCTCGGCAGGATACCCAGAGATATACGAATCGATTGTTTTAGCGGTTTTCATATTAGGCTTCCCACACTAGTATTCACACCCTAGAGGGGTATTAGGTTTTGCTGGTGCAATTAAACATCCATTGCACACCAAATTTGTCGGTACAGGATCCATAGTAGTCGCCCCAAAACATTTCCTGCAATTCCATTTCTGTGTTGCCACCTGCAGAGAGTGCCTTGAACAACCGCTCGGTTTCGACACGCGTGTCTGGTTCGAGATTGATGTAAATATTATTTCCAAAATTAACTTTGAATCCCAGTGATTCAGGAGCGTCTGTGCCCATCAGCATCAAGCCACCGAGTATCGGCAGAGCAATGTGCATGACCAGGTTTTTGTCTTCCTCTGCAAGGGGTGGCGCACCCTCTGGTCGTGGTGCCGCATCCATTCGATTAATTCCACCGACAAACTCGCCGCCAAAAATGAGCTGGTAGTAATTAAAAGCTTCCTCAGTCGAGCGTGGGAAATTTAAATAGATACTTGTTTTTGCCATACTTACTTTTCAGCTAGCTCTTTTAATGCGTGAAGGGCTTTTGGCCACATGTCGTTAAACATGGCGACAAACGACTCTTCTGTATCCGTATCTATCTGCAGGTCGGTGCCGCCATCTACTGCAGTAAAGGTGTAGTTCTCGTGTGCACCTACCCACCCTTTCACCTTTTCGCTCGTGGTGTCCTCGACATCATTCTCGATAAGTCCCAGGTGCTCAACAGAAATAAATTCGTGTAGCCTATTTTCCCTGATACAAGAAACAACGCCGCCGTTTCCGCTCCCATCGGGATTCGGTCCGATAAAACGGATTTCAGATCCTTGTTCCCAGCTCCCCCTGTAATGCGAACCGGGACAAAACGCCGCGGTCCATTGCCGATATGTTGCATCCGCAAGCATGGTGTCCCACACCTTTTCCACGGGCGCGTTGATGTGTACTGAAAAATGAAGTGTTTGCATGAATTAATTGTAGCAAAGCAGATGAAGAACCCCTAACGACACCCTCATGTCTTCACCTCGTATCTAGTGCGAATACATGTGTGACCTCACTACAACAAGCTCTGCTACTAGGTCTGGATTTGTCAGATGAGTAAATCGCGGCACCATTTTGCCGTCTTTTTCGACGGTCCCCATAAACATGTCTAATGGTCGTGCATTGTAATCAGCAGGCGCCATCCATTCGTTTTTGTACAAAGGCCGATACAAGACCATAAGCATCTTGTCTTCTGTATTTCTCCCCACACCAATCACCTCATACATGTAGTTGTACGGGCTACTGTCAGGATCGTGTTTATAGTGCCTGTAAAAACCTTTTTCGGGGATGTTCATGCTCGTTATATTACGATGCCCAATTTTTCATGTCTGGCTCTCGGCGCACTTCCTTGGGATAGCTAGCCATATAGGTTTTAATGGTTTCCATGCACATATTCTACATCGCTTGATCAATAAAGGGTATCGCCCATGACAAGCTGCCGGTGATAGGATACTTTTGGACACTGCTCTTTGACATGTAGTTAAGCACAATGTATAATCTTCTCGGATCCACTGCGTGAGGTAGGTTATGAAAACGAATCACCGCCGGGGATTTGTAGCAAAACCCCACAAAGACCAAGCCATGTTCGCAACAAGAGCGACTGCGCCAATCGCCAACAAAAGCTTCTGTACATCGATCGGAAATGACTTTAGCAAAGGTAATCGTGGCATGGCTAAAGCCAAGCGTGGCGCAAAGAAGTTCGTGCGCTCGCGCATTCGCTTCCACGACAACACCACAACAAAAAGACTGGCCTCAGGTACGGTCGAATGACCAGTACCTGCGCCGATCGCATCGAATCTCGATGCGATCTTTTCTTTTACAAAAACTCAACTGACCTCCGTCTCAGGTTGTTCCACTGGCAAAACGAAAGTGAAATGTGAAGCGGACAGCAGAGGGGCCATCGCGACCCCGATTAACTGGCTGTCTGGGACGACGTCGGAACTATTATGCGGCGTAGTATGCCTCATGAGCTACCTTGGGTTCTTCTAAACGATTATAGTCGATGGTAATTTCGACTCCCTTGCCTATATCCTCGCTCGCGTACCATTTGAAATCTTTTTTATGCACGGCATTCGGAGTGGCTGCGTGATCGAGATACCATCCAATAGCCATGACTCCGAAATCAGGCGGACAGACCATCATTCCGTTCTCCCTGTCTAAACAATAGCCATGAAAAATACCGGGAACATCATCCTTATTCATTAGTCGTGTATTGTCCGCCAACCCGCCCTCTTCGTCACCGAACAGTCGCAAGTGCGTTCCTGATCTAATCGCATGTGTCGTAAAAACTCCCATTCCCCATTCTGTAGGCTTGAGGACGAAAGAAAATTCGTTTGTAAAATCTTGCATATTTCACGGGCTGGTCGCGTATTTAGAACACTCATAAGCTGTTTGTGTGCACCGCTGCCAGACTTGGAATCGAACCAAGATATACAGCTTCAAAGGCTGCTGTCCTACCGTTAGACGATCTGGCAGCGCTACACACAAACATTGCCCAATTCCTGCGGAATAGGTACCTGGCAATACTGCACTCGGCAGTGCGCCTACTATAGCAATTTTCGCCACAATAGCATCAAAATACGCTTTCATGTCGAAATCAATCTTATTGACATTGTAGAATATCATGATACTGTTTTAGTGCTCAGCTCCGCACTACACTAATGGGCATCTGCGGGAGCGGCATTCTGTCGTTCCGGATGCGGAGTAGAGCCAAATGAAGACGAAGCCACGAATTGACCAGCTTGAGCTCAAAATCACCGTAACCATCCAGGGAGACGAGGTGATTGTGTTCAGCGAATCGAAGTGGTGGTACAACCACGGATCCAACTCGTTGCAGACACCAGGCAGGAGTGACTACGAGGTGTCACCTGCGCTGGAGGCTGCGTTGCGTGAGTTGTTCCCACATCAAACCAGGTTCTACCTGGTGCAGGAGTAAAGCCACTCAACCGGTTGCCACAGGCAACCGGTTTTTTCGGACTACTGGCAAGAACTGTGGGTTTGATATAAGGCATGCAAATGTCCCGATTCTCACTGTGTCACATGCTCACACTATTCTCCGCTCACTGTTGCATCAATAATCGCAAGCTCGAGTGGCAGATGTGGCAAAGCTGCGAAGTGCATGGTGTCGTATGCCTCAAGAAGCAGTCGCAGAGTGGCCGTCGTTATTTTTTGATTTTTATCTGCGGCTATTTTTTTCAATGCCTCAAATTCATCTGGCAACAATTCTGCACCCAGTTGTTCTGCCAAATCCGGTGCGTGAGCAAGCAGTAATACTATCCGTATGCGCTCGAGCACGAGGCGCACCAACATGCGCATATCCAGATTGGCACTGACTGCCGATTCGACTGCAGCCAGTGCGTCAGTGCGTTTGTTGTAGGCAAGTGCTTCGGTGAGTGAACGAATGAGGTGGTGCCGTGGTGCGCCCGTAACCAATTCAACTTCTGCCACCTCGACTTTTTTGTCTTTTGAAAGGGTCAGCACTTTTTGCAAAATACCCAATCCGTCGCGAAACGATCCTTCGGCAAGCATGGCAATCAAATCAGCCGCGGATTGCTCAAGTGCATAGCCTTCTTTCTTTGCAACATCAGCAATCATTTTTGCAAGCACTGCGCGCGTTGGTTGCTTGAATGCATATACTTCGCAACGCGACTGAATGGTGTCAGGTACCTTTTCAATATCAGTGGTCGCCATCACGAAAATAACATGGGCCGGTGGCTCTTCGAGCGTCTTGAGAAACGCATTCCAGGCACTTTTGGAAAGCATGTGTGCTTCATCGAGAATGTACATTTTGTACGGCGACTCAAAAGGCATCACTTGCACGGCCTCGCGCAATTCGCGGATATTGTCGACGCCCGTGTGTGACGCGGCATCCATTTCATACAAATCTTTGTCTGAGACACCAATCTCGCGTGCAAGGATACGCGCGATTGAAGTCTTGCCAATCCCCCGCCCACCGACAAACAAATAAGCATGGGCGATTTTTTTGTTTTTGATTGCGGCTTTGAGCACATCCACCACATGATCTTGCCCGTATACATCAGTAAAAGTTTGCGGACGATGCGATCGATACAAAGCGTGATGTGCAGTCTTTTGCATGTTGGGATGATAGCATACCTTGACTATACTTATGAAAAAGCCCGGAAATTCCGGGCGTTTGTTTAGTCTCTCGCTGATCTGCACCAATCCAGAAGTACCTTATGCTTGCGCATGGTGTGGATTGATTGGAGAACTATCTGTGTACCTGGCATCAGGTTGGACATGCCACATGCCTTCTCGTAGCTCATCCACGCAAAAGTGTCTGCTTCCCAGTCGAGCACTACCTGCGCATGGCGCACTCTGACAAACACAGGAACCGTAAGCCATGTTTTCTGGTTCGATACATCCTCGAGCAAGAGCGGCCGGTCAATCTGAATGTCGTCCACTGCCGGAGCAGAGTAGCCAAGCTCCTCACCAATCTCCTCAAGAGCCTTTTCGGTAACAGACTTGCCATCGTCCAAAAAGCCGGTGATACCGCTCCAATAGCCTGGATACGAGGGATGATTCTTGCTTCGTTGTACCAGCAGAAGGCCGAGCTCGCTTTCAACGATGCAGTGCACCACAGGGCACACGCGCGCATGGGTAAAATCGATTTGCCCTGCCCGCGGGGTAAATGGGGTTGCCGTCATTCGTTCGTCCTTTCTGTACCTGCAGGATTAAAGCACTTTTTTTGAAAAAGAAAAGCACCGTGAGGTGCTTATGCTTGTGCCTTTGGGTACCAACTACCAAAGACTTCGTTTTCAAATGCTCGAATGGCGGCATAGTACTCCTGAGCTTCCGAGTGGAGCACTATGTGCCACTTCACTCCACCGCGAACCAAGAAACTGTTCAGCAACAGGCGTGAGGTGCGCCCGTTGCCATCCACAAAAGGATGGATACACAAGAACGAATGGTGAAATTGCCAGGCGCGATTCTTGACCCACAGATTCCAAGTTGCATCTGGTTTGTGCGGTAAAAAAGCATCCATTCGCGCCCAGGCGTTCACCCACTTTTCCATTAGGAATGGTACGCGATTGGGCGACGGCATCATGCGGCCACCCACCGTGACATCACCAGTGCGATATGATGAAGCGTGTGACGGCAACAGAATGCCCCCTACTTCTGTAGGCAGTACTAGAGACGAATGCTGTGCTCGCCCGGCGACAAACTTTGCAGCATCGAGATGCCGATCATAGAGCGGCTCGCCGGTGCAGGCTCCAATGCGCTCGATTGCGTTACTTTCCACTACATGACGGCGCAGTATATTGATGTGAGTCACAAAATGCTCCTTGCTCTACTGTGTATACCCTAGCGGATTCGCTCGGTGACCGCAATCACATCCTCCAGGGTTTTAGAGTTACCCAGTGCGACCCGCAATTCTCGCGCCTGGTCGAGACCAAGCACATATTTAGTAAGATGCTTTCGAGTGCCGCCCGCGGCAACGGTGCCAAAAATTTCACAAGCAATGCGTGCGTGCTTGTGAAGCATCGCAATCCGCTCTGCAGTTGTTGGTGATCGCTCGGCCCACAGCCACGGATTCCCAATTGCGGCGCGTCCGATCATAATGCCATCGCACCCCGTTTCTTCGGTGCGCGCTTTTCCACCTGCAAGGGATGCAACATCGCCATTGCCGATAATGAGAGTTTTTGCACCGGATGCATCGCGTAGTGCCACAGCACGCGCAATTGTGTCCCAGCGTGCCGGCACGGCCGACATTTCTTTTCGCGTGCGCGCGTGCACGGCAATTGCGGCAAGATTTTCAGAGAGAAGTACTGGCAACCACTTATCGAGTTCGTCGGTAGTGTAGCCAATGCGTGTTTTCACCGAAATCGGCAAATGCGGCGCGCCTGCGCGCGCCGCCCGGATCACCGCGCGCGCACTCTCAGGATCTTTTATCATCGCGGCACCACATCCCTGTTTTTCAACTTTTTTGTCAGGACAACCCATATTGATATCGATGCCATCAAAACCAAGTTCGACGGCCAGGTGTGCAGCATAGGTCATATATTCTGGTGTACGTGTAAAAAACTGTGCAACGACTGGACGCTCACCCTCGCTAAAGGCCAATTTTTGCAACAGAGCTTTCTTGCCTTCAACGGGCGCTCGTGCCAATCCATCAGCAGAGGTGAATTCGGTCCAAAAAATATCAGGGCGCTTTGCTTCTTCGGCAAGTAGACGCCGAAATGCAGAATCGGTTACATCCTCCATGGGAGCGAGTGCAAAAAAGGGTCGAGGCAATTTTTCCCAGAAAGAATCCACGAAAACATAGTACCACAGACTATTGACATATGAAAGTAATATGTTAGATTCCTTTGCAGACTGAATGAAAGAAAAGAAGGTAGCCACATGGGCATCGTTCTTCCGTTCCCCCTGCGCAATGCGCGTCGGTCTGCAACGCGCCTGCGCGCCGTACAGCCGTCCTCGAACCGCATCGAGACCGAAAATCTCAAGGGAAAATATGAGGTTCTCGCCATCACGCGCACGGGGCACGAATCGCTCCTCGCAGTGAAAGTGCGTCAACACACCACCGTCGCCCACGCGAACGCCAACGAGCGTCAGGTGATGGTCCTCGCCGGCACGACCCCGCTCCGCGAAGGAGCCAAGATTTGGCTCACTCGCGTCAGCTTCGGCGAGTCCATCGTGTATCTGCCAGAGTAAAGGGTATTTACCCTATATTGTGTCTTCGCTCGGAGAAAATAAGAGTACGCTTCGCTCCCTCTCACTTTGCTCCTCGCTAGCCACAGTAAATTTCGGCCCCGCGACATCGCGGGGCCGCTTGACACCCCATCAGTTCCACCTAGGATTCAAGCAGACAAGAAGGAGAAGCCCAATGATGAACGATTATGCATGTGATGCCTTCTTCGCGGAAATGGGTCGTCTCGCGCTCGAGTTTGACGATGTCATGCTCAAAACCCGCTACAGCGACCATATGCCGACCGATGTAAGTCTTGAAAGCGCATTCTCGCGCACCGTAAAGCTCAAGATTCCTGTCGTCAGTGCCGCGATGGATACCGTCACAGAATCAAAGATGGCAATTGCACTTGCAAAGTTGGGTGGCATCGGTGTCATCCATCGCAATCTGTCTCCTGAAGAGCAAGGTCTCCATGTACATAGTGTAAAGCGTCATTTGAACGGCCGCATCGAAAAACCGATCACTGTCTGTGAGACCGAAACGATTCAGGAAATCCTAAATCGCCGCAAAGCTATGAAACATTCGTTCCACAGCTTCCCCGTCATCAACAACTACGGAAAAGTGGTTGGCATTCTCACCAGTAATGATTTTGACTTTTGCGAAAATCCGAACGCGCTCGTGAAAGATGTGATGACTGCCGGACTGGTCAGCGCGAGTCCCGCAATGACTCTAGCCGATGCACTTACCCACATGCGCACCTACAAGAAAAAGGTGTTGCCGCTGGTTGATTCCGACGGACTTTTGCATGGCATGTATGTCTTCTCGGATGTGCGTCGAATCATCCATGGCTCGTCGCCGATGTTTAATCTTGATCAAAACGGACGCCTACGAGTCGCCGCGGCAATCGGAGTCGGTGACGACGCGCGTAAGCGCATGGAGCATTTCCCTGCCGATTTGGACGCCGTTGTTATCGACACGGCCCACGGCGATACGAAGGCCGCGCTTGAGACACTGAAATTCATCAAGCGGAGCGGTGCAGCCTGCGATGTCATTGTAGGTAATGTGACCGAAGCTGATTCAGCAATGCGACTCATCTACGCCGGTGCTGATGGAATCAAAGTGGGCCAAGGTCCCGGGTCCATTTGCACCACACGCATCGTTGCCGGTGTGGGCTGTCCTCAGCTCACTGCGGTATACCAATGCGCAAAGGCCGCTCGCGCCAGTATGACACCCGTCTGCGCAGATGGTGGCATTGTGACTTCAGGCCACATCCCCAAGGCAATCGGTGCAGGTGCATCATGCGTGATGCTCGGTCGGCTTCTTGCCGGTTGTGACGAATCACCGGGAGAAGTGGTCGTTCATCACAACTCCCGCGTCAAGAAATACCGTGGTATGGGATCACTTGGCGCCATGCAAGAACGCGGTGGTCGTGAACGCTACGACCAGGGCGACACACCAGCAAACAAATTGGTACCTGAAGGTATCGAAGGCGCCGTCCCCTATACAGGATCACTCGAGACGGTCTTGCACCAATTACTCGGAGGTCTCCGGGCCGGCATGGGATACACTGGTGCGCGCGATATTTCTGAATTGCAGTATGTTGCCGACTTCCACCGCATCACGCCCGTGGGTCTTCAAATTTCCCACCCGCATGATGTAATGATGGTTAGTGACGCGCCGAATTACACACGCAGATAACAGAAGCCGACTGGGTCCCCAGTCGGCTTCTTCTTGCCTTGCAGAGAAAATGTGGTGGTGTAAAGTGGACCTAGACAGGAGATCTATTATGTGGCCGATGGACGACAAAAAGGCGGTTGCAAGACGGAAAAACGCCATTTCCAAGCTCCAAGAGCAGGTACGCAATGTGCCGTGCAGAGACCCTCGCTTCCGAGCCTTTATAAAGTTGGCAATGTTCATGCAGGCACACCCCAAGGAAGTCACCTCAATGCTTGACGAATTCGCATATCAAATCGCTCGATCTGACGATGACGACGATCTGAAGTTCCTCGAGCAATTTTTCCCACAACTCGACGCAACGCGTGAAGCGTCGAATCAGCGGGATCTACTATGGACCGGTGGCGCCCCTGATTACCCAGACGAGAGGTGAAGGCGACACACGATGTCGTCTTTTTCTTGTCTATTTTTTCACTCTCGCAATTTGTAATATACGCGTGTGCCAAAACGCAGATCAACATACTCGAGCTTCTGGCGTTGAGTCCGCACTGTTTCAGACGCGAGTGCGATTTTTGCGTACTCAGCAAGCACGAGTGGTGATTGTTCAAAGCGCATAAGAAAGCGAATACCGTCCGCGCGTTCAATTTGGTATTCATCTGCGTTTACCATAACAATACGCGTGCTCGGGGCACCAGCTTCAGAAAGAAGGTGTGCAGTTTGAATCATAGTTGCGTAGTGAGTCGGTACCACATGTGAGCGAAGTGGGTTTTCTGTGGCAATAGGTATACCGGAAATTTCAAGACTCCCCTCCAAAGAAACTTCGTCCCCGCGCGCAAAAATATAACCACCATCATCTACGGCATAGCAAGGCCCTTGCATGCACACATGAGCAACGGGGGAACGCTCCTCGATTTTCACCGTAATCGCTCGCTCGCTCAGTGAGGCTATACGCACATTCACCGCGCGAATGCGTGGAAAATCTGCAACCAGACGCGCGCGTATAGCTGAGGTCGAGTAAAAAGCGATGCTTGATGGTGATAATGGTTGAAAGCCGGAACCGCCAAGCGCCTGCTGTGTAGCTCTTTCTAGTAGACCTGCATCCAGAGTACTATTTCCCTCTATGCGAATCTGAGTAACGCGCATTTCTTCTTGATACGAATACCAGCTAATCCACACAAAGAGCGCAAGGCCAATGCAAGCACCGACGGAAAACGATACAGATCGAACGCGCCGTTTCCGCTTCCCCAGTCGCTCATCAGGTAAGCCGCGGCCACGCGAGGTATCACCTGTCCACGCGGATGGATCGCGTCGAGAATGCACCCGCACTGGATTGTTAGCCTTTTTTGATGACATCTTTGCCCATATAAGGCCGGAGGACTTCCGGAATGGTAATCGAGCCATCGGCGTTCTGGAAATTTTCTATAAGAGATACGAGAATGCGCGGTGTCGGTGCGGCAGTACTGTTGAGTGAGTGTACGAAGCGCATTTTTCCATCTTTGTCTTTGTAGCGAGTATTGAGGCGACGGGTTTGAAAATCGTGGAAATATGATGCTGAACTGATCTCGCGATACTTTTCCTCACCAGGTACCCACAATTCGATATCGAATTTCTTTACTTGCCCCAATCCCAGGTCGCCACCACAATTTGCGACTGTGTGATAGGGGATATTCATGCTCTCGATAAACTCTTCGGTGTTGCGATTGATCCATTCGTGCCATTTTACGGATTCTTCGTGGCTTGCCTCACACAAGATGACTTGCTCCCACTTGTAGAATTCGTGCACGCGGATGAGGCCTTTTACATCTTTGCTGTGCGCACCTGCCTCACGCCGGAAACATGGCGAGAATCCGATAAACCTGATCGGGAGTTGCGACGCGTCAATGACTTCGTCCATGTAGTAGCCCATTGTGGCCACCTCTGCGGTGCCAGCCAAATACTCACCATCTTGTGTCTTGTAAAGATCTTCTTCACCCTGTGGCAGATACCCGCTACCAAAGAAAGATTCTTTGCGAACGAGCGACGGCACGATCATCGGAGTAAAATCTTTTTTCAGGAAAAAGTCTTGTGCATATCGCCACAAAGCCCAACTGAGGCGCGCACCGTCGTTCTTGAGAAAATAGCCACGGAAACCTGATACCTTGGCACCACGATCAAAATCGGCCATATCGTGCAACAACATCAAATCGACATGACTCTTGGGCGTGAAGTCGAACTTTGTTTTTTCGCCCCATGCCTTTACTTCTTGGTTGTCGGCATCGTCGTCGCCTTCAGGAACTGACATATCAGGAATGTTTGGCACCCGTACCATCAGCGCACGCCAGTCCTCAAGCACGTGCTTAAGCTCTTCCTCTTCTTTCTTGCCTGCTTCTTTAATCTTTTGCATCGCGATGATGCGCTGCTGACGATCAACTTCGTTGATAGCTCCGGCTATATCGTTGCTCGCGGCGTTTTGTTCTGCTCGTTTTGCTTCAATGCTGGTCTGCAAGGCTTTTCGTCGGTCGTCAAGGATGATAAGGGCATCAATATCGATTTCGAGGTGCTTCTTTTTTGCACCCATGATGATGACATCTTTGTTTTCGCGGATGAATTTTATGTCGAGCATAGTATGATTGTAGCGTGGAATATCCCATCATTCAATTGCAAAGCTCTGGATTCCCTGAGCTTATTTCCGAAATCCCCGAACCACCCACACAGATTTTTGTCCGCGGCACACTTCCAACCACGGAAAAAATGCTCGCTGTTGTGGGTTCGCGGAAATGCAGTGCGTATGGACGAGCGGCATGCGAAAAAATCATTGCAGGTCTGGCAGGACACTCCGTGACAATTGTCTCCGGACTTGCGCTCGGTATTGACGCGATTGCCCATCGCGCTGCACTTTTGGCTAACCTCCCCTGCTTGGCAGTACCAGGATCCGGGCTCGAGTGGGATGCGCTCTATCCTTCTACAAATCGCTCACTGGCACAGGCAATACTCGCAAAAGGTGGTGCACTACTTTCTGAATTTGATCCATCCCAGCGCGCGGCACAATGGACATTCCCAAAAAGGAATCGCGTTATGGTTGGCCTTTCTCATGCAGTACTCTTGATAGAGGCCGAGGAGCGCTCGGGCACGCTTATCACTGCTCGCCTTGCCGCAGAATATAATCGCGACCTGCTTGGTGTTCCCGGCTCCATTTTTTCCGCAAGCTCAGTGGGTGTACACCAATTTTTGAAACTGGGTGCACGGATGGTTACCTCAGCCACAGATGTCTTGGACACGCTCGGCCTCAAGGCAGATGAACAGCAAGCCGAGATGATTGACATGTCTGATCTCACACCTGAAGAGCAGAGGGTGTTTACTGCCGCGCGCACCGCGACTTCACGCGAGGAATTAGTAGCCGCAAGTGGCCTTTCAGCACACGATGCGTCAATCGCACTTTCTCTCCTTGAAATCAAGGGGCTCATTCGCGAACGCATGGGGCAGATTGAAATCACGGCGAACGCTGTGTAGTTGCGCTAGAGTGCGAATTCGCTTTTGTAACCCCCTCACACCCCGAATAGGGAGCCACTTTGATAACTTTCCTCGCAATGACCGTCCATGAGAAGGTCTGACCTTCTCATTTTTGCAACCCCTCGCCCCAAAAACCCATGTGGGACTTACGAAGTCCCACATTTGGAGTATAGGTATTGACAATCTATACAGACATGTTACATTCTCGATCGGCTCGTTGGCGACCTCTCACCCGATATCCCCTACTCGCTGTGACGAAATGAAATTGAAATCTTGCCATCAACACGGGCGACATAGGCCCGCAAGAAATGCCGGCGACTATGTCGCCGGCATCTTTCTTCTTCAAACACTATTTTAAATGGTATATTTTTGAAACTATGTCATCGTTCGCTGTATAACCTATGAAGCTCGTCATTGTTGAATCACCCTCAAAGGCGAAGACAATCGAAAAATACCTTGGCAAAGGTTTTTCCGTGCGCGCATCTGTTGGTCACATTCGTGATTTGCCTAAGAGCAACAAGAACGCCATCGATATCGAAGGTGGTTTTATTCCGCAGTATCAAATTGTAAAAGGTAAGGAGAAAGTTATCGACTCGCTGGCCGAGCTTGCCGAGTCTGCGACCGAAGTTCTTCTCGCGACCGACCCCGACCGAGAAGGTGAGGCTATTGCATGGCACTTGGCAGAGGCATTGAAGTTGAAAAAGCCGAAACGCATCGTTTTCCACGAAATCACCGAGCGCGCTATCCAAGAGGCGGTTGCCCACCCCCGAGCAATTGACCAAAAATTGCGTCATGCCCAGGAGGCGCGCCGCGTTCTTGATCGCTTGTTTGGCTATGATCTCTCGGGACTGGTGTGGCAAAAAGTACGCTATGGACTTTCAGCCGGCCGTGTACAGTCTCCCGCTCTCCGCATTATCATGGAGCGCGAGCGCGAGATTCGAGCCTTCATCCCCGACGATTTTTGGGTAATACGCGCCGAGCTCGACACTGAAAAAAAAGAGCGCATTAGCGCCGAGTGTCTCGAAGAACCAAAGACCGCACAGGAGGCGGAACGAATTCTTTCAGCCGCCCACACAAAAAACTGGAAAGTTGCTTCCGTGGAAGAAAAAGCACAGCGACGATCCGCTCGCGCACCATTTACTACTTCCACTTTGCAGCAGACTGCCAGCACTCGATTTGGATTCACTCCATCACGCACTATGCGCGTGGCGCAAAAGTTGTACGAGGCCGGGCACATCACCTACATGCGCACCGACTCGACAACTCTCTCCAATGATGCGATGACCGCCATACTTCATGTGGTGAAGACAGAATATGGCGAGAAGTACGCCGAGATGCGCCAGTACAAAACCAAGAGCAAATCCGCACAGGAAGCACATGAGGCGATCCGCCCGGCGCACATGCACAAACACAGCGCCGGCGCGAATGATGAACAGAGAAATCTCTATGAGCTTATTCGCAACCGCACGCTCGCCAGCCAGATGAAGGATGCTGAGATTATGCGTACTACCATTCACGCTGACACTACAGTCGCGCAAGTGCCACTGTTTGCGGCGCACGGCTCGCGGATTATGTTTGACGGATGGCTAAAAGCCGATCCAGACGCCGCGGGCGAGGATGTGATTTTGCCAAAAATACTCGTTGGCGACACTCTGACACTTGTGGAGGCAACCAGTGAAGCAAAGCAGACCCAACCTCCAGGGCGTTACAGCGAAGCTGGATTGGTGAAAGAGCTTGAAAAGCGAGGTATTGGCCGGCCTTCTACATACGCCAGTATCGTTTCGACCCTCTACGATCGCGGCTATGTCGAACGCGATGGCAAAGCACTTAAACCAACCTACACCGGCGATGTAGTGAGCTCTTTTATCGAGGAACATTTTGCCGACTACATCAGCGACTCATTTACATCAGAAATGGAAAACGAGCTTGATGAAATAGCCGGAGGTGAACGCGAGTACAAAAAGACACTCAAAGATTTCTATACACCATTCACCAAGGCAATCAAAAGCAAAAAGAAAATAGAAAAAATCACCAACATGGGCCCTGCGCCCGAAGAATTCCTCTGCCCCACCTGCAATGGTGAGATGGTGTACAAACTTTCAAAAAATGGACGCTTCATGAGCTGTAAGAAGTTTCCTGAATGCATTGGCGCACGAAAAGAAGACGGCACCCTTATCGAGCCTCCGAAAGGTTTGGGCGAAGCGTGTCCGGAATGCAAAGAAGGAGAGCTCACCGAACGCGAAGGGCGGTTCGGTCGCTTCGTCACCTGCTCTCGGTACCCTAAATGCAAATTTGTAAAACGAGATGCTCTTCAAAATACCACGGGTATCAAGTGCGCCATCTGCAAAGAAGGCGAGATGGTTGAAAGGCGAGGTCGCTTTGGGCCATTCTTTTCGTGCTCACGGTATCCAGACTGCAAAAGCGCCATGAAAGCGAAACCGACTGGTGCTATCTGCCCCGAATGTTCCTCCCTCATGATGGAGGGGACCAAAACAATTCCTGAGCGATGCAGTAACAAAGCATGTCCTATGCACAATCCTCACAAGATTGAACAAAAGAAATAGCCCTGCAGAATCGCAGGGCTATTTTTAGAAAGTGCCACACATCGACCAGTTGCCGCAACACGGACACTGGCCATCTGAGTCACTCTGAAAACCACATCCCGAGGTTGAGCATCTGAAGCGTGACACCTCAGGCTTTTCCGATTCGACAACCATCTTGTGGCTGAGCATGTACTCTTTGTATAAGTCAGGGCGTTCGCGCCTGAGCTCATCTGCTGACTCGAAGACCATGTCTTCGATCATGATGCACGACATGATGGATATCGGCCTTTCCTTGCTCGCACGCCGTGTAATCAAAGCGGCTATTGCCGTAGCCGCTGCGGCACCCACACTCATGAATGGCACTGGCGCGGCATGCCGGTTATCGTCAGCGCGACGAAACGCCTCCCTAACAACGAATGTCTTTGGTTCGTCGGGATGTGTGCGCCGTACACGAAGCAATTTTGCTCGCGCATACTCGGCCGACTTGAATATGTCAGTCATGTTCCCTCGCTTGAACCTATTGCCAATGAGAGTATGATACGCAGTATGCTCAGTGTCAAATCATGTAACGACATCCTCAAGGAGGCGCCCTACCTAGATGACGCGGGTCGTGAACTTATAAAGCGCGCGTATCTTTTTGCTGAAAAAGCGCACACAACACATACACGCTACTCGGGCGAACCTTATTTTGTGCACCCGGCGCAGGTAGGTTTTTCACTTGCTCATGTGGGTATGGATGCACATACAATAGCCGCCGGGCTATTGCACGACACTATCGAAGACGCCGATGTTACCCCAAGCGATATGGCGAAAGAATTTGGGCCTGAGGTTCTCGACCTGGTTGAAGGGGTGACCAAGCTGGGATCCCTTAGATACCAGGGGCTCGAACGACATGCCGAAAGCCTGCGGAAATTGTTTGCCGCAACAGCAAAAGACATCCGCGTTCTCATCGTTAAATTAATGGACCGTTTGCATAATGCCCAGACACTGGCTCATGTGCCTGAACAAAAACGAAAACGCATTGCGCTCGAGACACTCGATATTTACGCTCCTATAGCCGATCGTCTGGGAATGAGTGTCGTGAAGAGTGAGCTGGAAGATGCGGCTTTTCCCTATGCACTGCCGGAACAGTACAAACGCGTGCGCGATCTTTTGAAAGAACGAGGCAGTGAGACAGAACAACGCCTTGAGAAAACCGAGAAAGGCCTCAAACGCGCCCTCGCGCAGACTGGTATTCGTGACTTTCGCACCGAGTCACGGAAAAAAGGTTTCTATAGCCTCTTTCGAAAGTTGGAGCGCAAGGAGTGGGATATCACCAAGATCCATGACATCATCGCACTGCGAGTCATCGTGCATACCATCGCCGAATGTTACACCGTGCTGGGTATTGTGCATGGCGAGTGGCGCCCCGTGCCTGGAAAGATCAAGGACTACATTGCATTCCCAAAACCAAATGGGTATCAAAGTATTCACACCACCATTTACACCGGAGACGGCGGTACACTCGAGATTCAAGTGCGTTCAGAAGCGATGCACCGCGAAGCGCAATTTGGTATTGCCGCACACTTTAGCTATAAAGAGGCTACGGGGCATCATGGCAAGGCGGTTGGCAAAGGTATCGACTGGGTACGCCAACTCATGCCAGAAGTGGGTATGGATACTAAAGCTCCAAAAAGCGCACGCGACATGAGTGCACCACAATGGGTCAAGGAGCTCGCTGAAGTCCGCGAGATATCATCTGATTCTGAAGAATACCTCGAGGACATCAAAACCGATTTTTTCACCCATCGCGTGTTTGTCTTTACCCCAAAGGGGGATGTCATCGACCTCCCCATTGCCGCCACACCTATCGACTTTGCTTATGCTATTCACTCAGATATTGGCAACCACATTGCCGGCGCAAAGGTGAACGCAAAAATGGTGTCACTGGACACTGAACTTCACAACGGCGACATTGTAGAAATCATCACCAAGAAGTCGAGCCGACCTAACAAAAAATGGCTGGATATGGCAAAAACTACCATGGCGAAAAAGCATATCCGCACTGCACTCATCCAACAACGATGATACGGGACAGTTTCTAATTCCAACGAGGCTATTTAATCTTTTTGAGTGATGGGAGAATTTGGTTTCCAACCATTTCAATTGTCTTTCCAAACGAGTCTAGGTTGTCTGTTGCATCGACAATAATGTAGGCACCTTCTGATCCGCCGATGATGGGCTCGGGTATTAGATAGACGGCATGCATACCCGTCCACGGCTCCTGACCTTCGGCCTCAATGCGTTTGTGGCTTGCAAAGACATATACTCCGTTTACCGGCTGATCTTCTTGGATAGTTTCCCCGCTATTTTCCAAATTGGATCGCACCACATTCGCAAATGCATCGAGGCCTAATTCGTTGGTTACACGCCACACATACACCCCAGCGAGAACCGGGTCAGAAGGGACAACCGTCTCAGATTCGCTCAAAAAAGCGACGAAGTCGGAGCTTGGCTCTTCCAAGGCTTGGGTTGTGGTGGCAATCCATCCTTTTGGATACTGCAGCGTGAGCCCTCGTACATCATCAGTAAATGTCTGTGTCTCGCTCACGGCAATTACGGTCTCGGGTACCGAATTGTCGGCTTGTATTCCGGATGCCAGACCGTTCCATGAAAGTAAGAAGAAAAATTCTGCAACAATAATACCGATGGTGATAAAAATCAGCACCACCCCTACCAAGAACCCTCCTGTATGATTTTCTCGTTGTGGTAGAGGTGACATATATTAGAGACCGCTTTGCGACGCAGGGGTTCCAAACAAGGCGTGACGCAATTGTCCGGCAAGCCCGTCTGCCTCTTTCAGAAACAGTCCTTCAATAGTAATAGAACTGTTCGTTTTAATTGGCGCACCCTTGCCTTGCACAACCACGACAGTCGCGGCATTCTCGATCTGGACATCGGCAATCCCTAAAATTCTATCAATCACGCCTTGTTTGACGACAATATTTTGCACAACACTGTACGGCATGTGCTTTTCCTCGACAGTCAGGATACCGACGCGCTGTTCAATGAATTCGTCAGTAAACTGATACCGATAGTGCATCACCCACAATGAAAGCTTGATAAATTGCCAGATGATAAACAAGCCGGCAAGGCCTACAAAACTCCAGATGAAAAGACTATGTGCGTTGGGTGAAAGCATGGTTACAAAACTAGTGCCATCATCATCGCTTGCTCCAAAGAAAATTACGAAATACCAAAGCGGCAATGAGAAAGCGATCTGCAAGAAAGTTTTAAGTAGTTCACCCACATACCACTCCTTGGTAAGCGGGTAGCGGTCCCGACTGATTTCCTTAAGCGTCGCGAGTGCGACTGGATTACGGATACCTCCGGTTGAGATTGAACTAGAGACACCAGTCTGCGCCCCTTGTTGTTGTACTTGTGTAGCACCGCGCCGCAATGATTCAAGGAGAAACACTTTCATCTGTTCGGCATGCTCGAACGAAAGCCCGTCAATGTGTGCTTCCATCGAGGATGTGGCTGTTGCGCTAGCTACATGCACATCGTAAATACCAAACAACAAGTCGAGTATGTCTTGGTCCACATATACATCTTGGATTTTTTGATACTGCACATGAATCTCAGCTGGAGCAAACACACCTTTTTTGATGGTGAGAAAATCGGCATCGGCCGAATAATAATACAATTTTATGTATGTCCAATGATACCAATACATCAGCAGTAGATAGAGTGTCGTGAACACAATGAGTGTGTACCCGATCCATTTAAGAAAGTCGATGTCGGGGTCCTCGGTAAACGCAACGAGTGCTAAAATGCCGCCCGCTAAAATGTAACAAAACACCCCAAAAATCAGACTAGAAAGAAATTTTTTCCAAAATTTACGCGTTACTGAAAGTGGAAACCGTGTCTGTAGCTCGGAAACAGGGCCAGAAGGTGCAAACATAGTTGTCATTAAATCATGTGCTGGGCGGCACCAGCAAAAAATCGCATGAGGGTGGGGATAGCACTCTCCCTCTAAAGGCTGAAGTTCCTCATCGAGTACAGATCCTCATCGGGTGGCGCTTCCGGTTCGACCACATTGGGTATCGTTGGAGTCGGCTCGGCATAGTCACCAACAAAGGCTGGCTGTTGTGTTCCCAGCTGAGAACCAATCATGCTCAGAAGCGCAGCCAGGTCTTCTTGTGAAAAGAAGTCTATAAGAACTTTGCCTCCTTTCTCTCGCTTCTCAATCCGTACGCGAGTACCCAGCTTTTCTGTGAGTGCCTTTTCGATACTGAGCATCTCTGGAGGAAGATCGATTTTGCGCGCGCGATCGACAGCAATGCGTCGTGCGATAAGCTCGGATTCACGGACGGTCATTTTTTTGTCGACTATTTCTTTGAACAGGACGCTCTGTTCTTCGATACGCTCGGAAAGCATCAAAAGCGGTCGTGTGTGCCCTTCGGTAATTTCGCCATTCGACAATGCGTTCTGCATATCAGTAGGCAAAAGAAGAATGCGCAAGGTGTTGGATACATACTCGCGACTCTTCCCCACTTTTGTGCCAATCTCGTGATGCTTGAGACCAAATTGGTCATACAATTGCTGGAATGCCTTGGCACGATCAACAGGATTCAAGTCTTCCCGTTGAAGATTCTCGATGATCGCCAGTTCGAGCTTCATTTTGTCGGTGTCTTCTTGGGCCCGGATTACCACAGGAACCTGTGTGAGGCCCGCAAGCTTTGACGCGCGTAGTCGTCGTTCTCCGGCAATGAGCTCATACTCGACAAAGATGCCCTCTTCGGGTCGTTCGATTTCTTTGCGAGTGACTGTCAACGGCTGAAGGACCCCGTACTGTCGGATAGAGTCGGCAAGGGATGTCAAGTTGGCCTCATCAAAATGTTTGCGTGGTTGAAAAGGATTTGGCTTGATGCGATCGACTTCCACCCAAAAGATGGAGTTGCTGTAGTAGTGTTGTGGTTTTTCATCTGGCATCGCACCAGTATATCATGTGCTCTTTTCTTCCAATGGAGGTTCTGGCACAGGTGGATTTTTTAACGAAAGAAGCCACTGGGAAAGTAGTATTGCTATGAGAAGCCAGTACATGCCCACCAGATACCCGCCCAGAACATCGCTCAGATAATGAACGCCAAAGTAGACTCGGCTAAACCCGACCGCAAGCACTGTAAGTAACCCGAGAAAGGCAACAAGGAACTTGTAAATCTGACTCTGGGCGCGACTAATTAAGAAGTACATTAAAAATCCGTAAAATACCATTGCCACAGTTGCGTGCCCACTGGGAAATGAAAAAGAGTTTTCTACGAACAACGAAATGTCGGGGCGGGGTCTTTGAACATACTCCTTAACAATAACGCTAAAGATCGTACTTCCCACAACAGAAATCCAGAGTGGAAAAATGTATGTCCTGTTGTGCCACAAATACAAAGCCAAAGAAGCCACTACAGTGGCTGCAAGGATGAATCGTACATCCGCCAGTAAAGTGACACCCGTAAAAATATAGGTCGCTATATCCGAGTCCCGCAATGCAAGCACCATGTGGGAAAAATAATAATCCATCTCTCTCAAGACTTCCCAAGCGACCTGCATAAATGGCATGAGTGTTTCTATGAAAACATGGTAGCACGGGGAAAAGGCGTCATAAATGCCTTGTGGCAGCATCAATACCTGTATAAAATGGCTATGGGGCGAGTGTCGGAATGGTAGACGACCGCGACTCAAAATCGCGTGGCTGTAAGGCCGTGAGGGTTCGAGTCCCTCCTCGCCCACATCTCAAAGAAAACTGTCGGTTTAATAAGACTGTTATCGCTTTCAAAAAAGTGAAACCTGTGAAATTGCCGTACTAAATTAAGCATGGTATGGTCTCGCTGGAAAAGAGAGGTGAGACATGCGCTCATTCAATCAGCTTCTACATGCACAATGGCGCGCAGGACGCGTCCTCTGTATCGCTCTGGATCCTGTGCCAGGCAAAATCCCACCACACATCACGCTAAATGCTCCCGAGTGCGGTGAGGCATCACTTGTTTTCAACACTGAAATCATCGATGCGACTGCCGACTTTGCCGCGGCATATAAACTCAACAGCGCGTATTACGAGGCGATGGGACGCACTGGGTGGAACGCACTTGTACGCACCGTAGGCTATATCCAGGGGCGCTACCCCAGAATTCCCATCATTCTTGACGCCAAACGCGGTGATGTACTGCACACCAGCGAGCGATATGCCGAGGCGGCGTTCAAACGAATTGGTGTAGATGCGGTGACGGTACACCCCTATTGTGGGCGAGCAAGTCTTGAGCCGTTTCTGTCACGCCCAGACAAAGGCGTATTTGTGCTCTGCCGGACATCGGATGATAGCGCTCTCCAAACCATGTTGGTGCAGTCACCGTATGCGAAAAAGCCGATCCCGTTTTTTGCTCATGTCGCACATGATGTAGCAGCTCAGTGGAATCAAAATGGTAATTGTGGGCTTGTCGTAGGTGCCACCCACGCCGCCGATATCCTGACGGCAGACTTGGCGAGTGGAAATAGCTTGCCGTTGCTTGTTCCTGGTGCAGGCGCCCAAGGTGCTGACCTACGCGAAGCGCTTCGGCCGCTTCCTTTTTCTAGCACTAGGAAATTTCTGCTTGTGTCAGGTCGAAGCATCATCTATGCATCACCTGACCGAGACTTTGCCCTCAAGGCACACGAAGCCGCTCACAGATTGCACAACGAAGTGCATACGCACTTAGCTGGATTTCTTTGCGGATGAGACGGGCGCCCTTTTGGGGCGCCTTTTGACAAAAGAGCTTCGTCTGTAAGACTGCACCGAGATAAGGAGACGATCATGAATGACATGGTGCGTGGAACGCAAAGCGGGTGGCTAGCCACCCTGAAGAAAATCGGAGCAATTTGGCAGTTCAGCCCGAATTCACCAGTGCATGCCGAACTTACTTCAGGAAAGCATAGTGACCTGTTTGTAAACATGTCGATGCTTATTTCATATCCATATTTTCTTGAGGATGCATGCGCGGATCTTCTTTCTAAAGGAGGTCTTGCCGCTGAGTATCGCGATGATTTGTGGTTTGTCGGGGGTGAACGCGGCGCGGTGACTCCTGCCCACGAATGCGCCAGGCAGATATGCGCACGGGTTGCATTTGCGGAAAAAGTCGACACTCAGATGCAAATTCGTCGGTTCAAGCTCGGTCGCGATGATCCGGCATACATCATCGAAGATGTCCTCACTACTGGTGGCACAGCAAGGAAAGTGCTCGCCGCCATCGAGAGGACCGAGGCCAGGGTCATGTCGCCTATTCTGGCACTGGTAAATCGTAGTGGTAAGACGACTGTCGATCTTGTCCCACCGATATATCCCTCAATCCGACAATATCCCATCGTGTCACTGGTTGAAGTGCAGGGTCGCGAATGGAATCCGCATGAATGTCCACTTTGCAAAGGTGGCTCGCGAGCCCTAAAGCCGAAAGAGCATTGGAAGCAGTTCTTTCCCGGATAGCAAAAGGCGCCCGCTAGTTGGGCGTCTTCTTCATGTGAGTCTTCTATGAAGGTCAGACCTTCGCAGAGTGGTTTTACGAAAAAATTGACAAATGACTGTTCTTCTGATACAGTGTAGTTCGTGTAAGAACCCTAGAAAAACCCCTAAAGCCGAGGAAGGACCATCATGGCTAAGCCCAAGAAAGCACTGCCCGACGAGGGGTACACGCTGGTCACCTGTTTTGTCAACAACTCGGGCGATGCCCGGAAGATGTCGAAGGAGTTGAAGGAGGCCATTAGTAGCACGGTCGCGGCCTTTCGCGATAAAGGAGAGGAGGGCTGCCTCCTTCGGTCTGTCTCCTTTGCGAACAAGAAGGCGGGCCCCGCCCCCAAGCGCGCGCGGTGCAAGAAGAAGGCAAGCTGACGCGCGCCCACTGCATACCGCCACAAGGGCCACCTGTTCTATACAGGTGGCCCTTTCGTTGGGTTTTCTTTTTCTACACACTAGCGTAGGTTATATATATGCAACGGATTATCGTCATAGTCGGTCCGACCGCATCGGGGAAAAGCGATTTGGCGGTTGCATTGGCGAACCGCTTCGATGGCGAAGTTATTTCTGCTGATTCACGCCAAGTGTATAGAGGTCTGGATATAGGCACGGGTAAAATTACTCAATCAGAAATGCGCGGCATCCCCCATCACCTTCTAGATGTCGCTTCACCATCGCGTGTTTTCACTGCACATGATTTTGCAAAGCACGCTCGCCGTGCAATAACTGAAATTGCAGCCAGAGGCCACACCCCCATCATCGCAGGTGGCACTGGGTTTTACATTGACGCCCTTGTCGGACGCATTGCGCTCGCGCCCGTAAAAATCGACAAAGCTTTGCGAAAAAAGCTGGATGGAAAGACTACAAAACAACTCCTTGCCCTCCTTAGGCGCCGCGACAAAGTGCGAGCAGAGGCAGTCGTCGCGAAAAACGAGATGAACAACCGCCACCGCCTCATTCGCGCTATCGAAATTTCATACACGAAAAAAATGTCTGCACACGCACATCCTACGCCGGCATACGACATTCTTTGGATTGGCATCAAACCAAACCCGCAAATTTTAAAAGAGCGCATCCGCCTGCGCCTTACACAGCGCCTCGATGCAGGCATGACTACCGAGGGTGAACATCTTCACGCGAGCGGTCTTTCCTACAAACGCATGGAAGCGCTCGGCCTTGAGTATCGCTATCTTGCGCTTTTCCTGCAGAAAAAAATAACGCGAGGGGAGCTTGTCGAACAACTGTCGGCAAAAATATGGCAGTATGCTCGGCGCCAAACTACCTACTGGAAACGAAATACCGCTATTCATTGGTTGCCTCTCCAAAAGACTGCTGATATGGTTGCGCAAGCACAGAAAGTTTTGTCGGAGCTATGGTGATGAACGCATACCTACTTGCGCTTGAAATCGAACCAGTCAATGTCGGCACAGGGTACTCAAGCCTACCCTTGCACTGCACCATTATGCATTGGTTCCTTTCTTTGAAAGGCCTAAACGCCATCGTGGATGCGACCAAAGATATCATTACGATGTCACGACCAATTACATTGGTGTCAAAACGATCAGTTCTTTTTGGACCCAACAGCGATGTTCCTGTAAACATACTGGCTCGCAATGAAGCGCGCGACCTACTACATCTCAAGCTCTTTCGTGCACTGAATGGAATCGGTGTAGTCTACACCGAACCTGGATATGTTGGCGACGGGTACTCTGCGCATGTGACGACACAGAAAGGAGGAGCTTTCGCACCCGGTACTTCGCATGTGGCCAAGTCTGTTTATTTGGTCGAGGCACTACCAGATGGAGTGCCACCCACGCGGTACATCGGGGCACGCCTTTGTTTTTCTGAATGACCCGAAGCCCCTTAGGGGGCTTTTTCTCTAGATGGCTGATTCTATTCAACATCCATCAGGTCGAGCAGTTCCAAAAGTGCCTGTGGAAATTCGGTAAATCCTTCACTGCGATTAAAATGTCCGCCGTTGGGGATGGTGACCAAGCGGGCACCCAATTTGTCTCGAAATACTTCGCCATGCCAAGCGGGCACATATTTGTCGTTGTCAGATTGAATCGCCACAATCTGTTGCAGTGAGGCACGACGCGCCCGCCTAAAATCTACCGGGCATGAGAAAAAATTGTTTAGCTCGGGAAATCCTATTCGTTCAGAAAATCCCGCAACAAATACAGCACCTCCGACCCGGACACCCTCGGGCAAGCTTTCAAGGTAGCGCAGAATAGTGACGCATCCCAGACTATGGCCAATAAGAAATGTATCTTCTTCTGGCTCACCGATAGTTGCTCGCAAATGCACCAACCACTCGGATTCTCTCGGGAGTTCAGAATTCGGCATCGCAGGCACTTCCGTCTGTACCCCACGCGTTTCAAGCTCGGACTTGAGCCAGGGAAACCAGTTTGAAGTTGGCTTGCCCTCCCACCCGTGAACAATGATGACTTTTTTCATGGCGGGCCCACGAGGACTCGAACCTCGGACTTTCGTTTTGGAGACGAAAATTTTACCACTAAACTATAGGCCCATATTTTGTCAAAAATCCACGGCCAATGGCCAGAACCTGACGCATAATCATCTTATCATTGTAGACGACTTGGATACAGCCCTGATACCCCTCGCGCAAACTTTGTCTGCTTTCGATTTTAATATAGGGCCGCATAAATTGCTTCAAAGAGATGCCTGTTACTTCAGACCAAAATTTGGTCTGAGCCCTAGCATTGTGGTACCCATGCAAGTGAATGCATGCCCGGAACTTTGACTCGTCAAGAGCAAAGCTCCGTCGAAGCAAGTTCAAAAATAACGCGATAAGTGCTGGTTCAGAGTTCATAAAAGCAAAGTTGCCTCGGTTGTTGTAAAGCTTGCTACCCTCGCACATATACAACAAGGCACATAATACCCTCTCTGTGGTCTCGTCGGGGCTAAAATTTTTCAATACCGCCCACGCAAAAATGTCTGCCTCTTTTTCTTTCTGTCGAGTTCTTGCATAATGGGTCTCTTGAGCTGCGAGCTGTCCTTTGGTGCAAAGCCCTCTGATACGATTCTGTGCAGAGTCTGACAAAACGACATCGCGAACCCATACAGAAACAGTACTTTTTGCTGCCCCCAGTAAAAGACTGATTTCTTTCATTGAGTAGCCTTTTACTCGCAAGGCCCGCGCTTTGTGTTTGTCCCGTAGTCTCATATCGAACCTTGACTTAAAGTTACATAAAGGTCGGTTTATGACAAGGACGCAAGGTGGAAAACCTTGCTCAAAGGGCAATGGAGATACCTTCGTCTGTTCAAAACTCTACTTCTTCACCTCTTTGTGTACAAGCTTCTTCTTGCACCACTTGCAAAATTTTTGGAGCTCGATTTTACGCTCGACAAGTTTCTTGTTCTTGCGAGACCAATAGTTGGTGCGCTTGCACTTACTACAGGCGAGTTTGATGAGTTGTTTTTGCTTCTGGGCCATAAGATTCGTAGTGTACCGGCAAGGGGTCCCGTGGTCAAGCTAGCGCAAGGATCCAGGTGGGGCGGCGAATGACCCTACCCGTGATGCATTACACCCGATACTGTTCCAGGGACCAAACTTCTGTTCGTCGACCAAGGTCTTCATCAAGGTATCGACACCCAGCCAAGCGCCTAAAATCACTACCAAACCCATGGCGACACTAGAAAGTACTTTGCGAGCCTTTCCCGCCTTGCCGGCATCGCCCCCACCCATAGTGGTGGAGGTCATATACATGAGCCCTGCATACGCAAAAGTGAGTGCTGAAAGTATCACCGCGATGACAATTCCCGTATTGAGCAGGTTGGACCCGAGCTGAACAAGGTGACAAAATCCGCAGTTAGGACCATCACATTCGACGGGCACAATTTGGCTGGGCGCTCCGCCGGTCAAATCGCCTTGAGCACCAACGCCCACAGGCACAACAAGAAACACAAGACAGAGGCTGAGCAAGATAAATCGGCGCATAAATTCATTGTACACCAAAACACAGAGGTTTTTCGGGTACACACAGTGTAGTGAGTTTGCACTTGTAGTTTGGCAGGAATATAGTATGCAAGGAATCTGCGAGGATGCTATGTTACATGAACTCACAGTATACGAAAAGCTGGCACGAAATCATGTGCCGACGGATCGACCCTACGCCGAAGTTTGTTTCAAGTGTCCAATAATGCTCTCCGGAGAATTTTCCGGTGGGTCATCCCTGTGCATGCTGTGTCTTTTGGCACAAATGGCACGAAGAGAGCGCATCATCAAGGAACGTTTGTTTTCCAACAAAACACAGGAAAGACAGTAGGGGGCGCGCGAAAGCGCGCTTTCTAGTGCGCCGGGGAGGATTCGAACCTCCGGAGCCCATAGGGCGACAGATTTACAGTCTGTTGCGATTGACCACTCCGCCACCGACGCATGACATCCACTCACCTATGCAAGTAGATATGTCTTTCATAGTAGCAAAACCTGCCTCAAAAACAAAGTGCCATTAAAACCGCCGCACCCCTACGATCATCCTACCTGCGCTGAGCGCACCGCGTGCGGTGTGTTTGGTATCAGGATCAAATTCAACACGGTCTCCCTCGTGGTAGACATGGATACCGTTGTCGTCAGTGATCGTCAGTTCACCACTCACAATGACATGCACTGTGCGATCTTCGTGCACATGGACACCTGAATCAAAATTCGCTGGTATGTCTACCCCCTGCACATCACTATACCCTTCATCAATAAGACCCTTAATTATTTCTTGCTCATTCATACACACAGTATAGCAAAACGCCCACCAAGGTGGGCGCTCTTTTCAGTGAAAGATCGGTCTATAACGCAGCTTGAATGCTTTTGACGGATCCTCGTGGAACCCGAATGGGCGCAACTTATCACCCCCTTCGATGGCAATCATCGCGTCAATGGCGCGGGCCGACTCCACAATATTTACTGTCCCGGGACAAGGTTTCAATCCATAAAACCGCGGCCCGTTCACGCACAAAAACGCTTCAAGTTTGTCGAGTGCGCCGGCATTCGCGAATGCCTGTGCGTATAGTTCAACCATGATGTGTGCAGAGAAGACCCCGCCTGCACAGCCCGCAGCTCGTTCTTTTGCATGCGTCGGGTGGGGAGCTGAATCGGTCCCCGCTGACACGAAGCCAAACCCTCCTGTCGCAAGCGCAATCACAGCATCGCGCGACTTTTTCCGTTTGAGAATCGGATAGCAGAACAGGTGTGGCTGCCAACCATCCTCATGCAAGTCGCGACGATCGAACAACAGATGCTGAGCCGTGATAGTGCACACCACTTGTCCTGTTTTGCCATAGCTCATCATGAACCGTGCTGTCGCTTCGTCTGTCACATGTTCCACAGACAAGCGCAGTGTTGGGTATCGATAGAGCAATTCTTCCAGTGTGTCAACAAAAAGTCGCTCTCGGTCGTAGGGATCCACAATGTCCCCATGTAAGGCATTTACTTCCGGATGAAGCAGTAGTGGCATGCCTATATCCGCCATAACGGGAAGCGCCGGGTGCGTGAGCAAGTCACGAGCCGCAACACCCTCGTTCGAATGGGTTGTTGCACCTGGCGGATACACTTTCATGCCATGCCATTTTCCTTTCTTGTACCCATGCGCGATATCTATAGGGTCAGTTTTTGGCGTCAGATAACCCGTCACGAGAGGGACAAAATTCTCACCGACGACAGGGTGCGACGCAAAGAGGATTTCATTCCTGTATGCATCGGCGTCGTCGGGGGTGAGGATGTGTGGCGTCGCCGTGTTCGGCATTACGACAGCACCCCAACACTGCCGTGCAGTGTAGGGCACAACCGTGCGAAGCATCGCTCCACGACGAAAATGCACATGAGAATCAAAGGGTATGTAGTTGAGCGTGGTCATCTCTGGTCTCCGATTCCGCACGAACCTTATCAGGTCATACCCTCTACAGCAACAAAAAACCGCATCCGAAGATGCGGCCGATTTTAATTTTCCTGCTCTACACAACTACCTCTTCCACGAGCGCTTCACTGAGAATCTCGCCAAATACCTTTGGCCCATATTGGAAGAAATGGGTACCTACTTGCACAGCAGCTGCACCTGCCCGCACCATGTCTCGCACATCGGCACCGCATGAGATGCCGCCCACACCAACCACTCGCACCCTACCAGGAAGCGCGGCGCGCAATTGCGCAACCTGGCCAAGCGCAACAGGCTTCAGCACCTTGCCGCTCACACCTGCAAGCCCATTGCCAGAAATGACTGGCTTTCCTCCCCAATAGGCAATGCCATTTGGCAGTGTGTTCGTAGCGACCACCGCATCGACTATCTCATTCATGATTGGTGACTTTGCCACTCGACGCAGAAGTCCTGGGTCGCTGTATGGTGACAGCTTGAGCGACAACGGGACAAGATCCTGTGTATAATTCCACACATTCACCACGGTCTGCTCAAGAAAATCAGGATCGAACGAAGGTATGATCTTTTGCTCTGCACTATCGCCATCCCATACATTCGGACAGCCTAAATTTAATTCGATTGCGTCCGCACCACCTTCGAGTGCGATCTCGGCCAGACTCACATATTCTCCGATACTAAAGCCAGCAAGGCTCACCGTAAGCTCCTTGCCTGCATCGCGCACCTTGCGCCCGATTTCTGGCAAATGCTTTCGATAGTACTCAGAACCGGGATTCCGAAGGCCAACACGGTTCAAGGCAAATGAGCCATCGTCCGACACCCAAAAAGTGGGCTCTGGTTCGCCTTGTCGCTCGATCATGGTGATAGAGCCCAGCACCACATCCGTGACTGGTGTTTTGAGCAACGGCTCAACATCGCTCACCACCTTGACTATGCCGGCGGCGTTCATGATGCGTATATCGTCAATGCGCATTTGTATCCCCATTCGTTTTCCTTGTCCGCCGGGCACTATATAGGAGGCATAGATGCAGGGCAACAGAAAATGACTTGCGCAGGCAAGTCATCCATTAGCTTTTTCGGCTATTCTTTCTTGCACCTGTTTGAGCCTTGCGATTTGTTTAGCAAGATGCTTCTGCTCACGCACTTGGCAGCCTCCTTCATGACTGATTCGACGCACTCAAAGACTGATTGTCCAGTCGCATGGTACAGCGTGGGAGGATTTGACATCGGCGGCTTCGTCAAAGTGCACTCAAAGAAGTTCACCCTTCGCGCACTCCCCACAAAGGAGCAGCTGAGGGTCCCAAAGCCAGCGTCTCCAAAGAAGGCCCGCACCGCGAACGCGTCCAGCTCGGAATCGGACCAGCCTGCATTTGTGCGCGAATCGCTCGGCACACTGATGCTTCCCAAATATGCGTCGAGCGCCGCAATACCCTGCGAAAGCGTTTCCTTGGTGAGTTCGCACCGCGAGAGCAAGTCGGGGAGGAGTTTGGTCTCGAGTATCACTCGAAATTGATGCCGCTGCGGAGTGCTGTACCCGCCTTCGTTTGCGGCATGAACAATCAGTGTGGCGTCTCGCACCAAAACGAGAAAGTTCTCTATGTGACGCATCAGTTGTTCTCCTTTTCCTAGGGGTTTCTAACACAAAAGTTTTCAAAATCCAAACAAAAACACCACGCGTTGCGTGGTGTTTTTGTGTCTTTCTATCTATTGCCGGACGAGCCCTTAGACCATTACTTTTGCGCGAGCACGAGCACCGCGAGGTTTTTCAATCAATTTTTTAGTGACTCGCACCACCACTTCGTTTTCAACAACATCCACCACCACCGCGCCACCTTCCATCATGCGCTCAGTAATCATGCTGTGGGCAACGGGGTTGAGAATTTTTGTTTGAATAAGCCGTTTGAGTGGACGCGCGCCATATTGTGGGTTATACCCCTCTCGTGCCAAATATTCGTACACCGCGTCAGTAAGCTTGAGTGTAATGTCTTTCTCTTTGAGACGGTCTTCGACTTGCTTGACCTGGATATCGACAATCGTGCGTACCGCTTCGCGGGACAGTATATTGAAGAGAATGATTTCGTCGAGACGGTTGAGGAACTCGGGACGGAAATATTCCTTGAGGGAGCTCATGACTTTGAGCTTTACCTGATCGTAGCGATCATTTTCGCTCGCCTTCGCCCCTGCGTTAAAGCCAAGGCTCGACAGGCGATCAATGAATTCGGCACCAATATTCGAAGTGAGTACAATAACCGAATTCTTGAAATTGACTACGCGACCTTTCGCATCGGTCAAACGCCCGTTATCAAGCACCTGCAAAAGAATGTTGAATACTTCAGGATGCGCTTTTTCAATTTCGTCGAAAAGGATAACCGAATAGGGGCGGTGGCGAACACGCTCGGTAAGACCGCCCCCCTCGTCGTGTCCGACATAGCCCGGTGGTGAACCAATGATTTTCGAGACGGAATGCTTTTCCATGTACTCACTCATGTCCACTCGAATGAGCGCATTCTCATCGTCAAAAATCTGGGCCGCAAGCGCACGCGTGAGCTCGGTCTTGCCGACACCAGTTGGGCCGAGGAATAGAAACGAACCAATTGGGCGATTCGGATCTGAAATACCGGCGCGAGATCGCTTGATAGCATCAGCGATTTTTTGCACAGCCTCGTCTTGTCCGATAACGCGGCTTTTAAGCTGATCTTCCATGCGCGCGAGTTTCTCGACTTCCGCTTCGAGCATGCGCGATACTGGCACGCCCGTCCATCGAGACACAACACCTGCAATGTCTTCTTCAACGATTTCCTCGCGAAGAACACGGCGAGTGCTTTGCAATTTTTTAAGCCGCTTCATTTTTACCTCCAATTCGCGCTCAAGTTGTGGGATTTTGGCATAACGAATTTCAGCGGCCTTGGTGAGATCGGCAACTGCTTCTGCTGATTCGGCTTCGCGCCTCAGTAATTCCAAATCTTCCTTGTGTCGTTTTATTTCGACAAGAGTTTCTTTTTCATTCTTCCACTTCAGTTCGAGTTCATGTGTTCCTTCTTTGAGATTGGCAATTTCCTTTTCAATGGCGCGCACGCGAGTAACCGCTTTCTTTTTGCCCTCCTCAGCATCCTTCTTGAGTGCCTCGCGTTCAATTTCAAGGCGTAATACTTTGCGGTGTGCCTCTTCGAGAGCCGGTGGCATATTTTCAAGACTAAGGCGCAGTGCAGATGCAGATTCATCAATCAAATCAATTGCCTTGTCGGGCAAAAATCGCTCGGTAATGTACCGGCTAGAAAGCTCGACAGCCGCAACGATTGCATCGTCGGTAATGCGCACGCCATGGAACAACTCGTACTTCTCTTTGAGTCCTCGCAAGATTGCAACAGCATCATCAATGCTTGGCTCTTGCACAAAGATTGGCTGGAACCTACGCGTGAGTGCCGGATCGCGCTCAATGTGTTTTTGATACTCCTTGATAGTGGTTGCACCGATCATGCGCAACTCGCCGCGCGCAAGCGCGGGCTTGAGCATATTGGATGCGTCCATGGCACCCTCGGCGGCACCGGCGCCAACAATCGTGTGCAGCTCATCAATAAAGAGAATGATGTTGCCTTCAGCTTTCTCGACTTCCTTCATGACGGTCTTCAGGCGCTCTTCGAATTCACCGCGGTACTTAGTCCCGGCAATCAATAGACCCAGATCAAGCATGACCAACTGTTTGCCACGCAAAGATTCAGGCACATCACCGTTGGCCATTCGCTGGGCAAGACCCTCGGCAATCGCGGTTTTGCCTACACCCGCTTCACCGATAAGAATTGGGTTGTTTTTGGTGCGTCGCGAAAGAATCTGAATAACTCGCGTAATTTCTTGGTCACGACCAATGACCGGATCCAGCTTGTTCTCCTTAGCCATGTCGGTAAGCGAACGGGCGAAACGCGCAAGTGAACGAGGCTTCTTTTCGCCTTCGACATCATGTACCTTCCCTTCTTTTATATCTGAAAGCACGCGCCCCACGGCAGTGCGTTGGATGCGAAAACGAGCCAATACTTCATTTGCTGGTCCCGGATGTTCGAGCGCCGCGAGAAGCAAGTGTTCGGTTGAAACAAACTGATCGTTGAAACTCGCGGCAACACGCGGTGCCGCTTCGAATACCTGTGCAAGCTCGGGAGTGATGTACAGCTGAAACGACGGCGATGCCACCATGCCACCTGGCCCTGTGTCGAGAAGTTCGAGTACAGAATCGGTTAGGTGCGTGGTGTCTACTTGAATCTGCTCAAGGATAGAAAGCACCATGCTTTCTTCTTGGGTTAAGAGTGCGGCAAGAAGATGCAAAGGGTTTACCTGATTTTGCCCGCGCTCAACGGCAATCTGATGTGCCCGATGCACTGCCTCCTTCGCTTTCGTCGTATAGTTGCTGAATGGTGTCATATAAGAGACTCCTTCTACTAGACGAATAAATTACGATGCTGGCGTATTAGTACCCCATTAAATTAACGGCGTACTGGTAGCCTTCTTCTCAGACGAATCTGCGTTCAGTGAGCTTACAAGATTTTTAAGTAATGCGACAGTCACCAGCTTGTCGGTACCTACGAACATCCCGATAATAGCACCATCAGTGTTTACCACCGGAGAGCCGTCTACAAACGCAGCGGTCACGATATCAGCCTCAAATGAAGTCTGTAGGCTACCTGCTTTGTCGTCTTCGTGCACCTCGGTGACGATGCCAGTGAGCACTTTGCTGTTGCTAGTGCCTGTGAGAGCGATGATAGTCTGCCCGAGCGTGAGCGGGTCGGTTCCGAGCACGCTTGCGGGTAGCGCGGGTGAGGTAGTGGGTTCATTCAGTTCGAGTAGGGCAAGTCCTTGTTTAACATTCAAAGAGACAACCCGTGCCGTTATAGTGTGATCGGCAAGCGCAACCGCATATACCGCATCGACTTTCGCATCTGGAATAGCGCCAATAGCATACCCTTTTGCAATGACTATGCCCCGTGCAAGGAAAACACCTGGGTCAGCTTCGGTGCCTCGGGTATAAAATTTGACCAAGCTAGGTCGGACGCGCGCAACTGCCTGCGCCACCATGTCGCTTTCCTTTACTACAACAGTCTTTTCTCGCGTAATCACTGTGGCGGTTTGTGTTTCGTGTGGCACCACGCGCTCGACGGTGCGCTCGACAATACGATTGATGGTTTGAGGGATCACCGGCGGTGCCTGCTCCATCAAAGACACCGTCACGATTCCTGTCGCAATTGATGTGACAAAACTCACCAACAGGGTGAGAAGAATTATTTGAGACTTATTCAATTTTTCCATGTCCATGATAGTAATCATAGTACTACAAATGAAAGCAATTTACAGTGTGTATAGTTGAAGTGTTTACAGAGAGGGCGCGGCACGAGGCCGCGCCCTCTATCATGCGCCGAACAGTCTGGCGATTGCACCGACAATGATGAACGCGATCGTTGCGTTCCCCAGAACCATCACCCCTTCGATTAACGCAAGTGGCGAAAGCATCCTGATGCCGTGTACTGGCGTTGCACCAGGCGCCATCGGAGCATTCTTACGAGACGCACAGACCGGACATGGACCACTTGTAGATGCGGTGGCATTGAGCCATGCCTTAACCCGATCAGGAAGCATCGGGGTGATAGAAACCCTGCCTCCTGTAAGTGCGGAGAGCGTCTGAAGCGCCCATCCCAATCCTGTCCCAGCTCGTCGCCAAAGCATTCCAGCCGTTTGCCCTGTCGCCGATCCCCAGCCGTCTTTCAACCAGTGGTAGCCGAAGTAGATGACGACGGCGATTACCACCAACTTGATGATATCGCCGAGGATCCAGGTGACAAACCAGAAGGTCCAGCTGACCGCTTTTGTCAGCACCCACCACACGGTATTCAATGCCGTGAGCGGCATGAAGTACAGCAAGATGGCCACTGCGAGAGCAGTCAGTGCGAGAATCAATTTTACCTGCACCATCCCTTCTTTCTACGGCTCTAGTGCCGCTCTTTCTATTATACAATAAATGATTCCTATTGCAAGAGCGCTGCAGGATTGGCAACAATCTCCGCAAGGCACCTAGTTGCCCTGTGTACGGCCTCTTCGTCCGTCTCTTTCCCAAATGAAAAACGCAATGATGCTGTCGCCCGCCATGAATCACCGCCCAGCAATTTGACCACACGGGATTCTCGTTCATTTTCTTCACAGGATATCTTTGTCGAGATGGCGATTCCTTGGTGGTCGAGTGCGAGCGCAACATACTCAGCATCGATGTTTGGAATCGAAATGTTTGCCACATGCGGTAACATATTCCGCCCCGCACCATTCACGACAATCCCAGGAATAAGCGCAGTTGCTTCATGAATGAACGCTTCGCGCAGATTCTGTAGTCGCGCAGATTCATCTGCTCTGTCGCGCACAATAGTTGTGTATGCGGCGGCAAATCCACATGCAAGCGCGACATTTTCTGTCCCGGCACGCAACCCCTTTTCTTGGCCACCACCCAGCAATTGCGGACGCACCAGCGTTCCTTCGCGCAGATACAGCGCACCCACACCCCGTGGCCCATATAATTTTCCTGAATCGAGTGTGAGCAAGTCGACACCCAAACCCTGCGGGATTCCTCTGTGATACAGCGGTGCCTGCCCCGCATCACTATGGAACACTATTTTTGTCGCGGTGGCTTTTTCATATGCACGAATGCAGTCACTTAAATCACCCAAGGGCTGTATCACACCAATCTCGCTGTTTGCCCAACCAATCGACACGAACCGCGTCTGCGGCGTAAGCAGCTTCACCAAAGCATCAGGGCGAATTTCTCCTTTGTCATCGGGCTCTATGAGTGACACCTGCACACCCTGCTTTTCCAGAGCTAAGACAGGCTCGATCACCGATGGATGCTCCAATGCCGACACTACAATATGGATATCCGAGTATGGCACACCTGCATCAGCCAGGGCACTGATGCTCCCTGTTATAGCCAGGTTGTTTCCTTCAGTGCCACCACTCGTAAAAATGAGTTGCCCTTCCTTGCATTGCAACGGTCGAGCAAGCGTGCGTCGCGCTTCTGTAAGAGCCCCTTTTGCAAGAACGCCTTCTTGATGAAGTCCGCTAGGATTCCCGGGAAAGCGCACAACCGCGTCCGCATACGCGTCTTGTGCCTCGGCACATACCGGCGTCGCCGCGGCATAATCGAGATATATTCGTTGTCTATCGGTCATAGTACAATCCTACGCGTCTTAAAGAAATTGAAAAGACTATATCTATCCCCACCTAGAATTCTCGGGCCATGCTACTATACTGCACTTATGTTTCCGATTGATACCTCTGTGCTCGCTAGTGGTCTACTGGTCCTCACCGGTGCTGTTATTGGCTGGGTTATTTTTACTGAAATACGCCTACGGCGTTTTCTGAGCGGCCAGAATGGAAAAAGTATGGAGGGGATTATTCGCGACGCAGTGCGCACGCACGGCGATGTCCTCAAAACACAGGACGCCTCGGTCGCCCGAATTACGAATCTTGAGTTGGCATTGCAACAAGTCGTGCGCGGTATTGGTGTCGTGCGTTTCAATGCACTCACCGGCGACACCAGTGGCAACCAAAGTTTTTCTATTGCCCTCCTTTCTCCCCAAGGAAATGGGGTAGTAATTTCCAGCATTCATGCGCGAGAAAGCGGTCGCATCTATGCCAAAGTAGTGAACGCCTTTTCCTCGCCACACGAATTGACCGACGAAGAAAAAAAGGCTATTGTGGAAGCACAGAAACGATGTGCGTAACACCGCACCTTCGCCTATGAATTACCTCTATGTCAGTAGCTTCTACAAAACTAACAAAGCGTCCTCCTGTGGTGGTTATCATGGGGCATGTCGACCACGGTAAATCTTCCCTTCTCGACTATATCCGCAAAACCAATGTTGTCGCCGGTGAGTCCGGTGGCATCACACAGCATGTCGCCGCATATGAAGTCGAGCATGATAATGACGGCAAAAAAGAGCGAATCACCTTTATCGATACTCCCGGCCATGCCGCATTCCAGGCAATCCGTGAGCGCGGAGCCAATGTTGCCGATATCGCCGTGCTTGTTGTAGCGGCTGATGATGGCGTCAAGGCCCAGACACTCGAGGCGCTGAAAAGTATCCGCGAGAGCAAGATTCCCTTTGTCGTTGCCATCAATAAAATCGACAAGCCCAACGCCGATATCGAACGCACCAAGGCAAGCCTTCTCGAGAAAGAAGTTTTTCTGGAAAAGCTTGGCGGTGATGTGCCGTGGGCACTCATTTCGGCAAAAACCGGCGAAGGTATTACGGAATTGCTCGATCTTATTCTTATCGCTATTGAAATGCAGGAAGTGACCGGCGACAAAGACGCGTCAGCGACTGGCTTTGTTATCGAAGCCCACCGCGACCCCAAACGCGGAGTGGCTGCAACACTCATCATCAAAAACGGCACGCTCAAAACCGGCATGGCTATGATTGCAGGAGATGCAATTGCTCCACTGCGCATTGTCGAAGACCACCTGGGCAAACCGCTTAAAGAAGCGTCGTTTTCGACACCGATTACCGTGGTTGGTTTCGACAAGCTTCCCACTGTTGGGGCATCATTTTCTGTCTATGCTAACAAGCGCGATGCCGAAGAAGCTCTTGCCGAAAAACTGCACGAGACTCCGGCAACTAGTGTACCTGTTACAGTCGAAGCCGAATTTAATTTACCTGTTGTCATCAAAGCCGATGCGGTAGGTTCCCTCGACGCAATTTTGAGTGAGATAAAAAAAATCGGCGATGACAAAGCGCGCATTCTTCCTGTGGTCAATGGTATCGGCATCGTGAATGAAAGCGATTTAAAAGCGGCAGTCGCCGCAACAGCCGATCAGGCAGTCGTGATTGCATTTCGCGTCGGCACCGACAAAACCGCGACAAGCCTTGCCGAGCGATACAAAGCCTCGATTGAATCTTTTGATATTATCTACAAGCTTACCGAACGACTGGCAGAGCTTTTGAAAGAGCGTACCCCGCGCAAGCGAGTACAAGAAGCAGTGGGTGCGGCACGCATTATTCGCCAGTTCAGCCGACAAAAAGAAGTTCAGGTCATTGGTGGGAAGGTAGAAACTGGCTATTTTGAAAAGCGTCGCATGATTCGTATTTCGCGTCGGAATCATGTCGTAGGCGAAGGTGAAATCGTTAATCTACAAAGCGGTCGACAAAATACTTCGCGCGTAGAGGCCGGCACCGAATTTGGCGCTCAGATCGAAGCAGTGATGGAAATTGCTCCTGGCGATATCATCGAATGTATTGTCGAGGTAGAAAAGTAGTATGTTTACGCACCGCAAAGAGTCGGTTGTGCAGGCACTCATCGAGGCCGCCAGCACTTATCTGGCCCGCATTTCAAACAAGCAATCGCTTATCACCATCACTCGTGCTGATGTAGCTGATAATTACAGCGAGGCGACTTTGTTTATTAGTGTGCTTCCTGAATCAGACGAAGACAAGGCTTTAGCATTTGCCAATCGCCATTTGAGTGAAATGCATACCTATGTCAGCGAACATGTCCGCATGAAACGAACGCCTATTTTTACTTTCGTCATTGACCATGGAGAAAAAAACCGCCAAGCACTGGAGGACTTAAAGGGGCCGTCGACACTCGCAAAGTAGCATTTCATGTATTGCAATCGCTCTGGTATGCTTGCGGTATTGGCCTGGTGGTGAAGTGGTAACACTTGGGACTGCAAATCCTACATGCGGGGGTTCGATTCCCCCCCAGGCCTCAAAGCAAAGTGTCGGCACACGGAAGCCTGGCATCATCGTGCCGGGGCGTTATAATCGTTGCATTGCCGGGGTGGCGGAATGGTAGACGCTCAGCGCTTAAAACGCTGTGAGTAAGTAATTGCTCGTGTGGGTTCGAGTCCCACCCCCGGCACAGATTGAGCAGTGCGAAAGCTGTGCCGGGGAGCATAGTGCCTTCGCACTATGCGTGTGGGACTCGAAGCCCGCAGCCATGTTTTTGTTTGTGCGAAGCAACAAGGCAAAAACGGCGAGGGCCGGCTTGGAGAAAAACCTCTTTCGAGCGGAAACTGAACGAATGGATCAGCCCCGCGCACTGGTGAGCACGCCAGCAACCCCGAAAAAAACACCCTTTCCTTTTTCAAAAGAAATTCGCCCACCGCCAGAGAAGAAATGCAAGGAGTGTTTTTTTCGGAGTTCTGCCCAAGAAGTTTCTGGGCCGTGCGGGGCTTCAATACGGACTGGGGTTTTTCGGAAATTCGGCGGCTAATTATCTCCCAATACTTTCCAAATGTTTTCCAACATCCATAAAAAACATTCCTTTTGTGCTGGGTTGCACATGCACAAAAGGTTTCCACGGATTCTTTTTATCAAGCACTACTCTCGTTGGCAAATTGATCACTTGGGAACCGAAATGGTCTTGCAATGCTTCTTGCCAAGCAAGAGGTGTTTTGCCAAAACGCGCTTCATTTGAACCATCCATTTGCCATTCTCGATATTTTCCTAAAATTATGGTTGTTTCCTCTGGTGTTGGCTCGTAGTGTTTTGCTTCTGCCCCAAGTAATACATTTTCTCCATTTGGTGGTGTGTCGATTCCCACAGCAATTTCACAACTCAATTTTTGCACTCCGGACAGATTGTTTATCGCTTGAAGGCTTCGCAAATCTTGATCCGGCGTCGCTCTAGCTTCATCATGTCCGGTTGTAGAGTACAAAGCATCACCACCAGTATCAACCGCGACAACAGTATCTACCCCGCCAACTTGCTCTAACACAGAATCTATTTGCTCTGACAGGCTAATACCTTCTTGTTCAATAACGAGATAAACGGGGATATCACTTGTCGGAATATTTTCCAAAAATCTGCCTGAGCCAGTAGTTTCCAGAGTGACAAGATAAACGCCTTTGTTAATTTCCCCGCCGTGATTTTCGACAGATCGTTTTTCTCCAACTTCTCCAGTCGTACTTTGCGACCCTGTTTTCTCTGTACGGATCGAAATCACACAAGGACAATCCTTTTCTGACTTTTTTAGTAATTCTGCAAGTATCGCGGCTTGTACACAATCTGACCCTCCGCCAATTCCGACAACTACAATTTTTTGACCAGAAATTTCTGCCAAACTTCCAATTTTCGAAAACTTCTCTTTGTCAATTGTTGGAACATCAACAAGTTCAACTTCTGCATCACTGCCAACGGTTTTTAGCCTAATCTCCTGTTGTGATAGTTTATCTGGATTTTCTGTTGCCACTTTTGCAAGCGAAGACGCCATAATCGTATACACACCGTTTTCTTCCTTCCCTTTATTTGCAATCTTGGCTTCTTGAAAAACTTTTGCAAAAGTGGTCAAGCCAAGCGTGAGTGCTTTTTTAAAAGAATCTGGCTCGCCGCTCTCACTAAATTTTTTCTGAAGATTTGCAAGAAATGCAGGCGCATAATAAATCAGCGTTGCAATACCGTCATCGGTTCCTCGCATGTTCAAGTCATTCTCGAGTATCGCGCGGGTATTTTGTGGCAATTTTGCAAACACCTGCGAAACCTCCTGCGCTTGTTCCGCACTAGAAGTTCTAAGCATACAACAAATTCTTGTAGTTGCACGATCCGCCGGAACTGATATATCAAAACCAAATTTTTCTGCTTTCTGAGCAAGATATGCGTCATACGCTTCATCAACAGTTTGGCCCTCCCCCAATTTTTCAAGTGAGCAGATCGCTAAACGGAAATTTTCGTATGTTGGTTCGTTCATTATCACTGATCCATTTTGTACAGATTGACCCGCCGCTCCGGCAATATCATAAAGCGCATGCAAAAGATAAAATTTCAAACTTTTTTCGTCTATTCCTTTTAACCCACCGAGACTTGCAGGTACGTTTTCTCCTTGGATAAATTGCCCTATGTTGAATTTTGTTTTTAGACCACTGAGTATCAACTCTTTGTGGTGAGGCGACAATTTTTGAAAGCTGGGCGAAATATCTGGGTGTTGCTCTAATCCAACAAGAAGCATTTTATCATGATCCACATCTCTTACGCCTGATTTTTCAGCAATATTTTCCACAACACTCTTGATTTTTCCTAGGTCGTTGATTACCATAAAAGTTTCCATCGCCTCAAAATCTTCTGGGCTTTGCAGAATCGCTTTTGTATATTCTTGAAGTTTTGCAAAGCTCTCCGGAGTTAGTTTTGTTGGTCCGTTTTGGCAAGCGGTAAACTTTTCATAGTCTCCATTGATCGCCCACTTTAAAGTAAGTATCCCGACAGCTGTTCGTCAAATTCAATCAAATCTTTCTTGTCCAGATTTGGAAAAATGTGTTTGCCAATTGTTCCTTCCGCTTGATCGGAAATACTTGCTTCTGGAGTTGCGTCAGTATTGCCAGTGAGCCAGCCCATTTCAGGATATTTAGTGGCAAGACTTTTTATAGTTTCAACGGACGGTGAAATTTCTTTTTTGGTCTCGACTAGGGACTGGCTCACAATTGGTTTTTCAGGATTATTATTCATATATTGACTGAAAGGGGTGTTTAAGTCCCTTTCTAGTCACAATATAGTATATTTATGAGGACCAGCCAATGAATAGGTGGAGGGTAAATAACTATGGATGGCAAATGGTAACTCCCACCGTTTTCTGCGGAGACAGGCCGCAGGGATATCCCTGCGGCCTGTTTGTATCGTCTCTGTCTTCATCCTTCCGTTTTCTTACCAAGCCGGTCGAGTGTCATCAGACACTTAACCACTCCCCTTTCCAAATTCATTCGGGCTTTCAGCCCATATTTTTTGTTGAGCGTTGGAATCGAGTAGATCTGCGCGCGACCCAAAAAATGTCGCAGCACTTTTGCCCGCTCTCTTGCAAACACATCCTCAGGAACCCACGCGTACTCCTTCCGGATTGCCACTTCGTAGGCATCGAACTGCTCGTCCGGAGTCCCTAGAATGACCAGATCAATGTCGGCAGTTACTCTGGCTCTCATCTCTGTGGCGATTTCGCGGTGGCGTGTTGCCTCAATACACAGCACCACGCTTCGTTGCACACTTTCAGGTAATCTTGCCGAGCTCGCTCGCTCGAGAAACAGTGCGATGCTCCGCCCCTCGTTGTCTGTACCGCGCGAGTCGTAAATCACATCATGGTACCAAAGCGCGAGCTCGATTATGTCGCTGTCGCCATTACCAAAATGCACTGCGTCCAACACTTCCAGGCAGTGCCCTATATGCGCCAGGTTATGATACGCACGAGTTGAATCTCCGTAGTGTCGCAGTAGCTCCGCGTGTTCCGAAACACCATTGGTACTCGCGCCAAGGCGCTGCCACAAACGGCTAAACCGACTTCTACCGCATGATTTCATGGTTCTCTCCTATTCTTTATCCACCCTACCATTTCATGTAAAAAGAGAAAACCGGCATTAGCCGGTTCGTTCCTTTTTACCGCGACTCAAACTCACAATGCTCCAGGTGCTAAGCCCTACCGCAAAAATAGAGACGCCAAGACCCACTGGGTCTAAAATAATTGTCGTATCGTGGACTAGAAAACCCAGACTGATGGCAGGACCGACTCCCATCATAATTACCTGATGCGATCGCTCTCTCCGGCGGCTAGTCATGATTTCTGAGCGCTCCTTTTCAGTGAGCGCCGAGTTATCTGCCGAGGCAACCTTGGGCAAAACATGCGACCAGAAAAACATGCTCACAATCATATAGGCAAACAACAAGAGGAACCCCTCTTGTTTGCTCATAAGTGTCATGCCAAAGAGTGTCCCTAGGTAGCACCCATAGAACACCGCGAGTCGCGTCGCGCACTGGTAGATATTAATCTGCCCCGTAGTCGGTGTGACTGTTGCGTCCATTAGAGTTTCTCCACTTCCATCAAAACCCTACAATATGCTGGAGACGAGTCAAGTACACGTAAAGTATCATGACCTTGTACTCACTTAGCAGTTAAAGTACTTGGTATATGG
>JBBTSD010000004.1:0-21028 GCA_038064835.1 Patescibacteria group bacterium
AAAACCCCCAGTCAGATGCTGGGGGTGAGTACAAGGTCTTGATTAGTTAACGGTACACGCAATGGTTCAATAGCTTGGAACCATTGCGGACACTTGTCAATTCGTAGATAGCGTGCTATAAACACACAAGAAGTCGGGGAGAACGCCACCGTGACACAACAATGTGACCAGAAAAGTGCCTCATCCGAGGATACAGATATCGAACGGCTATGGGCCGAGATGCGGGTCGCTGAGGACCTAAACATCGACTTCAAGGGAATCGCAGAACAAGTATTCTTTCCTTCCTTGACGCCAACCGATTCTGTAAGAACCGAACCATGTGGTGTTGCTATACAGGAGGAACAGCCCAGTTTTTGGAAGCGCCTGTGTTTTTGGCGAAAGAAATAGATCAATACTATATCAGACCCCGCTACGGCGGGGTTTTGCGTTTTGTCATCACAAGTATTTTTCCTGACAGAAAAATCTCGCGACCCCGCCTCGCGATTTTTTGCGCCCACTGCGCAAAAAATATCGCTCCGGCTCGGACATGTACCGAAAAATAGTGCGCAGGCACTATTTTTCTGTCCTTTGTCGTCACAACTCTCGCGTGCTTCCGCACGCTCGGTCGCGACCCCGCCTCGCGATTTTTTGCGCCCACTGCGCAAAAAATATCGCTCCGGCTCGGACATGTACCGAAAAATAGTGCGCAGGCACTATTTTTCTGTCATGTCCGCCTAGTAGGACTCGAACCTACGACCGTCTCGTTAAGAGCGAGCTGCTCTACCAACTGAGCTATAGGCGGAATAATTACGATTGTACACAAATGCACAAGATTATCCACATGCGCTATGGTATACGCTAAATGGCTTAGTACAATTTCATCATGCGGAGAATGGAGCGAGTCAACTGTATGTGGACTAGCAACCTTGCTTACGCAATTGGTGTTATCGCAACAGATGGTAACTTGTCCCCCGACGGACGACATCTGAATATCACCTCAAAGGACCTTGATTTAATCCAGACACTGAAGGTCGTACTGGGACTTAAAAACAAAGTCGGGAAAAAGAGCCGTGGAGGTTCTCGAGAGAAAAAATACTTTGTATTGCAATTTGGCGATATTGCTTTCTACGAGTTCCTACTTTCTATAGGGCTTACTCCTGCCAAATCAAAGACACTCAAAGTCATTCTAGTTCCACAGATGTTTTTTGCCGACTTTTTCCGAGGATGCATCGACGGTGACGGGAGTATTGACTCGTTTAAACACCCTGAAAGTAAGCTCTTTCAGATTCGATTGCGTCTAGTCTCTGCCAGCCCCAAGTTTTTAGATTTTATACTTGAAACTGCGCGAATTGTTTTTAATATCACCGGGGGTCATATTTCGTACTCACGCAGAAAGCAAGTGGGCGTCCTTTCATTTGGGAAACACGATGCTTTAAAGATTCTTAGTTTAATGTATCATTCCAGAGGTCTCCCGGCATTGAAAAGAAAGCGCCGTATTGCGGAGGGTTTTATCCGGTATGGGCAGGTGGTGAAATAGAAGACACGCTAGCCTTAGGAGCTAGTGCCGCAAGGCATGAGGGTGCAAGTCCCTCCCTGCCCACAAATAGGAAATCCGCACATTGCTGCGGATTTCCTATTTGTGGGTCTAAAGCGCACTTCGGCTCACGGCCCCTTCACCTGCGGGAAGCCGAGGGTGCCACCACCTCCGGATCGGGGTGCGCCTGAACCCTGTGCGGGGATTTCAAGCCCGAAAGTGCCGATAATGATGTCTATGAAGCCCCCCGCGGCAATCATGACAAACATGCCGACAATCCCCCAGATCATATGTTGCTTTCCCTTCGATTTGTCGCTGAGACCAGCCTCAGGTTTCGCCAAGAACTCTACCATTCCATAGATGAACAGTAGGAAGCCGAAGGAAAAAATCAGAAGAATCGTCGGGTTGATGACAAACTGGACAATCCTATCCAAAAGACCGAGTGCAACGCCCATATGAGTCCGCTGTGCGGATTAGTAGCGATAGGTGCCGATGTCTGGAGCGTTTGGGACGATAGCAGTGTTTTGCTGAACGCTAAAGGTGTTTTGAAGTAAGCGGACCAACCCCCACACTGATGACATAACGAATATGGCAACAACACCGTAAAGCATCAACTGGATACCAGCCTGGCGCTCTTTTTCGTCACCAATCTTGAGAAGGTATTTAATCAAGCCCCAGATAAACACAATGAGCGCGATGGTGATGAGCATCGGCACGACTGCCTTGAGAATGCGATTGACGACACCGATGGAATCGAGGATACCCGCTGCCCCAGCAAAAGCAGGGGCCGCAAGAAGCGCAGCAGACACTGTGTACGAAGACTTTATAAGAAAGTTTTTCATAATGTATGACTATTTATATACGATAATTGTATACCCTACCCACCCTGGTCCAACTGGTACTGTGGATAAGATTTTTGATTTAGACAGCTTCTTAGCAGTCAAGCTCGTCACACAGTTCTGCTTCTCCACCAGCTTCGACACCACCCAAATCACCACGCAAAAAAGTATTTTCCAAAAGACGGAGAATGCCCCAGACGGAAACCATGACAAACAAAATAAATACAGCGAGCGGGGCCACCTGTTTTATCCTTCCAAACGATCGTTCTCTTTTGCCGTCTTTGTTTTTTTCATTAAACCCCATCACGCCCAAGACATTCAATAGAAAAAACAAAAGTCCAGCAGCGACAAGCGTCGGAGTGGCAACATTGATGATGAGTACGAACAGCCCGACCAGCTCTTGATAGGTTTGTGGTGCGGCGAGCGCGAGTGACGGCGCACCACAAACAAGCAGTGTCGTGAGCGCCATGTTTCTTTGTGAAGAAATCATACGCTCTTTAAAACTACACACCTCTAATCTGATCCACAGTACCTTTGATAAGCACCGCGAGCGCCCACGCGCCAAGTACCAACGACGAGCCAATGACGACATTCATGAAATACTTCTTTGCTTCGCCCACTCCTTTACCGTCGCCCGTGGTTGTCGCCAGTAAAAACTTGAAGCCTGAAAGAACAAAAAAGAACGCAACGACAGGGAGCGCAATATAGACAAATGCTTGAAGCACTCCTTCGATAAAGGCATCGATACTTTGGAAACGAAGTGGATTTTCAAATCGATCCGTTGCGGCGGCGGCCAATTCGGGAACATATGAGAGCGCGAAGGCGCTCAGGAATGTGCCTAGCGCCAAGGTACGATAGTTGCTAAGCTTTTCTTTCATAGATTCATTATATACCTACTGAGCTCGAGTCCGCGCGATGCGCTGGGTATATGTTGCTGGGTATACATCACAACATTTCGAAAAAACGAAAGACTCTTTTCATTTTCTCCCACCCACAACTAAAGACCGAGCAAGTTAGCCAGTTCTCGTTCTGCCCGTTGTGATGCTTCGGACAGACGAGCCGAGCCCGAGACGGCACCGTCAACCATGTTGCGAAAAACGCTCCCGCTCTGCGTAGGGTCAGGATCAAGCCACCCTTTGGTGCGAATCGCTGAATCACGCATCACGCCTTCTGGTCCATCCGCAGGGTCGGCTAGAAGATCGCGCCGTGGCGACGGTGTACCACGAGCCTTTGCAAGGAGCGCCGATGTGGGCTTACTCCCCAACAACAGAGCAACCGACCGGGCACCTGTTTCATTCTTGCTTCCACGAGGCACCGCGAGTGCGTATATCCTGCCGAAAGTAAGCGCCTTACTGGTGTCTTTTAATTGCGGGACCACTGCAACATTGAAATTTAAATTCGGGTTCTGTGCACGCAATACCGGGATCTCGCTCGCAAATCCAAGATAGAGGAGAAGATCCCCGTTGGTAAACATGGTGCGCGACTGCGGTAAGGATCCGTTCCACGAATAGACGGTCTTGGTTGGATTCGCAAATTCCACAAAGAACCGGAGTGCGTTTTGCGCCGGCTGAGTGATGTCGAGCGAACTACGCTGAAGCGAGGGTCGCACGCGACCAGCTTCGTCTCGTTCGGTGATAGCGCTACCAGCTTGCAAAATCAACAGAGACAGAATTTCTTTTGCGTGTGTCACATTATCGTATTCACCCAATGCAATTGCGCTCTTGAGAATACTCTTTGATGAATCGCGTCGCGTGGCCCTTTCGGCGATATCAAACAAATCTTCCCATTCGGTTGGCGGCTCGGCAAATCCTGCGGTTGCAAGCAAATCGCGATTCCAGAACAACACCATCGGATCGACGGCTATGGGAATGCCAAGCGCGCCCTGTGAACTCCAAAACAGCTCGGCACCGTCTATAAATGTGTCTTTAAAGACTCTCTCAGAAATTGAAAATTTTTCTCCAGCACTAAGGAATGGAAATATTTTTGGAAAATCTTTCAAGATATAATCGCTTTGTAGTACATACAAATCGGGACCGCGACCACTCGCAATCGCCTCTGACAATTCAGCACTAAATGTTTCGATTGGCTTTTCGACATAGGTGGTTTGCAAAAGAGCAGGATTGTCTTCAGCCAAGTCGCGCATGACTGCGTTAAACACCCGGTCATCGAGCGTGCCCCAGATTAATACTTCACCCACTTGCCCACTACTGCTCCCGTATGTGCCAGTGGCAAAATACACCATGCCGCCGAGTGCGAGAGCACCAAAAATACCTAAGATAATGATTTGAAAAAGAGTGAGGTTATTCTTCATACAACCATTCTACCTTATGCCTTGTAACCTCCTGGCTTGAAAATGATTCCATAATGATGTGCGCCCGCAGTAAATTCGTTGAGCGGACCAAATCCGGCCTTTGCCGCAAGTGCGACTGCTTTTTCTTTGGTAACTATTTCTGAGGCAATCGGGCCAAGCCCACCAAACGAGTCGGACCAGTCGATCACCGCAAGTCGACCGTCGTCTTTGAGGACACGCGATGCTTCAAGAAATGCGCCCGGCGCATCATCAAGCTGAAACACTGTGTTGGAAATAATTACTACATCTATGCTTTTGTCGGCAATTTTGGATCCATGATTTTTTTCAAAGTCACCCCAGCATAAATCAATCCAATCGATGCCTTCCTTGGTGGCATTGTTTTTTATGCGTGTGAGCAAATCCTTTTGCACATCAACGGCATACACGCGTCCGGATTTTCCCACCAGTCGTGCCGCGGCAATCGTGTAGGCGCCCGAACCTGCGCCAAAGTCGGCGACCTTCATACCATGTGTAATGCCCATGCGTTCGCTGTTCGCAACTGGGTTGGCAAATCCAGCACTTTGCGGCGAATCACTCACGCCCTCGTCCCATAATTTTGCCCGCGAACGCAGTAAATCAGTTTCGGCTGTCGTGCGCGCCGTCGCGACACCGGCAACTCCAGAGATATCTTTAAAATCATGCACGCTAGTAAGTATATACCACCTATTCCGACACCTGTTCGCGCCACGATACATTGGGGGAAAACCCACACATCAAAAAAGCGCCTAAAATGGGGCTTTTTTGAACACTCTCCAAAACTCCTTGACAAATCTATCTATACATGATACTATATACACAGGTTAAACATGTACACCACCGACTACTTTTTCGTTGACTTCCCGTGTTAGGTGGAATGTAGGAATCTCTCGCAAAGTCGAGGGGCAGAGGTGTGGAAAACCTCCTGTAACTTATTCCTCCATTCAAGTCTGAGGTTCGTAACATACGAGCATCAGGCAAGCGAGCGGGAAAGCAAACCCGTCTTGCGACCAACGCGCCAACTAAGCATTGCCCACATCCTCACAAAAGAGAGGGTCTGGGGTGCGAAAAGTGTTTTGCTGATCGAGTGCTCACGAGCACGGATCCAGGTCCCACGGTGGACCGGAGTAGGCCCTGCAAAGGCCGAAAGCAAATCACCTGTTGGAGTTACTTCTCAGGATCAGTTGGGTGTCGTCCCACTGCTCCTTCATTATCGAGATCCCGCTGAGCTCAGCTCGCGGGGTCTTTCGTATTCCAGCAATTTGACTTATAACAAATTAAAAGTATAATGCTGTCTGACTAGAAGCAGGGAGTATAGCGACGAATGCGAGACTTTTTCACGCAGTACTTCGGGCACCTCGCCCGCTACCTTGCCTTGGGCACCGTCGTGTTCGCCCTGGGTGTTGGCGCTTTCTTTGGCGTCAAATGGTATGTGAAAAGCACCAAAGATGCCGCCATAACTGCGGTCCGCGAAAAAGCAGAGGTCGCCAGAAAGACAACTGGTGATGCGGCCAAACGCGCAAGCGATGCGGTGGGTGACACTGCCAAACGCGCAAGCGACGCCACACAAGAAGCGCTCGAGGTTGCGCGCAAGAAAGCAGCAGACGCCGCGGCTCGCGCGCGGAAAGCAGGGTCTGATGTCAAAGAACGAACGAAGCGTTGGTGGCGCAAAGACACCCCGCCGCCCAAGGTGGAAGAACCTCCACCCTCGGCCCCACAAAAAGAGTGATGCGCACTGCGCATCCGAGCGCCAGGCCATGCCTGGCGCTCTTTGTATTCCTTATGTTGTGTGGAAAAAAGATTTTTTGTAGTCCCCTTGCGCTACAATCAAGAGATGAAAAATTTTGTACGCATGCTCTGTATCGTGGCCGTTCTTATTTCACTCCCACCGCACGCGCACGCGCAAACAGTCGATTCGTTTACCGCCAACCCGAGTGCACTCAGCAACAACTACAGCATCCTCCTCACTTGGAGCAGTAGTGGCGCGACCGGACACCGTGTCTATTTCTCATGCCCTGCCGGAGTCACCCTCAAGTGGGACAGTGGGGATGCCGTCGGGCAATCCATGGCATGCAACAGTCGCCAAGCACTCGATGTAAACACTAGTGGTAGTGCCAATTTTAAAGTAACCAATGTAAGCGGAACCGCCAAGACCGTGTCCATAACCATCTATCCAAAAAATTCTGCTGGTGCCGATGTGGATGCTGGTGCGCGCACAGCGTCGTTTACAGTCACCACTTCCCCACAACCTATCAATACTTTTACCATTACACCCAGTGCAACTGTCGCAAACGAATTCGTGCTCAACTGGGCCAGTGTCGATATCCCCGCCACCAATATCCAATTTGATTGTGTTGAAGGTATCAAAATATATTCAAAAAATCCCGCAATCAGCACAGTTCTCCCTTGTGGTACGCCTGCCTACACCAGCGACCTCGCCGCATCGGGCACGGCCACCATCACGACGGAATCAGGCAAGCTTGACCCTACAGCCATCGGTGTCCGCCTTGTCCCTGTCATTGCTTCAGGCTCATACGACGGTACACACTCATTCGTCACCAGTTTCGCAGCGCCAGGAAAGACAATCGTACCGGATCCAACAGTCCTTACATTCACCAGTGGTGCAAGCACCGTTGTTTCAGGCGCACCAGTCACCCTCACCTGGACAACCACGCAGGCCGCAAGCACTTCATTGCAGTTTCAATGCGCGAGCGACTTAAGCTTCTATCTAGGAAGCACCAGCACAACGGCGCTTCCTTGTGGCTCGCCTATTCAGCCCACACTTGGTGCAACCGGAAGCACCACCATCTCTATTCTTAGCAAGGGTAGCTATACTCAGACAGCACGCGTGACCATTTTTCCTGCAAACACAGCTGGGACTTTCTTTGGCCCTGGCTCTCGCGTAATGAATATCTCTGTGATGCCGCCCGGCACAATTACTGCGGAAGTACCGACACCACTTGCCACACCTACACTTGCCCAAACAACTACGCCCGCACCCACCACGGTAGCCACCCCACAGATAACAAAGCCGTTCTACACATTTGCCGTCCCGCTTGTACGAGGATCAAAACATCCGGATGTAAAAAAGGTTCAAACTTTTCTCGCACTCAATCCCCTCTTGTATCCCGAAGGATCAGTGACCGGGTTCTATGGTCCTGCCACCATGCGCGGAGTCGGTCGTTTCCAAGAAAAGTATGGCTTGGCAAAAAAAGGTGATGAAGGCTATGGCTCGGTCGGTCCAAAAACCCGGGCAAAGCTCAACACACTCGCGACACCATAACTTTGTGCACAGATGCAAAAGTAAGTTCTCACAGAGGTTATTGAGGGTTACATCCAAAATCACCCCAGGTGGGGTGATTTTGCATCTGTGGACTTCTATCTTTTACCGATACTACTGTGCATTTCTCTCCGGAACCCAGAACACATGGGTGAATGCTTTTTTGCCATTTCCAAAATCACGCATAAAGAGCGAGACTCTGCCGTCTTTTGATTTCTTAATCTCTCTGCCCCACTCTCGCGGATCATCACCGATATCCTGTGGCACCCCCGAGACACTTTGTGTTGGTGCACTAGCGGCGCCGTCAAGATGTGCGTAAATCGTTTCAAGCATGGCATAGTCATGCGCATTGGGATGTTGATTTGAAACCGGACTGTTGGTGTAATCCATGCAGGTGTCTAGGTTTGGATTACCAAAAGCTTCGTCTTGATGATCTAGCCCAAAAATATGTCCGACTTCTTGGCACATGACCAAATTTCGCCATGGCACCGTATTGTATGAAGAGGTGTTGAAATAGGTGTCATTCAATTTGACCGTACCTTGAGTGATGTGCTCACCTGTTGCCCAAATCGACGCAATACCCAACCAGCCGTTAAAACCATACTTGGCATTACACACTTCGCCCCGCCCCGGTGTCGCCTTACATGCCTTTGGATTACGCACGGTGCCACCTGCAACAATCGTCGTATCCAAAACACTCGATGCAGTCCAGTCTGTTGATGCTGTGGCGAGAACACCGTCCCACACCCCCGACACATTATCACCAAGTTTTACGGTAAATGGATTTGCACCCCTTGCCCAATGATAGGCTCCCCATGAATGATCGGCGTATGCGGCACTCGTCGCACCGAGTACCATTAGACAGCCCGCTACAAAAACACCGATGTTTCTTTTATTCATAGAATATATTGGAGGCTTATTAAGTGCCTAGTGTACGATATGCAAATAGGCGCGCAAGCTACACACCTAAAACTACAGGCCCTATGGCACAATCACTTGCCACATTTACCCCCTATGGTAGAATCGCCAGCACATATGATAAATGCAGAAGTAATAAAGGCAGGCAACGAAAACACCCTGAGCCTCCTCAGGAAGTTCTCTCGCAAAGTCCAGGGAACTGGTTTGGTGCGCCGTGTCCGCGCAGGCCGCTATAACGCCCGTGCAGAATCCAAGGTCACCACCAAGAAGCGCGCCCTCAAGCGCATTACACGCAACGAACTCAACAAACAACTCATCAAAGAAGGCAAAATGACCGAAAAGCCAGCTCGCGGTGAACGAGGTGCCAATCCTGCCAAGAAGTAAGTTGCCTGTGGCCTCCAAAAAGAAGCAACCGAAGCTGAAGAAAAGCGCCCCCCGAGCCACGGTGGGTTCTTTTTCGCTTACCCGTCGCGACAAAACTCCCCTGCCCCTCAAGACTCCTTTCCAAGAGATCGCAGAGGCAATACTGGGGAAAAAATATGAACTATCTCTCGTTTCAGTGGGTACAGACGAGGCCAAAAGGCTCAATACCGACTACCGCGACAAAACCTATGTTCCTGATGTACTCGCCTTCCCTTTGGGAAAACATGAAGGAGAAATCGTCATGTGCCCGATCACTATCATCACTGCGGCAGGCGAACAGGGAAAATCGTACCGAGCTCACACCGCCCACCTCTTTATTCACGCCTGTCTTCATCTGAAAGGTGTCGACCATGGAACAAAAATGGAGAAGCTTGAAAACAAGTTTCTAAAGGACTTTGGCTTTGAGAAAGTGTGGTAGCGTGTCCTTTAGGGCTTTCACCTTGACCGATATCCACTGTTTTACTTGCACGGATTACCTTAAAAGTGCGCTACAATCAAAGGACTACTCTGCCCCCGCGGAGGTAGATTCTATGGCACGCATTTTCACTGGCATTGATATCGGCACCTCTCACATCAAGGTGATGGTTGCTACACCTACCGAATCCCCCGACGGTGCACTGCGCATCCTCGGCACTGGTGTTTCTCAAGCGCGCGGGATGCACCACGGCTATATCATCAACGCCCCCGAGGTGGTCCAGGGCATCCGCGAGGCAGTCGACCGCGCATCGCAGGCGGCTGGCATAAAAATCACCAGCGCACGCATCAGCGTCGGCGGTATTGGTATTGAAGAACTCCATTCGAACGGCGATGTGTCACTCACTGCATCCGGAGGCGAGGTCACCTCCAAGGACATCACCCGCGCCACCAGCGAAAGCGAGAAAAAAGTGTCGAGCAAGCTCGTCAATAAACGCGTTTTGCATACCATTCCCCTTGCCTATCGCATAGATAATATCCCCATCCAAGGTCGCCCCAGCGGGGTCAAAGGCACTCGTTTCTCTGTGGATACACTTCTTGTCACCGTGTTTGACCAGCATGTCCAAGACATCATCACCGCCGTCGAAGCTGCCCATATTGAAGTTGAAGGAGAAATGGCATCACCTCTTGCAGCCGGGCTCGCCACACTTTCAAAAGCACAAAAAATGGCCGGCGTTGTCTTGGGAAATATCGGCGCCGAAACAGTCTCGATTGCGGTGTTTGAAAACGACACACCTATTTCCATCAAAGTATTTCCGACAGGTTCGTCTGCCATTACACACGATCTCGCACTCTCGTTCAAAATTCCGCTCGTTGAAGCCGAACAAGTAAAACGAGGCGCCGTAACCAACAGTGATCTCCCGCGCAAAAAAGTCGATGACATTATCGCAAAAAAGTTGCACGAGATTTTTTCGCTTATCGACGCGCATTTAAAAACAATCGGCAGACAACGACTGCTCCCCGCGGGTATCGTGATCACCGGCGGCGGATCTGGGCTCGCTGGCATCACTGATGCTGCAAAGGCCACTCTCAAACTCCCCGCACAAGTCGGCACACTTGCGGCAATCTCTGCTCGTTCCACAACCACCGACGCCACCTGGGCCGTCGCCTATGGTCTCTGTAAGTGGGGATACATTACCGAAGAACGCATTACCTCCCAGGGGTTCAGTAAAATCAAAGACCAGGCCCGAGAGTATTTTGGGCGTATTTTTAGATCACTTCTACCTTAAAAACCATTTTCTCATGCGCCACCGATTGCCACCTTTTGCAACTATTGCGACACATGGCATCATGCTACTATGGACACACAACTAGAAACCGAGACAGATTCTATGAGTAAGAAAATTCAGTCTGATGTCGAATCATTCGCGCGAATTCGCGTGATTGGTGTAGGTGGCTCGGGCGGCAACGCCGTCAACCACATGGTGTCTTCAAAAATAGAAGGCGTCGACTTCATCGCCGTCAATACCGATGCGCAAGACCTTGCTCGCTCAAAAGCTGAGCACCACATTCATATTGGTCGCACACTCACACGCGGCCTCGGCACCGGTATGAACCCAGGCATCGGCAAACAAGCCGCCGAAGAAACTCGCGATGAAATCCAGGAAGCTTTAAAAGGGTCCGATATGGTGTTCATCACCTGCGGCATGGGTGGTGGCACTGGCACTGGCGCGGCACCCGTTGTCGCACAAATTGCACGCGAGCTTGGCGCGCTCACCGTCGGTGTCGTCACCAAGCCATTTGGATTCGAAGGTGCGCAACGCATGCGCCTCGCCGAACAAGGAATTTCTGAATTGCGCAAAGCCGTTGATGCACTGGTGATGATTCCCAACGACAAACTTCTCGCCGTTGTGTCGCGCGAGACCGGTATCAAAAATGCGTTTGCCATGTGCGACGACATTTTGAAACAAGCCGTTGAGGGAATTTCAAACCTCATCACCACCCCCGGTATCATCAATGTCGACTTTGCCGATGTGCGCACCATTATGCAAAATGCCGGATCTGCCCTCATGGGTATTGGCACCGGCGTTGGTGAAAACCGCGCCACCGAGGCCGCTCGTGCCGCTATCAGCTCACCCCTGTTGGATGTATCCATTCATGGTGCGAAGGGCGTACTCTTTTCAGTCGCCGGCGGAGACGACTTGGGCATGCTGGAAATCCAAGACGCCGCGCAAGTGGTCACCGAAGCCATCGACCCAGAAGCCCGCGTTATCTTTGGTGCTATCACCGACGAGACTCTCAAGAAGGGCCAGATTCGTGTCACTGTTATCGCCACTGGCTTCCCCGAAAATATTTCCCGCGGAATTCTTGGTTCGTTTTCGGGAACCAGTAGCCTTGGCCGTCTCAAAGATTCTATGGCCTCAGAAAAGCCAATAAAGCGCACCGATGAAGATCGCAAGATTTATAATGATCTCACTGTCGAGGACAACACTCCGCTCCCATCGACACGACTCGATGCGGGAGACGAAGCGCCACTCCCTCCGGCTCCAGTTGCTCCAGAACCTGTCGTTGAAAAGAAACCTCTTGTCAACGCGCCCGACGAAGACGACTGGGCTTCGCTCCCCTCATTCCTCCGGAGGAAGTAGAATTTGACATTCATATTCAGACTGGTATAATGCAGTCTGTTTTGTTACATTGTACCTACAAAAAACAAGGAGGAGAAAGTGACTCATCCCGAAACGGGCTACCCACTCGAGGACGAGCTCCTGCGCCAACTGGCCGAGGCAGGAGAAATGGCGCGCGTTGCTGCCAAGTGGGGTTGCATTGCTACCCTCAAAGCGCAGCGCAAGCATCTCACTGATCTCAAGCGTCTCGCTGATGCTTTCGGCAAGACCGCAACGGATACCGTCATCGTTCTTATCAATACCCACGACGAGAACGGCGGCCCCATTGCGCACATGATACGACCTGGACACCATTGGGATTACAACAGGGTGCCAGGCACCATCCCCTACGCCCGCGACCTCGCGCCTCGAAACGACATCGGCGAAATGCTCGAATTGTTCGACCCCGAGGCCGCCTTAAAGCTTCGCGACATGACTGACCAGAAACTCCCCATCGTGGTCATCGACCACGGTGTGGCAGAGATCTTTACGACCTAGCCATGTAGCCCCAAACAGCCCGCTCCGGCGGGTTGTTTCTTTTCTTGACTTTGTACACTGTTTTGTTATAATACAGGTTGACTAGAAGACCCATCTATGGAGAAGGCGCGTGAACTACAATGTTGCCTTGCGCTATAAAAAAGCCGCTGGCGGATATGCCGGCGTCGTCACTTGGACTCCCTTTGCGTCCAAGGCCGATTTCGACATCTGGTTTGCCAAGGGCGGCCACGATCAGGAGGTGGTCGAGGAAGGTATCTCGACAGAACGGGCCATACGGCTTGCGCTTGACACTCCGCTCGAGTATTCAATCGCTGCCGCGCGAGAAAAGGCGACCGACCCAAAGACTGGTGCATTCGACGAGGCCGTCTTCCGCTTCGAAATGCAGAATGTCACTCTTGCCCGCATCTTTGGCTTCTGATCAGGAGAACCACGACATGACCACGAAACGCGAATTCAATTTCCCTGTGTGGCACACGCAGGGCGGCGGGCTTGCACGACAAGTCGGCGACCAGTACATCTTTGTCGAAAAGCCGCACGACAGTGTCGGCCTCGATATCGGCGACTTCATGCCGGAGGAATGGGGTCTCCACCCGGCAAACGAGCTTGCGCACCGGCAGATGCAGCAAATGGACGATGCCGACGCCGAATACGACCGTGCGTACAGTGAGGCCATGGACCAGTATGTCCATCGCGGTCATCGGAACGCACGGCGATAACGGCCGCGCACAAGACCCGCCTGAGCAACCCGCTCCGGCGGGTTGTTTTTTGTATAGCGGACTTGAAATTTACTGATACCCTCCGTCTACCGTTATGGTAGTGCCGTTGATATAGCGCGCACCCTGCGATGCAAGAAATGCCACCACAGAAGCAATCTCGTCCGCTGATGCAAATCGTTTTTTGAATATCTTTGCAGTCTCGTTTTGCAAAACTTCCGGCGAGAGCTCGGTGTTCATATCAGTGTCGACCCATCCAGGGGCTACCGCATTGACCCGCACATCCGGAGCGAGTGCCTTGGCCATATTCTGCGTGAGCGTGATAAGGCCAGCCTTTGAGGCGTCGTAGTCGAGGGAGAACGGGTTCATTGCTTTGTACGCGTTTGTCGAGCTGATATTAACCACAACACCTTTCGCGTCGAGCAAATATTGGCGCGCCTCGCGAATCAAAAGATATGGCCCAACCAAATTTGTGGCAAGCGTATCGTGCCACTGGTCTTCAGTTTTTTTGTCCCAGTCAATGTCGTAGACAATACCTGCGTTGTTTACCAAAACATCAATCCGACCAAATTTGGCTATAGATTTCTCAACAAGGGTCTTAACATCGGATTCTTTGCGAACATCGGCGACAACCGCAATCACCGCGATTCCAGTGGCTTCAAGCTCTTTCCTGACTTCTTCGAGAAGTTCTTCTCTCTCAGGAAGATCGTCGATAATGATTTTTGCTTTATGCCGGGCAAATTCCAGTGCAATCGCTCTGCCAATACCGCGCGCAGCCCCGGTCACCACAACTACCTTGTCGGCTATGTCTGGGTACAGCGGTTTCATTCGGATACTGTACCATGCCGTCCCGGTGGGTGGTCCGGCAAAAATGCCTCGTGGTATACTTTTTGTCGGGCGAGGTATCCGCCCCCGCACACAATTATAAATTTTTCAACGATTGTACCTGATTATGCAACCAAAAATGGAGGGGGCTACCACACCTGGTGGAGCAGATCCTTCACTCGCACCCCTCATTGCTCGCCTTACCGGATTTTCAAATGGCAAACCCCTTGGTAGGGGGATGAATGGTTACGAGCGTCTGCGCGATATCGCATCCGAACTTGCCCTTAATCTGGAAGACAAGCCCATGCAAGATGTTTTGGCTTCAGTAGCGACTACACCCCACGCAACGCATGGATGGAGCACTTTTCTAGATCCGGAAAAGCATCGGGAGATTTCCGACTATCTTGCAACTTTTACCGCCTGGTTGCACGATAGAACCAAGCCAAAGCCTGATATGAAATCGTTTACAGGCGGCCCATTCGGGGCCAGTGCGCGTAGCTCCAGCAACAATGCAGTTGGTAGTGTTATTTCTTTTGTCGAGTACGCAACTAAGGCACTCGAGATTTCGTTGCCACAAGATGAAAAGGACCCTGCGTACAGGAGACTTTTGCAAGAACGCGCAAAACAATTTGAGCTGGCGATTATTGTTCTCGAAAACGCCAGTTCGAGCGCACTCTATACGCTCTTTGAAAAAAGGCAGTCGGTTAGACCCAATCTCGACAAGGAAGACGAGGATGGCAACCTCATTAAGCGAGACCCAGGTACACCAATGACACCTGAAGAAGACGAGGCGCTCGTGGCACAAATCCAAATCGCAGGTTTGCGCAGAGCTTTTGAGGACGAATTTTCACGAAGCTTGGCGCGCGCGATGGTTTACCCACTTACCAAACCGAAGAATTAGTAAATCTTACATGTACGATCTCATTATCGCCGGAGCAGGACCAGCAGGAACAGCGGCGGCAGTGTATGCCGCACGCAAACAGCTCAAAACCCTCCTTATCACCGATGAGTGGGGCGGGCAAAGCACCGTGTCCCCAGAAATCCAAAACTGGATTGGTACACCCGCTATCTCGGGCGAGGATCTTGCAAAACAATTCAAAGCGCATGTCGAGAAGTATGCCGCTGAGGTGGTGACGGTGCGCTCGGGTGCAAAAGTACAAGGCGTCATACCAAATGCCGAGCACATAGAGGTCACTCTTGCCGATGGCTCAAAAGAGGTCGGAAAATCCCTTTTGGTCGCCACAGGATCCGCCCGACGAAAATTGGAAGTGCCTGGCGCTGCAGAATTCGATCAAAAAGGACTCACCTACTGCGCCACCTGCGATGGCCCGCTCTTTAGCGGCCAGGATGTCGCGGTGATTGGCGGTGGCAACGCCGCGTTTGAAACTGCCGCGCAGTTGCTCGCATATGCAAAAAGCGTCACCATCATCAACCGCAGTGATGTATTCCGTGCCGACGAAATTACCGTCACAAAAGTACTTTCGCATCCAAAAGCAAAGGTCATCAAAAGCGCCGAACCAGTTGCTGTTGTCGGAGAAAAATTTGTCACCGGCTTTACCTGGCGTGACGCAGTATCGAAAAAGGAGGAGACACTGGCCGTCACCGGCATCTTTGTCGAGATTGGCCTTTTGCCAAACACCGGCTGGCTGGGCAACGCAGTGGACCTGAATCAATACAAACAAATTCTTATCAACCCCCGCACACAGAAAACATCACATCAGCGCATCTGGGCGGCCGGAGACTGCACCGATATCCCCTACCACCAAAACAACATCGCGGCAGGCGATGGTGTCAAGGCACTCGAAGACATCTACAATTTTCTTCACCTGGGCTAGGCGTGGACGAATCCCATCTGGGAGAGCGAGTTGAGGAGCGTATTCCGGCCGCGGTACAAGAACGCGCTCGCACCAAACACCGAGAACAAGCTCCCGCCAAAGAAGAGGATGTAGTCCATATCTTCAGAGCCCGTATAGGGAACGCTGTTCAAGTGTACCGATGGTGCATAGTACGGCTGTAACGGTGGGGCGTGATATGTCGGCGGATAATAAATTGGTGGGTTGTAGGGTGGTTGATAGACAGGAGGTGGTGGCTGATAGAACGGCGGTGCGTACACACCAAGCGATGCCTGGCAGTGCGCGGTGCGCCCCTGTGAATCAGTAACAGTCATGCGATAGGTGGTTGTTTGTTGGACATACACCGATCGAGAGCCACTGCGCTCGATCGTGCCTACTCCATTATCAATCCATGAATTTGTCACATCGCCATAGGAATACCAAGTGATCATGGCCTGTCCCCCCTGCTGTAGCGAACTCGGCTGAACTTGAATCGAGCAGTACAGATTATTTTCGTATGGTGGAGGTGGCACATAGGTGGTGGTGACATAGGCCGAGCAAGTGCGTGTGCCACCAGGACCATTCACTGTAAGTGTGTAGGTGCGATTCCCGGTAATGTTGTACGCATTATACGAACCATTCACCGACACATTTCCAATGCCGTTATCAATCCATGCACTCGTTGCATTACTTGACGACCAGTACAAATTTGTTGATCCACCATGGGCCACTTGTGATGGTGATGCCGAAAGTGAGCAATAAGGCTCTTGATTGTCGTAGGTAGTGGTCGTGACTATGGTGCTACAGGTCGCCGTACCGCCATTACCCTGTACGGTGAGCGTGTAGGTGGTCGTACCATTGGGTGGATAAACACTCCGCGAACCATTCACCGACACCGAGCCTATACCCTGGTTTAACGATGCGGATGTTGCACCACTTGAAGTCCAATAAAGATTCGAAGAACCTCCCTGCTGAATACTATTCGGATTTGCCGAGATGCTACAAGTCGGCGGATGATAGTCGACAATATAGACCCCCACACTCGTTGAACATGACGCCGTTCCACCAGGCCCTGTCACCGTAAGCGTGTATGTTGTGGTGGTATTTAGGGTCACTGTGCGCGATCCGTTCACGCCGACCGATCCAATACCTTGATCAAGGGTTGCTGAAGTGGCATTTGATGAACTCCATATGAGTGTGGACGAGCCGCCTTGCGAAAGCGTCGTAGGGTTTGCTGAAATAGCACATGATGGTACTTGCGATTGAATCTCGACAGTGATACTGCGCGAACAAGTCGCACTACCTCCCGGACCCGTGACCGTGAGTGTATAGGTGCGCGGGCTAGTGATGTTGTGCACCGTATATGATCCGTTTACACCCACACCACCAATACCGTTATCAATCACCGCCATCGTCGCATTTTGGGAAGTCCACGAAAGTACGCTCGCTCCACCGTAGGGAATATTTGATGGTGTGGCAGTGAGTGTACAGACAGGTACAGAAGGCGGCTGATGCTGGACAGTGATTGTCTTTGCACAAGTTGCCGAGCCTCCACTACCCGAGACAGTCAAAATATAAGTGATAGTGCCTGTGATATTGGAAACAGTGTATGAGCCGTTCACGCCGACAGAGCCCACCGTCGAGAGGTGTGCGCTCGTCGCGTTGTTTGATGTCCATGATAGTGTTGTTGAGCCCCCATAGGGAATGTTACTAGGATTTCCTGAGAGAATACAATACGGTGGATTAGGGCGTGGTGGAATAATTGGTGTGTCACCGCCATCATCACCGCCTGAGCCGTCGTCACCGCAACAACCGTCGCCACCTACACCGCCGTCGTCTCCGTCACCTCCTGACCCGTCGTCACCACAACAACCATCGGCACCTGATCCGCCATCATCAGCATCACCACCGTCGCCACCAGAACCACCATCTCCCCCGGCCCCCCCGTCGCCATCACCGCCAGAGCCACCGTCGCCACCCGAGCCGCCATCACCACCGTCTCCTCCACCGCCACCATCATCAGCAAAAACAAGTCCTGCACCGAATGATACTTTTCCGGCAAGCTCGTCAAAGTGAGGGGCAACCGTAAAAACCGTCAACGCAAAGAAACCAACGACTACCATCATTCCTACCGCATAGAACAAAGTTTTCGGGTATGTCATAAGAAAAACACCTTAGCACACTGGCACTGAAGTTTATATGAAGAAGGCGAGGTCTTTATGACCTCGCCTTAAAAATTGCCGAAAGCGTAGTATTGGGTTCTAGTTTGAACGCCGACATTGCTTGGTTTCGTGGATGACAGTGCCATCAGCCTGCACGCGCCAAATATCTTTGATGCCTGCTCGACCGCAATAGCCGTACACTTCACCCGGCTTTACGAGAGCGACCACGGTTGTCTCACACATCGTCTGACTTTGCCTGCCTGCCGATGTGCTCGCATACCAGCAACACTTTGCCCGTGGCGTCGACGCGGTAAGCGCCTGCCAATTCGCTGGGCTCATAGTGAGTCTCACAGTATATGGGCCCACTCGCGCAGGAACCGCATACACTGCAGGGGGTGGCTCACCCAACGGAACTTCAATCACTGGCCGCACTCCGCAGGGAGTGGGTGGTGCACACTGAGCGCCCGCGTCCGTTGCGATGAACAATGCTCCGAAAAGTGCTACTGCTGGAAGCAGAGCTCTCGTTACATTCGTATACAAGCTATCCTCCTTACTGCCTTCGCATCATTTTACCAAAATGAATCGCGACGACCTACCACAGTTCCCCTATCATGCATTGTGTGTCGGGTCAATATATTTGTGAAGTTATGATGATGCCACATTGGCCTTCAAATACACAAGTGGCTACGCTTTTGCGTTTGTAGTGTGTTGACGAGACTGGTTTCCTATAGTTTACTGCATTCAGCAAGAAACCGTGAGGCATCCATGCACCTGGCAGACGAGCGTGCACTCGCGACGCTCGCAAAACTCCAAAGAACACGTAGCCAACCTCCCACCACATTTCCTTACACCCCCCTGCGCGCCGGCAATGGCGTTCTGGTCGGTTTTGAAATCGAAGTGCCGTGGCGCGCTTACTTTCCTGATTTATGGAAAAAATATCTTTGTGCGGGTAGTCGCACCTTCTCCGACCTTTCACGCACGGAGCAAAGCGCACTTTCAAACGAATGCTCCTTGCAGGAACGCTCCCTGCTTCCACGCTTGCAAGCAACGCAGGCCTGCGGAATTAAACGCGGCAGAGACCACTACTGGGAATTTGCATTCCCTCCCGTTCACGACCTAACGATTGCCCTTTGCATAATGGATTCCCTCATTGACGCAGAGCTTTTGCCATGGGGGCGCTGGAGTTTGCAGGCAACAATTAGTGGTGTGAAGCCCGGACGGGATGCTTTTGTCGCGCTCTTGTTGCTTGAACTTTTGTTTGTTCGAAAAGTCCGCATCCAACAAGGTCTTTCCGGCCACGGCGCATGGGCACGCAAAGGTCGTGGTGGCCTGATGGTAAAAGGGCCGCATCTGCTTGAATACAATGCACCCTCGGCGCTTGAATTACGCTCGCTTGAATTACCAGAAACTCTCGGAGAGTGCAGAAAGCTTTTTGCGACCATCGCACATCTAACGCATTTCCTCACACCATTGGGAATGAAAGCTCCCGAGTGGCAATCCGCTCGGTCTGCGATAAAGGAGATGCTTGCATCACATGATCTCCCCTTTTCAGAATGGGGACATCCGAAAAATTTGAGTGCTGTATGGGACCGTTACATAGAACACTTTGATGTACTCCGGACAGAGGCCCTGCACATAGCCCGCAACCATCTGGGCATCGCCATTTCAACCAGCGTAAACACAACCACAAAGGAAGCCACACGGCTTCCTTTTTCATTGTGACTAATAACGGAAGCAAGATGCAATTTAAGCCTTGTATGCGCTCCAAGCATGAGCATGAATATAACGCTTCTTTCCACGGGGCTTTCCGAGCCTACGACAGCAGAGTCACTTTTGAAAAAGCGATACACAGAGCACTGTTTTGTGCGTATCTAGCCACGCCACGCCGCGCGGCATCAATGGCGGCGACATCAATTTTCTTCATGGTCATCATCGCGTCAAAGGCGCGCTTTGCTTCTGCACCACCAGTAGCGAGTGCCTCACTCAGCGTGCGTGGCGTAATTTGCCATGAGACTCCCCAGCGGTCCTTGCACCACCCGCACTCGCTCTCCCGTCCCCCATTCCCAACAATCGCGTTCCAGTAACGATCCGTCTCTTCCTGATTATCCGTTGCAATCTGAAAAGAGAATGCCTCAGTTTGCTTAAACACAGGACCACCATTGAGGCCAATGCAGGGAATTCCACAAACAGTGAACTCGACTGTTAGCACATCGTCTTTCTTGCCGCCTGGAAAATCGCTCGGCGCATGAAAAACAGCGGTTACTTTACTATCAGGGAAAGTTGCGGCGTAAAAGCTTGCTGCATTTTCTGCATCCTTGTCAAACCAAATACAAACGGTATTTTTTGCTATCATGTTTTTCCATTTTACAGTTTCCTTCTTAATAAAGCCGACTTCTATCCAGGGAAGACACTGCGTGATGTATTAACCTTTGCGCGAACCCACTTCGCACGCGCGGAGCGCGTGGTGGCTTGAACCTACCGTACACGCCCGATCCGCGTTCGCTACCCGCCTCGGGCGCGCGCCAAACCACACCCATTTCCTTCCACAATTTTTCTGCGGCTCCCCCCTCACCCCCCACCGCAAAAAAGGAAGAAGGAAAATGGGTGGGTTTGTTCCGCCCC
>JBBTSD010000005.1:0-47733 GCA_038064835.1 Patescibacteria group bacterium
TCGTTCAACTAAACTGACCCGCCATCTCCTCTCGGAGCTCTGGCGGGTTTCTTCTATCTTTACCCAAGACTAGTATACCTTGACAAAATCTTCTACCTCCTGTATAATATACCTAGATTTGGTGTTTTTGGAGGTGGCCTTTTAGCTCGGTCACCGGAGATTAAGATATGGAACTGACGATCCGCGCCGTAGCTGCGATCGCTTTGGTGGTCGTTGTGTTGGCACTCCTTGTTCAGGCCATCGACGGCCGGAGCAAATGCATCAACACGACCGGCCAGCCCATTGCGGATTGTACGCCCACGCGCTAGCGTCTCGCCCCGATGTTGTCGCGCTAGCGACCGCCTCGGGGCCACCTCCAAACACAGACAAATCTATAACAAAAACCCGCCACATGGCGGGTTTTTGTTTCCGTACACTTCCCCTCACTGTACTTTTGCGCTAGGGTCGGGATGGTATTGGGAGAAAAAAATGGCACGCAAGCGAAAGGGGTCAAAGCACCCTGTGCAGATATATGGGTATCGGGGCTCACTTGAAGAGCTTGGTCATGAAATCGGACAAATGCGTTACGATGCAGGGCTTTCTATTCTCCATGCATGGTCGCTTCAAGTGTATGCAGACATTAATGCTGATGCAAACAAAGACAGACCAAAGCATCGGCGACAGCTTGCCCATCTCTATATCGCGCTCGCTGAAGCGCGCAAGCAGATGCAGATTGTCTGGAGTGGATGTCGAGCGCACATGAGCGATGAAACCTCGGAAGCTCCAGAGATTCAGGAAGGACAAATACACGGATACTAGCCCCTGATGAAAGCGGGGGTTTTCTTATTTTTGTGCGGGTAGGGAGAATCGGTCACCAATATTTTTCCTGACGGAAAAATCTTGCGACCCCGGCTCGGGATTTTTGCCTTTCGCTTCGCTCAAACAAAAATAACCCTGCGCCTTTCGATTCCCCACGGACAGTGCTCAAGTGCTGTCTGTGGAGAATCGGGGTCAAGTCACTAAGATTTTCCTGTCTGGGTCAGAAAAATCTAAGTGCTTCCTCCTCGGGCTCGGCCTTCCCACAGTGCTTCGCCTGTGTGACCCTGGGCCTCCGCCTTTCGATTCTCCCTACCCACGACAAAAACATGGTCGTCAAACGCTTCGCGTCCTCCTCTCTGTTTTTGTGCGGGTAGGGAGAATCGAACTCCCATCTTTTGATTGGCAACCAAACGTTCTACCACTGAACCATACCCGCAACGCCTCCGATTATAACCACAAACGAGGAGAAAACGAAAGATGTTCTTTCATTTTCTCGGAGTGCCGTGGTTATATACTCATGAACTTTCGCAAGGTGAGTTCATTAAGTATATACCTAATACCATCTCCAATTAACGCTCCGACACTAATACATTCTTGAATTTTGAGCGAGAAACGAGTCGGAGCGCAAGCCATATCGAGATATGGCGAGCGCGAGACGAAGTTTTGCAGCCTAAATTCAAGAGTGTATGTGGGATGGTTAATTGGAGATGGTATAAGTCTTAATCAGAGGCAATTTAGAATTGGGCGCAACGCGAATTCCCCTACTTCTTCTTTTTCTCAGTGGGCTCGAGGGCGGCCGGTGCAATCAGGACGCCGAGCGTTATACAGGTCAGCACAATCGGGAACCACTGGTGGGAACGGCATCCATCAAAGAAGAACCAGGTACCAAGGAGCGCGATGAATATCGCCAAGAGCAGAACGGTAAATCTGACTCCCCCATTAGTCATAAGGTAGGCTAGCGAGTCCAGCATGATGAGCCCTGCGACAATAGCTATGATTACAAGAATGATCCATACAGGAAGCGACCATGAAGTGCACTTCCCCACCACCCCCTTTGAAGCAAATGCACTCACGAACGATTTCAAGAATCCTTCTGACTTCTTTGCTGAGTCTATTTTCTTGGTATCAGCCTTTTTTTCGCTGTTCGATGTTTCTTCTTGTGCAACTGGTGTTGGTGCAACATCCTTGCCGTTCATCTTTTTCTCAAGGGTTACTACTGGCTGAGGTTTTGGTGCGGGTGTCTCTGCCTTTACTGAGGGTGTAGCAGATGTCGTGTAGACAGGTTTTGCGACAGCGGCCACAACAGGGAGTACAACCGAGAAGCTTTGAGTGGTCATGCAGGTGGTGCTTGCACCGGTCATGACCTGCACTTTGATCGAGGTGTTACCAGAAAATCCATACCATCCAGGTACATCCACATGAATCCGGGTCTTTGCCTCTCGCCAAGTAGTTGCATAGCGCGGTTCGATCTTTCTTCCCGATACTTCAGTGCCGACAACCAGGATAGATCCCTGACCTTCTACCGTGTAGTCAAACGAGTCGAGGCTCCCCTCATATACATGAGGGGTAAAGTTGTTGATAACGGGTGTGGTGCAAGCGGGCGCTGTCTGCGCGTGGGCAGTACCGGTGCCAAGTCCAAAAACAAGGATGAGTGCAAAAAATGCACCGGCGCTCCACTTCCCCATGTCTTTTATGGTTTCCATACTAAAAATACGCGATTCTATTAATAATTTCCTCCCCATGTATTACCTATGAAGTGTAAGCGAGTAGCGTACAGATACTTTTTCTAGGTATCTTGCTATCTGGCTCTTTTCTTTCGTCTGAGATGAATCTGGCCCACTATCTGTTTAACGACTTATACAAGATACGCGGTGTGCATAAGTGTCTCAGGGACCGACAGCTGTGGGTATATCTACCACTGCGCCATTGGACGGTCAAGTATCCTAGGAAAACCAACACATTTTGGCAGTTTGTACACTCTCGGACTTTGTAAAACAAATGTTGTCACGAGCCAAAAACTGTGGAAAAGTCTGTGGATATGTGGATTAATGGGACGAACAAAGGTCACCTATCGGAAAAGGACTGTTTCATGGGACTTGAGCAGGATCCCTACAAATTATTAGATATTCTTGGTTTTAAAGGGATGGGTAAAAAAGGTTTCTTAGTAACATAGTAATAATGTTACACGCGAAACATTCAAAGAAGCTCCTCCAGGTGGTTTCTTGTGTAACCAAGTTGCTTCCCCAAATAGATTTCACATGAAACGCCTACAAACGAGCAGAAATGGTTTCGTGTGTAACATGCGGGTGCTTGAGGGGTGATTTCACATGAAACTAACACCAGGGTAGACTTAGAGCATGAAAACTAAGGAAGTTGGGCAAATCGGAGAGTCTATTGCCTGCAAGTTCCTTGAAAGACAGGGGTACACCATCGTCGAGAGGAACTACAGGTTAAAGCATGCGGAAATAGATATTATTGCCAAAAAAGGTACTACTATCCACTTCGTAGAGGTAAAATCCCTAAGAACAAAGGTTATTCCGGTAGTTTCACGCGAAACCACTGAGCGCAAACCGGAGGATCTGGTACACCCTTTAAAGCTAAGGAAAATAGAAAGTGCCGCCCTTTTCTATATGGATCGTTACACGGGAAACTTTGACTTCCAAATCGATGTGGTGGGCGTCTTTATCGATGAGAGGAGGCGGTTTGGGAGGTGTCGCCTCATAGAAAACGCCAATTCTTCGTAAAGGACAGCATAAAGGACATATGTCTTTTATAGTCCGCACATGCACGCGCGTTGTTGAGACGCTGTCTGCCACACTCTGCCCGCACTAGTGGACTATGCCATTTTTAATTCTATGCTATATTTCAGGTCTACCCGGGGCGTCGTATACCGGTAGTACGCATGGTTTGGGACCATGATGACTGGGTTCGATTCCCTGCGCCCCGACAAGCTCATATGTTCTCTCGCGCCCAAGTGCTACCATTTCGATATGCATGCATCTCACGATGAAGAAAAGAAAAAAAACCTGCACGATCTTCTTGGTGCGCTTGGGGTGGTGTGGCGGCGTATGCTCTTCTATAAGAAGGCGGCTCTGACAGTGTTTTTCTTGGCGGGGATTTCGGCGCTTGGGAATGGGGCGGTGCCTTATATTGTGGGGCGTTTTGCAGACTCGTTGATTGACGCGATCACTGACGCGAATTCATACGACGACAGTTTTTTGATACTTGCCGGATGGCTCTTGGTCGCGGCTTTCACCGCAGTCGTTGATTGGCAGATTAATGTGCGCGCTCGTACGATGGAAAACAATATTGCCACCAATGGTATTGCTCAGTCATTTAGTACACTCCTTTTGCTTCCGATATCTTTTCATAAAGGGAATATGGCGGGGGAGACGGGAAATAAAATAAGTCGCGCCATACACTATATGGCGCAAATTGTGAGTAATGTCATTTTGGGGATTGGGCCAGCAATCCTAAGTATGGTTGTTGGTCTTGTATTCGCCATGTATATACAGCCAACGCTCGCATTGGTTATCGTCTTTGGCATGTTTTGCTACGGCGCGATTTCGGCATGGTCAGTCATGCCGCTTGCCGATTTTCAGAAAAAGGACCACAAAGCGTGGAATGAAGCCTACGGTCATGCCTACGACGCGGTGGGGAATGCACACGCTGTCAAACAGGCATCAGGCGAAAAAGCTGCTTCACGGAAGATCTATATAGAATTTATCGAGAAGGTACTGCCACTTTCCCTAAAACCAGAGCTCATATGGGCGCGCATCAGCTTCTTTCAACGGAGCGCTGTAGTCCTCACTCAATTTTCAGTGTTTCTTCTCTCAATCCGTTTTGTCGCGTTGGGGGAAATAACGGTCGGCGACCTTATTGCGCTCAATGGCTATGCGGCGATGGTGTTTGCACCACTCGCACAGCTCGCTAGTCAGTGGAATGTTATTCAGAATGGTCTCACGGCAATCGTGGGAGCTGAAGAGATTCTCAGTATTCCTCCCGAGCGCTACGAGCTTGAAGCGGGAATGGAAGAGCCGGCAGAATGGCGTGGCGAAATTGTGTTTCAAAATGTGTCATTCATCTATCCTGAAACAACCCGAACAGTACTTGATGGCGTCTCTTTTTCTATCCAAGATGGAGAAACAGTGGCCTTTGTGGGGGAGTCTGGTGTGGGAAAAACCACCATTACCGAATTAATCTCTGGATACTACTACCCAACAACAGGCTCAATACTTATGAGCGGTGTTTCGACCACCAAGCTCCCTCTTCGACCACTCCGTGAGCGGATAGCGGTGGTTGCTCAGGAGCCCGTGCTATTTAATGACACAATACTCACCAATATTCGCTTCGGCCGGCCAGACGCAACAGATGAAGAGGTTGTTTCTGCGGCAAAACAAGCACATGCACACGATTTCATCGACTCGTTCGAGAAAAAATACGATCAGTTGGTGGGAGAGAGGGGTGTAAAGCTTTCCGTGGGTCAAAAGCAACGAGTGTCGATTGCGCGCGCCATATTGCGCAATCCACGCATCCTTATTCTCGATGAGCCAACGAGTGCACTCGACGCAAAAACCGAATCACTGATTAGCGAATCACTTGAAAAGTTGATGCAGGGGCGCACCACTATCATCATTGCCCATCGTCTTTCTACCGTGCGAAAAGCAGACAATATCATTGTATTTGATGGTGGGAAGGTGGTAGAGCAGGGGAAGCATCTCGACCTCATAAAGAACGAAAACGGTGTTTATCGCCGTCTCTACGAGTACCAAATTGGGTTGCATGTATAGAAAAAGCACGGCGGTTGCCGTGCTTTTTTGCGTGTGGACCTTGGGCTATGATTTGTGACCACAGACCATCGATGCCGTAATGAGGCGCCGGACGATACCGTCAGGTTCTGCAATAGAGGCAAACCCCATGCGGAGTGCACGAGTGGCCTCCATTTGTCTGTGGGGAAGTACGCCCGACCAATGCACGGTGGTCTGTACGCGCAATACCGCATCTTCGATTGTATATATTTCTTCGGAATTCAGAAGTTGGACAGTTTTTACCCCCACAAGGCCGGCTTGGTGGAACAACTTGAGCGGATCATATCCATTCTTTTGATGCCCACGAGGGGTCTCGTTGATATAGTGTGCCAGGATGGCGCGCCAGACAGTATCGAAGGAATCGGTCTTGCTCGTGCGTTTGTGAACGACACATACAGTACCGTTTGGCACGAGTACGCGTTTGAATTCCTCGAGCACTTCACGGTTGGCGAACCAGTGGAACGCCCCAAACGAAGCGATCAGCTGGAACGATTCGTCTTTGTGCGGGAGTCGACGTGCGGAAGCGACTTGGTACCGTAATTTTCCAAGAGGATGGGTCTTCCGAGAAAACGCAATCATGCGGTCGTCGGCGTCTACCCCCTCGGAAGCCCATCCCGCCTCGTCGAGTTGTTCAGTGCCAATACCAGTGCCACACCCCACATCGAGGGCGCGACCAGGCAGACCGCTGAAGTAGGGCCCATTTGCATACCAGGTCACCATGTCGATAATCGCTGGTGAGTAACCGCGCCGTGCCTGATGAAATTCATGCGGGTCTACACGGGATTTGTGATTCTTGGGAGTATGCATAGACTCCTCACCTTTTTTCCTAGACTGCCAAATTCATAGCATGGATGTTTGTAAAAGAAAACGGCGCAGGGGTTGTAACCCTGCGCCGTCAGTGAGCCTGCTGTCAGTTACTTGAATTCAACCCGCAGGATGTCGTCGCAGATCTCAATGTAGGCGGCGAGAAGTGCGGCGCCACCCTCAACATTCCGTCGATATGCGAACTCGACATAGTGTAGATCGAAACCGGCGGTCTGGGCCTGCCTGTTCACTTCGTCCAGCACAGCGCGGTATTCGTCCCCAAGTGTGTCAGAAAAAACCGTCACATAGCTGGTCCAGGCCACTTCGCGTTTCGCGAGGAGTTCCCGGATGCCGGTGTTGTCACGGATGATGGTGAAGGCCTTGCGGAATTCGCCGATCCTCGCGAGCGCTCCGGCTTGGATTTTCGTGGGGGCAGAGCGAAGCGTGTCGAGCACGATATGCTTTTTCAAGGCATAGAATGCTTTCAGTCTCGCCGGATCGGCAAGTTGGGCCTTCCCGAACGCCAACAGCTTCTCTTGCCAGGTGTGCAAAGCGGTAAGAGTCGCTGGTTCGACGCCGGCCTTCTTGGACCACCAGTCTCGGTCAGATGCGGTGAATGCACCGTAGAGGGTTGAGCTCCACTGTTCCTCAGTGCCTCTGAAGGCACTCCGGAGGTGAAACACATAGATCTCTTGACGCATTTCCCAGCTACGCTGGTGCACGGCGGCGTACGCCATGCGAATGAGCAGGGGATTAGGTACGACAGATTCCAGTGCCGCCGTCTCCAGGGCGGTCGTGAGCGAGCGGGCATGCGAGCCCAAGTCGGTGCCGAATTGGATGCTGTAGCCGGTAATGCCAATAGCCACAGCGATCGAAGTCAGTCCGAGCGCTTTTCTCATGCTCTTTGGTTCCTTTAACCAGCTTCGAGCGGGTGCTCAGAGCTTTTTGCGTTATATCATATATGAGCAAAAAAGCAAGTTTTCGGTAATTTTGGAAGAGGAGGAGTTGCCCCTGGAGTGGATATAGTGTACAATAGACACTATGACACACGCGAAAAAGATACCAGCACATATACGCTTTGCCGCACTCGCGGTAGATGGGGTGGCGTTTGCGTTTATCGACGGCGTGCTACATGTGCGCACTGCTGAAGTGCAGAGCGAGGCATTTCGCGGCATGCGCGGATTTCCTGGGGGCATGATCCATGCAGACGAAACTGCTGAACAAGCTTTAGTGCGCATTATGCGTGAAAAGGCGGCTGTCACAGAATCATATAGCGAACAGCTATATACCTTTAGTCGTATTGATCGCGACCCGCGCGGGCGGGTGGTCGCGGTTGCCTATCTGCTTTTGGTGAATCCTGTGTGTGCGCAAGAGATTGCTAAAGATGCGTGTGGTGTACATAAAGCATCGTGGACACCGCTTTCAAAAGCTAAAAAGTTTGCCTATGATCACGACGAAGTATTAGTGGTTGCGCTCGAACGCCTGCGTGCAAAAATCGCGTACACCGATTTGATGCGTCATTTGATGCCGAAAGAATTTACCCTCACAGAGTTACAAAGTGCTTTTGAATCGATTCTCGGACGCGGGCTCGACAAACGAAATTTTCGCAAGAAAGTACTGGCACTCAATCTGGTAGAAGGGACTAGCAAGAAAACAAAAGGTGGTGCATTTCGTCCCGCCGAATTGTACCGTTTCGGCAAGCGCATTGGCGAAGTCGAAATTTTCTAAAAGCCTGCGCACGCATCTTAAATGAGAAGGTCAGACCTTCTCATTTTGCATATGAGAGAGGTTGCGCCAACCGCCCATTCGGTGAGGGGTAATTTGCTTGGGAAGGGAAGCATCGGTAGCTTGGGGGCGAGCCCTTAGTGTAAAATTGACAATAACGAACATTTGATTTGTATTGCCGTTGTCCACTAGACACATGATAGTGTCAAGTATACACTAACAACAGCGCAGAAAAGGAAAGCCGGTGTGGCCTTCCTGAGGCAAAATCCTGCGGGTTGACACATGTCAAGGTACATGCTAGAAAGCGCAGGTCTTGTCTCTCCACGCGTGTGGAATGGCAAGCAGAGTTAGACCTTTGAAAACTGAAAGCGAAGGAAGCAAAATGAGTAATCGCCTCAATGTACAATTGGTGGTCATCGACCCCCAAAACGACTTCATGGACATCCCGAACGCGGCTCTGCCGGTTCCGGGTGCAAATGAAGACATGAAGCGAGTCGCCAAGCTCGTCGAGCGGGCAGGCAAGAAATTCAACGACATCCATGTCACGCTGGACTCGCATCGTCTCATCGACATTGCGCATCCGGCCTGGTGGCGTGACGGCAGGGGCAAGAGCCCAGCTCCGTTCACAATGATCACCAGTGCCGACATCGAGCGGGGTACCTGGACGACGCGCGACCCGAATCTGCGGGCTCGTTCGCTTGCCTACACCAAGGCACTCGAGGCAACCGGCAAGTACACGCTGTGCATTTGGCCGGTCCACTGCCTCATCGGCACCTGGGGGCACAATGTGCAGAGTGATCTCAACGGTGCTCTCCAGAAGTGGTCGGAGTCCGAATTCCAGATGGTCGACTATGTGACCAAGGGCTCGAATCCGTTCACCGAACATTACGGCGCGCTCATGGCCGAGGTTCCCGATCCGAATGATCCGGGCACCGGCCTCAATACCGATTTTCTCACCATGATGCAGACGGCTGATGTGGTCGGTCTCACTGGTGAGGCGCTGTCGCATTGTGTGCGCGCGACCATCACGCAGATCGCCGACAATATCGGTGCCGAGCATATCAAGAAGTTCCACATCCTGACCGACTGCACCTCATCGGTGCCGGCGATTCCGGGTGTGGTCGACTTCCCTGCACTTGCCCAGCAATGGTTGAAGGATATGCAGAAGCGCGGGATGCATCTTACGACCTCTCGCGAGTTCCTGGCCTAACGAACCGCTCTGCGGGCGGACTTCTTTGTCGTGCTTCGCACTCTGGCGCTCGTCGTATTTTCAATACGCCTTGCACCACAGTGCTCGCACTCCTCGAATTCCATCCCGCAGAGCAATTCGTAAACAACCAACAACCAACGGAGAAACAAAATGTCGAAACTCAGCGCAGACGGTATGCAGACCTCCAATATCGGTGGTCTGCAGGCATTCAAATTTTCGGGCATTCGTACCGAAAGACTTGGCGCAGCCGAGTATACACTCGCCACGATTTTGATCGATGTGTCAGGGTCGGTCGGCGGATTCGAAAACGATCTGCGCAAGGCGATGGTTACGATTGTCGAAACATGCAAGGATCCAAAGAAGTGCCCCTATACGGATCGGGTGCTTCTGCGTGTCGTGCTGTTCTCGACCTCGGTCGGCCTTCAGGAGCTTCACGGCTTCAAGCCGCTCTCCGAGATTGATCCCGCATCGTATCCGGCGCTCAATCCGGGCGGCGGTACGCCACTGTTCGACGCGGTCTATTCCGGCGTCGGCGCGACAAACGCGTATGGCAAACAGCTTTTCGCGGACAACTATTTCGCGAACGGCATCGTGTTCATTATCACTGACGGCATGAACAATGCCTCGACGGCGACAACGACCATGATCCGTAAGGAGGCGGAAGCGGCGACGAAAGGGGAACACCTCGAGTCGCTCGTGTCGGTCTTGGTCGGCATCAACACCTCGTCGTGCGCGCGTGAGCTGGATCAGTTCCGTCAGGATGCTGGCCTCACGCAGTACATCGATGTGGGCGATGTGACCAGGGGCAAGCTCGCAAAGCTCGCCGACTTCGTGTCGCAATCGGTGTCGAGCCAATCGCAAGCGCTCGGCACCGGCGGCCCCAGTCAGAACATTGCACCCACGATCTAACTTGTGGGAACAAACGGCGGGCATGTCCCGCCGTTTTCTACAACCGTAGAAATGCAAAACGAAAGGAGAAGCGATGAAACTTTCTGCAGATCACTGTTTCGCAATCGGGCGGCCACACGCGATGAGTGGTACACCGTGCGAAGACTACGCACTTTCGGGTGCGGACGAAACGAGCGCGTACGCGGTCGTCTCTGACGGTTGTTCGAGTGCTCCGCATTCCGACATTGCATCGCGCATCGTTGCGCATGCACTGCATCACGAATTGGTTGCTGGGGCGTTTCGCGAATCGTGCACGATGCTCTCTGGTCTCCAGAAGCGCATGCGCGAAAGTGAAACGGCGCTTGGCGTTGCGCAGAACAAATTGCGCGCGACGGCACTTGGTGTATTCGCTCATCTCGACCGCGCAGTCATCAATGTGTTTGGTGACGGCGTATTCGCCATCAAGTATCGTGATGGGACGCTTATGATGTGCCGGCATGATTGGGAGAAGAATGCACCCTTCTATCCGGCATATTTCGGTGGCTCGCTTGCAGAATTCCGCGCGTTCCATGCTGATGTCCAAACACCCGTTCGGGTGCAGTGGGCAACCAGCAAAGCGGATTCGTCCGGTGAATACACGGAGCGATGCATTACGCGCACGCTGTCTGAAGGTGTGCTTGGGTTCACTTTTTCATTTCCGCAGTGGCGGATTATCGAGAAATCGGGAATCGAATTTATCGCTCTCATGAGCGATGGTGTCACACAGATCGATGGGATGGATTGGAAGGAAGCGGTGGGTACACTCCTCTCATTCAAAACAACTGCTGGATCGTTTGTGAAACGGCGCATGATGCATGTGGTGCGCGAATCCCAAAAAACGGGACGCGGGCCACTTGATGACATTGCCTGTGCAGTCATCCACTTTGAACAGGAGGTTGAGAATGGCGAAACTGAAACATCCTAAAGTACTACTCGAAGGGCGTGGGGAAGTCGCGCTCCGTGAAAATGATCACTTGGCAACCGGTGGCGAAGGATCAGTCTTTCGCCTCGGCGACCTTGTCGTCAAAATCTACGCGGATACTGGGCGTATGAAAGCGGAGGGGCTCACTGAAAAAGTGCGGCTCCTCGCACGGGTGAAACATCCGTACATTGTTGCACCGCACGGTGTCGTCTCGACTCCGTCGGGAGAACCTGTCGGGCTCTACTATCCGTTTGCTCAGGGCGAACCGCTTCCACGACTTTTCACCAATGATTATCGTGCGCAGGTCGGTTTCACCGATGCACACGCGACCACATTGGTCGAACGCATGCGCGAAGCACAGCAATTTGTGCACGGCGCGAATGCGGTAGTGGTGGATGGCAATGAGCTCAACTATCTTGCTCATTTGCAAAAACAAAAATCACCCGAGCCTCGCATGATCGATGTGGACTCGTGGGCGATAGGGCGGTGGGGGGCAAAAGTTATCATGCCCTCCATCCGCGATTGGCACACTAAAGGATTCACGCCGCTCTCCGATTGGTTTTCGTGGGGCATCGTGACCTTCCAATTGTTCACCGGCATTCATCCTTACAAAGGAAGATTGCAGGGATTCGAATTCGGCGATCTTGAAGGTCGCATGAAAGCGAACGCGTCGGTCTTCTCTCCGAAGATCGCGCTTGCACGAGCAGTGCGAGATTTCGGCTGCATACCACCTGCGCTTCGCGAGTGGTATCGTGCCGAGTTTCATGACGGTGCGCGCAGTGTACCGCCAGACCAATTTCATGCCGCTGGGATTGCACATGCGGCACGCACGGTGCGCGCAGTTGCTGTGCCGCATTCGGGTGTGTTGGTATACGAAAAACTTTTCGCGCATACTGACGCCATTGCACGGGTGTTTCCGTGCGGTGTTGTGGCGACAGCGAAAGGAGATTTGGTCGAGATTGCATCTGGCCGGAGTCTTGGCCAAGCGGATCCGACAAGTGTCGAAGTGACGCGTGTCGAGTACGGGTTCCTCGTTGCCGACTGGCATCAAGGGCCACGACTTGCATTCGTTGATGCGACTTCGTATCAGCGAAGTGACCTGTCATTTCAGGTGACCGCCTCGCGTTTCATGCGCCACGAAAATCGGTTGTTTGTAGTGACTGATCGCGGACTCACCGAAGTAGTGGTGAAACATTTTGGGAAAGTGGTTGCAGGGTTGGGAAATACCTGGGGCGCGCTACCGTATGGTACGCGTTGGTACGATGGTGTTGGCGTGCAAGACACGCTCGGCGCTTTCTATCTGGTGCTTCCCGCTGGAGACATGGGATGTGTGCATGTGCGCACACCCGAGCTCGACGGTCTCACACCACTTGCGGCCAAGGCTGGTGAGCGATTCGTTGCAGTGGTCGCGCTAGATCATATGGGTGTGTATCACAAATTCGAATTTGCGTTCGACAAAACCTACACCAACTATTCGCTGTGGCGCGGGGAAACCGATGTGGCAGAACTCAATATGAGTGTCATGCCCCGCGGTGTCTGCGCCACCATCACCGAAGACGGTGAAATGGTGGTCTTTGTGCCATCGACTGGTGTGGTCAAGAAAGTGAAGGACCCGCACATCACCACCGACATGCGCTTGTATCGCATCGACGACCGCGTTGTCTTTGCGCGAGGTGCCGAGGTGTGGAGTGTGCGCATGAGTTGATGACCTCTGTAAGGTAGTAAAGCGGCGAGGTACTCCCTCGCCGCTTTTTGTATACACACGCGGGTAACGATTCAGTGTTTTACTTGGTAGAATAGGCCCATGGTTCGTTTTCGTAAAATCACCGGCAGGCCCAAGATAGAAATGGTCGAAGTAAGTGCGGGGAAATCAATCCCCCCAGAAATTTTAGACCCAGGCACTTTTCTCGCCTTGCCGGAAAGTGTGCTTAATCGACCGACAGCCCTGCGCACGCTTGCTGATCGCCTTGTGCGCGCAATGCGGGGCCCTACTGGCACATTTACGCCAGGTTCTCTCGATGGGCGAGAGTCGCGTTCAATTGTGGCTGCACGGTTTGCAGAAATCGACAAAGCAGACAAAGAGATTGTTTTACAACGCAGGCGCGCGGCCACTTTTGTGGCGCGCGGCCCAGGGATTGTGGTAAGTCCGCAGGGACAAAGTACGAGTAAGCGATTTTCTACAGCACTGAGTTCATTGGTGGGGTTCGAATCTGCAAATCAGGAATTTGCCGACAACGCTCGACTGCGGCAGACACCCGTTCTTGGTAGTGAAGACGGGGGGCGGAGTGATTCGACGCGAGACCTCCGTAAAGCAGAGCCACTTCCTGAAGAGGAGCTTCGAAGTCCGGCTGCTCGTGCATTTATCGAGGCTCGAAATTCCTTTGAGAAGCAGGTGGCACAGGAAGCGCGTGAACGAGAAGCTCGTATGAGAAACGAAGTTGCAGGGTTGACACTGCTGTCAGATATCGCAAAGGGGACAGGATTTTTGGATGCAAAGAACCGATCACCTCAGAAGCTGGATGGTGTAGTGAGGGCAAATGCAGGTGCCACAACCACGATGGTACTAAACGCGATTTTTTTCAGGACAGCTCGATGATGCAGGGCGGGTACTCGATGTAAGTGGCAAGCCTTTGCGTGTCCCTGGTCGCATATTTTCTGGCAGTGGTGTGGTTGTGCGCGCGGTCGACGAGATGGAAGGAGAAACAAAGTTTAATGCACGCTTGTTTGGTATATCAGACCCGGTGTTGCGTGAACAGTTTGTGGCATGTGGCGTTGCACTGCAACGCATGGTGGACTTTTCAGAGGGAGAGAACGCAGACATGAATGCGCCGCGCCGATTGTTTGCAACAATCTGCAGTACGATTGGCGAGGCTAATTCTGTTGCAGATCTTCCCAGTTGTTCCAACATAGACAAAAACGCAGAGGCGCTACTCACGAGTATTATCCAAACGAACTCGGTCTTTAGACCAGAAGCACAGATAGTGTCACAGTTCTTGAGAGATTTTGGAAAACAGCGGGTGCTCGATGTATTTACAGGCGAGGTATCAAGGATTCTGGGTGATTCTACTGAAACTGTATCGAGTCAAGTCGCTACTCAACTGTTAAAGCTTCTAAAACGAGGAGAGAAAAAAGGTGTTCCAGCGCAAGCTATCGCCCGCGCCCGTGCACAGTTCCGCGAACGACAACGAAATGATCTGGTTGAACGCATTGCAAAAGGGATTGTGAGCAACAAGATTCCTCGCGATTTAACGCAGGATATTTTACAGCTAAAAAATGTGTTCTTCGCTGGTGATGTGGCCACGGCAGATGCGCTTATTGCCATTGCATACAGGAAGCAACTTGCGGTTGAAAGACAGAGATTCTTGAGTCGGGTGAGTATCAATGTACGCCTTGAGGATATTCTAGACGATTTAAACGAACTGGGGACGAGCGGTCGAGTTTATCCAGCACTTGCGGGTGTGAATTATTTGGGGGAATTGCGGGCACTGCGCGAAGATATAATACGACAGTATGCGGTTATTACACCTCTTCAGCGGTCGCGAGACATCGCCACAGTACGCGCCGTGATTGGTCGCTTTGATACGGAAACAGAAGAAGGTCTTGTTTTTCTCAATGGCGAGGCTCGCGTAGCAATCTTGGGTCTCCCTTCACGCACACTCGAAGACAAGTCCCTTCAGATTGAACTGCTTGATGAACTTGCCACAAAATATGTGTCTCTGAGTGGTCGTGTTCCACAGATTGTTACAGATACTCGGACCAACCTACTCGAGTCCCTTGACCCTGCATATGTTGCCCCCGAAGGGAAGGTGGGTGCAAATAAAGCCGGGCGTGAGTATATAGATGGACAATATGATCTGGTATTCAAACCACTCATCAAATCACTTTTGGTCGGCGACGACCCAGAAATAGCGGCGCGGCGAAAAGCCTTTACCGACTTGGTAAAACCAGTAAAAGGTCGCGACGGTGAGGTGGTGAACATTAATGATCGTCTGTGGCGACGCCTTGAAGCTGCCTTGAAGCAGGGAACAGTCACGCCACAACAAGAAGCATATATCCGCAGTGTTGAAGGTATGGCCCGCCGGAATCCGTTTGTCGCCGCATTGCTCATTGTTGCACCGCGACAAACAGAAGAGTATCTACGCAATCATTTCGCTGAAATGACAGAGAAAACTTGGGAAAACCTGGGCGATGATGAAATTGTAGACAGTGTAATCGTGGGTATGGGCCCGCACGGGCTTAATGCGATGTCAGAAAGAGCGCGTCTGTATCCAGCGCTTGCACAACGAACGCTGTGTATCGACGCGGGCAAGCTGGGAGTGCCAGGAGGAGTCTTTGCGGTGGGTGGTCCGGCTTTTGATATAAATAGCGCAAGCCCTCGTCTCAAGAGAGAGGGTTTCTTTGTTCCTGATCAGGAGTCTCTTTCGCCGGATGTGCCGCGGATCAGTGATTATGGATCGCCAGTCGCCGTGAGTAACCCTGGAAAGAGAGACAGTGAAGGAGACCGAGGATCAATCAATCATATTGGCGGTGCCTTCCTGCTCGGAGAACTAAATACCGGTGATCAATTTGTCACCAATGAAGGGCTTTCTCTTCCGGGTGCAGCGAATGGTGCGCTGTTGGTACAGAGAGGGCTATTTAATACCCGAGTAATCGGAACTGAAAGAACGAGAAGGAATGGACAGACCTATGTGCGTTTGAACCTTGAGCGTCGCGCCCCCGGACAAGCGGCGGATTCTTTTGAATTCGAAGTCCAAGAGAAAAGTGTATTGGTGCGCCCTGAAGCGCTCGCGCTCGCGCTTGGCCTGGGCACGCCGAAACTAGGCTTTGATATAGCCACTGCCCCGTTTGGTGGGGAAGCGCAAGCCATTATTGAAGAAGACAAACGCCGCCCCGATATTTTTCCACGCATTCTTAATACCATTGAAGCATTCGAGACTCTTGCTGATGTGCGCCGCGAACGGCCACGCGTGCTCCCGCGGAGAATAGTCATGGCGGGCTCGGGAAATTCAACAGCAGTTTTGGCTGAAGGGTTGCTGGGTCTCAAACGGCTGGGATTTGGCCTTGTGGATTTGCGTTCAGTCGAAGAAGTGACGATTGTGGCAAGCGACGATATCGAACAGCGTACACGCTATATCAGTACACGCGAAGTTCGGGAAAGACCAGAAAGTTTTGCGGCAAAAAGTGGTCTGGAAAAGGCGCGTTTAAAGTTTGTAGCGGGTCGTGTGGGGGGTGTGGGGTACGACAACTCAGGACAGTCGGTAGCACTCTACCAAAAAGACGGAGAGCCACTCCTTGACGACGCTGGTCAGCCAATTACGGCAGACTCTTATATCGGTAATGCCGGATTTCAGTCAACGACACAGGACATCCTCGATGGATTTTTAGATGGGGATTCATACAGAGACAGTCTTGAGCCAATCACGCTCCAGGGAAGTCGCATTGAGCTTGCTAAACAAGTGCAAGGGATTCGTCTGTTGGGTGTGGGCGACCTCACGAGTATCGGACTCGAAGAGTTGTTGCAATATGATGCCCTCGCCGCTGAAGCGCTATTGAGAAATGGTGCGGGGAATGCCGTTGCCTTAGGCCGTGTTGGTCCCGGAGTGACCGCCGCAGAGCATCAGTTCCTCACACAGCAACGAATTACGAAGCTTTCGAAACAACCCGCGCCGGAGGAGATCAAACCAATAACGCTCAGTAGCTTTTCGGGAGAGGATTCGGAAGTATATGTAGATGAGTCACCCAGTCCTGATGCGATTACCCCACCATCTGACTTCAAAGGATCGGTAAGTACATACGAATCAATACTCACCTCGTTCCTAGGATACGGTCTCTCGCAGTATGCGCCCCGCGTTACGCAAACAGGCGAGGCACAGACAGTACGGATACAAGTAAGAAGCGAAGGTGGGGAATTGCGGGTAAGCGCAGAAGAGGTCTCCAGAGACTTTATAAACGCAGTAGTGCGCGCACTCGAAAGTCCGTTTTCTCAGAAATATGCAAGAGCACTCCTCGCTCCTGAGGGTGGTAAAGAAAAACGATTAAGTCTTCAAATAAGTTACGATAGTAGTGGGAGACTTGTCTTGGGCGACGATCGCGCATCGCGTCGTTTTAATATCCTTGCACCAAATGAAGGTTCGCGTCGCCAAGTTGTTCAGAGTCTTGTAGACGGAAACGGAAACGCAATACCAAATCTGATTGTGCGGGAAGGTGAAGAAGTTTCAGTAGGAGGAACGACCGTAACTCTCGAGCGAGTTACTGCATAACGATGTCTGACGGCCAGGGGGTTTCGATAAGGAGAGACTTGCTACAATAGAAATTTCGTGCTCTACTTCTTTTAGAGTAGCAATTCGCTAAAGAAAGGAGACGCCATGCGTCTTTTCAGGACAGATGAGCCCATCATCAAGGAACTCCTTGAGGTGGATGTCTACAAACTCACGATGCTTGCATTCATCACGCGCTACTATCCGAATCTTCGGGTGGCGTTTCGGTTCAAGAACCGCACGAAAGGTCTTGATCTTAGGGAATACATCGATGAAGGAGCGCTTTGCGACGAATTGGGGCATGTGGCCACACTTCGGTTTACTGAAAAAGATGTTGCATTCATGCGTGGGTGGAAAATTTTCCCCGAGCATTTTCTGCGCACGCTTCCTAGTGTGCAACTTGCGCCCCTTGATCCGATACTCTGGCATCGTTCGCGAACAGGAGAAATGGAAATTAGTTGTGAAGGTCTCTGGAGCGAGGTCACTCTGTGGGAGACAATCGTACTTTCAATCGTCAATGAGCTTTTTGCGCGGGGGTATGCGAAGAAGTATGGTTTGAACGAATGCGACCTTGCATCACAAGGTAACGCACGAATTTCGCGCAAATTCGAAATCCTGCACGCCAACCCAGGTATCACCTTTGCTCAGTTTGGCCTGCGCCGTCGTTTTAGTGGGCCATGGGAAGAGCATGTTACCAGACGCTTGGTTTCAGGGGTTCCCGAATGCATTGCGGGTGTTTCAAATGTGCGCCTTGCGCGCGACCTGGGGCTCGAAGCTCTGGGCACAAACGCCCACGAGCTTCCCATGGCGCTTTGCACACTTGCCCGACACGAAAGTGACGAGACGGCGAGACAGTCGGTGTACGCCATGCTCGAACGCTGGCAAATGCTCTATGGTGAACGACTGCTGGTGATGTTGCCGGACACATTCGGTACGGATGCTTTTCTCGCCGAACTTCCGCGCAAATATGCAGTGGATTGGCGTGGTTTCCGACAAGACTCCGGTGATCCATTCGCCTTTGGCGAAAAAGTCATTGCGTTCTACAAGCGACAAGGGGTGGATCCGCGCGATAAGCTCATAATTTTTAGCGACGGTCTCACTGTCGAAAAGATCGTGAAGCTCTACCGCCAGTTCAAGTGGCGTATCCAAGTGACATTTGGTTGGGGTACTGACCTGACGAACGATCTAGGGGTGCCGCCGCTCTCGCTGGTAATGAAGTTGATGTCAGCGGCAGGGAGACCTGCAGTGAAGCTGTCGGACAATATCGCAAAGGCGACGGGTGATATTGGTGAAGTGGGGGAGATAAGGCGAATCTTCCGCTACTCATCCCACTTCAACGAGCAACCAATATACTAGTGAAAAACCCCGCACATCGTGCGGGGTTTTCTGCGTCTAGGCATTCTGAAGCGGGCCGCCCAGGAGGGTGTAGAGCAGTGCCATACGAATCCACATGCCATTATCCGACTGGCGGAAATAGTGTGCGTTCGGCTCGGTGTCGACCTCGGTTGCAATCTCACCGTCGATTGGGAGCGGATGCATGATGATGGCATTCGGTGGCATACGGCGCGCATCTTCGAGAGAAACATGATAGGGATTTTCCAGAACGGTACCGGCATTTCCCGGAAGGGGTCGCTCTTTTTGGACCCGCGTCATGTACAACACATTTGCTCGCACGAGAATATCTTCGACATCTGTGTACTCACTGAAAGCGCATCCTCGCTCGCGCAAATGTTCCTTGATATCGTCGCGCATTCCCAACTCGGGAGGGGACACAAAAAAGAAACGATTGCTCGGAAAAAGCGAGAACACATACGCAAGCGAGCGACAGGTGCGGCCGCGGGCCAAGTCGCCCACAAGGGCAATATCGAGATTCTCGAGCGTACCGAAGTGCTGGTACACCGTGTATGCATCAGTGAGGGCCTGTGTCGGATGCTGCCCCGATCCGCATCCCGCATTGATGAATGGCACGAGTGTTGCACGCAAGGCTTCCTTGGGCGCATCTTCGTTTTCATGCCTCAGCACAATGGCGTCGGCGTACCCCGAAACAACCCGGATGGTGTGCGCGAGCGATTCGCCCTTGGTTGCCGACGAAAACATCTCCGCGTTTTCTGTTTCGATAAACTGTCCGCCCAGGCGCAGGATTGCTGTGCAGAAAGAGAATCGTGTCCGTGTTGATTCGCGGTAGAACAAGAGGGCGACCACTTTCCCTTCGAGTGCGTTCTTGAAATCGCGCGGATTTGCGCGAATCTTGTCGGCAAGCGCGAAGAGTTTCAAAAGAAACTCGGGGTGGTACTGCTGAGCGAATGCCGCATGCTTGTACGGCGAAGGATATTTCGGGTTCATTCACCTCTCCGCTACTAGACCTGTCGGATACTACAAGAACAGGTGTTTGTGTGCAACTGGTAGAGATATGCAAAACCCGCCGTGAGGCGGGTTAGATCAGTATGGGTTCCGTTCGATTTCCTTGTGGACGCACAGCGCCCCGTGCTCAAAGATGACTGCGATAGCGAAAGCAAAGACCTTCGCCATAACGGGAATATCCCAGAGGTGTCCATCGCCAAAAATAATCACCAAGGCCATCATCGGTGTGCTCCAGAGAACCAGCCAGCTGATGAATATGCCAAGTGGCGGTAGACTTACTCTGCGCATCTGTCTGTGCAGACGATTCGCCCGACGGTTCGGGTGGCGAGCGTCGTTCATACGCGGCTCCTCTTGTGTGAAAGTTGCCAGTCTCCCGAGACATTTCTACTATAAAAAACGCATCTGTCAAACGAATGTGGCTATCATTCTGTATGGGGAAGCGCATCAACAAGTTCTTTGGCGAGTGCTGGCAGGTCGTTTACGCGGAAGATGTTGCCGTGCTCGAGAATGTCCCCCGACAAATACTCGGTTAGGTCCTGGCCGGTATGTTCGCGCAGGCTACGATTAATATGGGCAACTGTAACTGACCGAAGGTCGCGCGCCTCGGTTGTGGCGGCATCGCTTGATGTCACAATAATTCCTACCAAGCGACCCCATTCATTTACTACGGCGCCTCCCGATGATCCACCTTGGGCAATGATGACACCGCCAAGGGAAAGTAGATCAATACTCGCCTCGCCGAATGTATAGAGTTTTTTAATTGTCGTGAAGGTGGAAGCGGGATATAGATCGTTTTGTGCAAAAAAGTTTCCCAGGAACCCGGCAGGATAACTGGCAAGCAGGACGGGGTCTCTTTCGAAAATAACTCCTTCGCGTGTGTCGAACGGTATTGGTGAAGGGAGGGGTGTCCCCTGAGCAATTGGTACAGCGAGGACAAGCGCATAATCGTCTTCACCGGTACCTGTGGGCTTTGCGACACGCAGGTCCTTGGCGTGTTTGGCCACCCACTTATTTGGCAAGAAAAGTATCTGTGCCTCAAATTGTGATGTTGCTGGTGAGCCAGTGCGTATAGTGCACGAAATACTGTTGGATACTTCTGCAAGAAGAACAAATTGCGCAATGTGCGCGTTGGTGAGGACTACACCTCGGCGATCTATGACGACACCACTGCCACTGGTAGATTGGCCGTTACTGGGGTTGGTGCAGAGTATGTTAACTAGGCCCGCTCGGGCTGACACATTAATGCTTTCAGAGGAAAGTTTTGGGAACGAGTAAGGGTTTTGTAGACGGGTAACAGGCGTCCCTGTTGAAGAGGTGACTGTTTCCTGTGCTGTAGGCGCCGGCTCTGGGCGTGTAAGAGGCGTGTGTATAAGCGGCTTTTCAGGGCTTTTAGTTTTTAAAGGCGCTGGTTCTTGAATAATGTCTGCTAAAGGGACCACAATTTCTTCTGTGAAAGGTATTTCTGCAACGGTTGTAGTAGTGGCAGTTTCTGTCGGTGTAGTGGTAGCGACCACCGCTTCAGTGTCAGGTGTGTGCGTCTGTGGTGGTGAAGAAAGTGCCACAAAAACAAGGGTACAGATAAAGACGATAATGCCGACATTTTTCATCATGAAAAAAGCATAGCATGACGCATTCTTTTATACACAGCTTAGGGCTCTTGACGGATGTTCTCCGCTCACTACAATGCCCGTGCCTGAGGAACATTTCTCTGGCGGCGCGGGGTTCGACCCTGTAGCTGATTATTTATCTTAGTGAGTTGCTACACGAGATATGGATGATGATATTCGTGATCCAGAGGCGGCGGATTTGGAAGGAGCGATCCCTGGGCTCCCAGACGAGGAAGATGAGGAAGAGGAGGACGAGGCCGATTTGTTGGGTTTGGATAAAGATGAGGACGAGTAGCCGACCTCACTGGTACCAAAAACCGCCCGGCATTCTTGCTTGGGCGGTTTTTGGTCGCGGGATATACAATATCCACCACTGACGCACCAGTGGTTGCGTGCAGGGAGTATACTGTAAGGGCCCTTGCTGGGGCAATTACCAGGACTGCCGGGCAGTGTGTATCCTGTCCGTTGGTCACGCGGTTAATAATGGACACACATCATTATGGACGAACCACAAAAAGAAGGAGGCGCATGCAAATGCGACGGGGCAACTACAGCTTGTACTCATGCGGGCACAGAGTGCTCGTGCGGTTGTAAAGGAGAATAGATTTCTATCCGGCAAAACGACCCCGAAAGGGGTCGTTTTGTTTTTACTGCGACGCATGAATATCTTTGGTTTAGCGTACCTTAAGCGCGCTTAAAACACTGGAGCCGATAACGACCGAGTTTCCAGAGTTTAAGTTTTCCTAACAGTCTACCTACTCCACTTTCGTATTCATTTGAGTAGCGTTCTTAACGCTGGTTCTTGTAAAATGGGGTGCGCTCCGCCATAAACAACAAAAATATTTTTGTTGTCATGCCACAACTTTTCTATTTCTTGTACAACGAAAATATTCCTATAAGTACTAGTTGCCCTGACTACTTGATAGAGAGGATTTTCTTTTTTCGTTGGATTTACAAGAAGCGAAAATAGCTCCTTATCATTTTGGGCAAAATCACTTTTGAGAATTTTTTGATGGACTTCCCTCATCTTTTTAAGAGGGAAACCGTAATCTTTCCAATTTTTAATTTCCGGCTTTTTCTGTGAATAACGCTCAATGTATTTCTCAAAAGATGATTTTGGTTCCAGCATACTGTGCCAGGCATTAACAAGGCGAGAAAAGTAGTAATAGTCCAGTTCATCTTCAGAAAAGTTTTTGAGAACATATCTTCTCTCATCTAGCGGGTTCGGTTCGGGACTATTGGTAACTATTCCTACTCTATTAGCAAGCAAAGTAATAAATCCCGCTTCAGAGTCTCTCCTCGCCGCTAGCTCCTCGTTTTCGTGAACTTGTCTAGTTCCGCCTTCAACCAAAACGATAGAATCCAGCCCTTTTGTTTTCTCGAAAAAATTTTGCCAATATTTTCGTAGCTTTTCATATTGAAGGTTGTTTATATCTCGACTGTGATTTGCTCCAAAGTAAAAAAGTATTTGATCATTTTTCTCTATTTCAAAGCAATAGTTTGGCCCCTTACCGTGTGCGACCCTACTCCAGTCATTATAGGAATACATTAGGTTTTCTATCTGTTCAATTTTATCCATAAACTATTGGAGTAAATAAATAATCTTAATGCCTTTACCCTCATCTAAAAGATACGCTAACTCTCCTCGCAACAATTTTTTACTGGCGCGAATTTTTTTTCATGTTTCCACCCAATTTCTTTGCTATTGTGCGGGACGGGAGAATCGGGGTCAAGTCACTAAGATTTTCCTGTCTGGGTCAGAAAAATCTAAGTGCTTCCTCCTCGGGCTCGGCCTTCCCACAGTGCTTCGCCTGTGTGACCCTGGGCCTCCGCCTTTCGATTCTCCCTACCCACGACAAAAACATGGTCGTCAAACGCTTCGCGTCCTCCTCTCTGTTTTTGTGCGGGACGGGAGAATCGAACTCCCACTAACAGGTTGGAAACCTGCTGTTCTACCACTAAACTAGTCCCGCAACGACACATAATCTAACACTTTTTCGGACCAAGTCGCAATCTCTATCTGAACTATCCACAGGGGATAGGCGGCATCTCTTGTTTATGATATACCAAATACATGTGTGGCATTGTTGGTTATGTGGGTCGTCGCGAAGTATTGCCGATTTTAATACAAGGGCTCAAGGCGCTCGAATATCGTGGATATGATTCGGCTGGCGTGGCGCTGGTGAGTGAAGGCGAGATTGCTTGCGTGAAAGAGGCTGGCGCTGTTGCGGAACTTGAGAAGCGTATAAAAAAGGAAGGTGCCCCCGAGGGAATCTCGGGCATTGCGCATACGCGCTGGGCAACACATGGTGCTCCGACGCGGCAAAATGCACACCCGCATACTGACTGCGCGCACAAAATCGCTATTGTGCACAACGGCATCATCGAAAATTACAAAGAGATAAAAGAGATGCTTCTAGAGAAAGGGCACAAGTTTGCCTCAGAAACGGATACCGAAGTGCTCGCGCATCTTATCGAAGAGAATGTAAAAAGTGGCAAGAGTTTTCGCGACGCGTTTTATGCGTCACTGAATGCAGTGCGCGGCGCCTATGCGCTGGTGGTTGCTGACGCCGATCACCCAGGCACGCTCTATGCGACGCGAATCTCGAGTCCGTTGGTGATTGGTGTGGGGGAGGATGAGCATATTGTCGCTTCCGACCCGTCGGCGCTTGTCGACATCACCAAAAATGTAATTTATCTCAAGGATGGCGATGTGGCAGAAATCACCCAAGGTAGGCTGACTATTACCGACCTTGCACAGAAACCACAATTCTCCCAAGTGACGCGGCTTGAGTGGACGACGGAACAGGCACAAAAAGGCGACTTTCCCCACTTCATGCTCAAAGAGATTTTTGAAGGGCCTGAAGTGGTGCGCTCTGCTCTGCGGGGGCGCCTGAAAAGCGAGGAAGGTTTTGTAAAGCTTGGGGGGCTCGATGATATGCGCACCCGTCTGAGTGATACCAAGCGCATACTCATCCTCGCGTGCGGGACCTCGTACTACGCAGGATTGGTGGGCGAGTATCTTTTTGAAACAATCGCGGGGATTCCCACAGAAGTACAGTTGGCATCCGAATTCCGTTATCGTGAAGAGCCCCTTGAGCAGGGGACAACCGTCATCGCCATATCGCAGTCAGGCGAAACCGCCGACACACTCGCCGCTCTCCGTAAGGCGAAACAACGCGAGCTTCTCACTTTGGGTGTAGTGAATGTGGTCGGCTCGACCATTGCGCGGGATACCGACGCAGGAGTATACAACCACGCCGGACCAGAAATTGGCGTAGCTTCGACCAAGGCCTTTCTCTCGCAGCTCAGTGTACTTACACTGATGGCGCTGTATCTGACAGACACCAAAGACGAAGAACACAAGGCCCTGATGCGAGAAATGGGAAATATCGATGAAAAGATCAAGAAAATACTTGCCCAGCAAGATGAAATCGAAGCCTTGGCTGAAAAGTACTCCGCGTGTCAGAACATGCTGTATTTGGGTCGCGGGTTCAACTATCCAGTGGCGCTCGAAGGGGCTTTGAAGATTAAAGAAATCGCGTATGTGCACGCCGAGGGTTATAGTGCAGGAGAAATGAAACATGGCCCCATTGCGCTGATCACCAAAGACTTCCCGACGGTAGCAATCGCAACCGACAATGCAGTGTTTGAAAAAATGGCGTCCAGTATTGAAGAGATAAAGGCGCGGGGCGGGCCAGTGATCGTTATTGGCACTGAAGGCGACGAGCGGGTGAAAGGACTGGGTGATGACTTGATTTTGATACCAAAGACACTGCCCGCACTCGAGCCACTCTTGTCGGTTGTGCCACTGCAATTGTTTGCCTATTTTGTAGGAGTAAAGCGTGGCTACAATGTGGATAAACCGCGCAATCTCGCAAAGTCAGTAACGGTGGAATAGCAAGAAACCGCCTTAAGGCGGTTTCTTGCTGGAATTTATCTTAAGCCTGTTATTTCAACGCGTCCTTGAGGGTCTTCGATGCGCTAAACTTCGGCACTTTCATTGCGGAAATTTGTACGCTCTCGCCAGTGCGAGGGTTCCTGCCGATGCGGGCCGCACGCTCGCGGGCGGTGAATTTGCCGAGGCCGGCAATCGCCACTTCCTCGCCTGCCTTGAGGGATGTCGAGATTACCTCGATCACCTTGTCCATCATGCGCTCTGTGTCTGTCTTGCTGAATCCGCATCCTTCAGCCACTTTGTCGATAAGATCTGCTTTATTCATAGATAATGATTATTACTGCGCCCATAAAAGCCTGTAATGTCGACGATTACGGGCACACTCACATTGTTGTACCCCGCAAAAGGTGTGTCAATATAAGGATTTTTTAGACGGGGGAAAAGCAAAACCGGGCCTTGTGAGCCCGGTTTTCTTGGAGTGACTACCACTGATACTTTTCGTAAAGAACCCTTTGTGCGATTTTTGCGAGGAAGGCGGCGTCTTCGTCGGCCTTGTGCGGCCGCTTACGGTCGTCGACGAGGCCAATCTCTTTGAGTCGCGCCTTCTCCTTGCCAGTCGCTCCTCGCCACAGGGAATCCAAATCAAGTCCGCTATAACCAAATGGCGACTCGACTCCCAGATGGACTCCAAAAGCGAGGTTTATCCACCCAGAGTCGAAGAAAACGGTGTCGACTACCGGTTCGATGCGTTTGAAGCGACCCATGTCCTCAATCCATTTGGCAAATCGGCGCATGGCAGTCGGAGGATAGGTACAGACATCCTGCAAATAGCGGATTGCCTCGCGTGGCTCAAAGAAAGGATTCTTTGGAAACATGCGTGGAATGTGCGAACAGGATTTCAGTGCGTCCAGCTCAGATGCTCCCACGCGAATCGCCGCGGGAATATATTCGAAGGATGTCGGTTTCAGCTCCTCGTAGAATACGAATCCTTCACGGACCATGTCTTCGTACGACTTCGGCTCGCGTGGCACAACGCATGCACCGATCGAAAGCATGCTGTCGACACCAAGGCGCGATCCGGTCGTCTCGACATCGAGTGCGATATAGACTGTTTCGATACTCATTCTGGCATCCTTATCTGCACGGCGTGCATCCCATGGAGTTACGGTGGGTGGGAAACCGGCCATCTGTGTTCTCCTTTCCTTGGTAGTTCTAGCACACCTTGTTTGCTCACACAAAAATTGAGCGAGTGGCATTTTTCTGGCCTGCTGTATTTGCGGCTAATACGGACTACTAATAGCATTGCGAGCTCCATCTATATTTCATGCTATAGTAAAACTATGGCAATCTCGTCGGAGATGATTACATCCAGTGCGACGAGTGAAGATGTGGTACAGATGATGTCGTCAGACGCCACCAAAGATGCGGCCTTGGCGATTGTTCAAAATGCTGGGGCCGTGCTGAACGATCTTGTGGGCATCGTCATAACACTCATCATCTTAGCGTTTCTCGTCTATCTGTATCGTTGGGCCGTATGTGGCGCGAACCAGGACGAGCGACTTCAAGCGATTGCAGGTGCGACACGCTCTGCTGCTGCACTGTTTCTCGCGGTTAATATATGGGTTGTTATACGAGCGCTTCAAGCCGTGTTCAGCTTCTCTTACACTACTGTTTATATTGGTCTTTTCTTCTTCCTGTTTCTTCTCGGTTTCTGGTCACTCTTCAATCTTGGGGATAGCTTCGTTAGGCTCTTAACACGATTTGCCGACGGAGTGGCTAATATACTTGGAGGCCTAGGATACGGGTTGTTCAATTCTTCGCAACCAATCAGTGTGGTGCAACGAGCGGTGATACGACTCGTAATTGTTTTTCTCATCGGGCTTTCTCTTATACCTTTCAACTGGTACGCGTAGATCGGTCTTATACGATACCGAAAATTGAGCGCGTGGCATTTTTCTGGTATAAGGATGGCGGTATCTGGAGAAGAGTGATGAACGAAAAAACAACAAAGAGAATTCCTCTCGGGTTTTTCGAGCAGTGTGCTTTGTGCTTCGTATATGCTCTGATATTTTCCCTGCACTGGGGGATTATTACTGTCATGGTCGTGTTCGTGTCTCCTTTTGGGTGGTTCGACTGGGCGTGGACGGATGGAACCTTGGGCGCCCTGAAGGCGGGTGGATGGGCCGCACTGGGCGTTATGCAGGGTGCGGTGCCAATACTTTTCCTGTTCTTTATGCTGCTGTGCTGCATAGTGAATTTTTGGAGGATCTGCAGAGAAGAGCACTAGCAACATCAGCAATGCAAAAACCCGCCATGTGGCGGGTTTTTTCTGTGTATGTGGTCTGTAAACTTTTTGAAAAAGCTCCAACTGCGCGGTGCGGAGAAAATCGCCGCCCGAAGCAACAAAGAAATGCGCCGATTACACAAATCTTACAGTGGTAGAAACTGTTTAAAAAGGTTCTATAGGCAAGGCGGCAAGGAGAGAAAAAAGAATCGTACTTGTCGGTACGATGAGTTTTTTCTCAACGAAGACAACGAAGCATATGGACTTTTTCAACAGTTTCTTATCGGGCGTACTCGATCACACGACTCTCGCGGATAACATGTACTTTAATTTCACCCGGATACTGGAGTTCTTTTTCAATCTGGAGTGCGATGTCACGCGCGAGCTTGTGCGCCTCGAGGTCAGAAATCTCTTCTGGCCGTACAAACACCCGCACTTCGCGCCCAGCGGAGAGGGCATAGCATTTCTCGACGCCCGGTTTTGTCTTTGCGATGGCTTCAAGCTCTTCGAGGCGTTTAATGTATTGCTCGACTGAATCACGCCGCGCACCGGGGCGACCACCAGAAATGGCATCTGCTACCTGCACAATGAGGCTCTCTGGAGTTTCGTACGGATACTCTTCGTGGTGAGCCTGCATGGCTTTGATAACGGCTTCTGATACACCAAACTTCTGGAGGATACGCCGACCGATCTCGACATGGGTGCCCGGGACTTCATGGTCGACAGCTTTGCCGATATCGTGTGTGAGCGCGCCTGCTCGGGCGACCGCCACATCAGCACCGAGCTCTTCAGCGAGAATGCCTGCAAGGTGCGCCATTTCCACAGAGTGATCGAGCACATTCTGACCGTAGCTGGTGCGGAAATAGAGACGACCAAGGATGATGAGCAATTTTGGATCAAGGTTTGGCACGCGTGCTTCGTACGCCGCTTCCTCACCCTTCTTCTTGATGATTTGATTGATTTCTTCTTGGGCTTTTATCACCATCTCTTCGATTTTTGCTGGCTGGATACGGCCGTCAAGAATCAAGTTCTCGAGAGCAACGCGGGCCACTTGACGGCGCACAGGGTCAAAGCAGGAAAGGGTGAGTGTGCCCGGAGTGTCGTCAATAATCACTTCAACACCTGTCGCGCGCTCGAATGCGCGGATGTTACGACCCTCTTTGCCGATAATTTTGCCTTTTATCTCGTCGTTAGGGAGGGAAACGGTGGTGGCAAGCACATCGGAAACCACTGAGTTGCCAATACGATGCACGGCGCTCGTGAGAATTTCTTTTGCTTTCTTGTCGAGTTTCTCGCGCGCAGTTGATTCGAGTTTGTGCATGCGGATGACGATGTCCTCGCCGTATTGTTTCTCGATAACGGTAATGAGCTCGGCCTTTGCCTCGGCAGTCGTGAGAGTTGCCACTTTTTCAAGCGCCGCTTGTCGCTCGCCGAGCATGGCGTCGACGCGCTCCTTTACACGCTTCACTTCTTCAATCTTGTCTTTAATTTCGCCACTCTCATGGTCGAGGTCAGTCTGGCGTTTGTCCAAGAGTTCTTCGCGACGCACCAGGCGTTCCTCGGTCTTCTTTAGTTCGCCACCCTTCTCTTTCTGTTCACTAATGATGGTGTCAGCTTTTTCCTGTGCGGCGCGCTCTGATTCGTCGGTGATACGCTTTGCTCGTTCTTGTGCATCAAGCATCATCTGCTTGATTTCGAGTTCCATCGAACCACGCTTGCCGAGGCTGATGATCCAGCGAAGGAAGTAGCCAAAAGCCACGCCGATGAGCGCAGAGACCGCAAGCAGTGCTACGACAATTTTTAATGACATACGACGCTCGTATGCCTGTGCGCAATTAGGCGATGACTCTACACTCGTTTTTCGGCTCTACTAAAAGGTTTTTCGAGGTTTCGGACATATCGTCAGAGTGCGGACAGGCATCAAATTTAATTAATTAACTGCATTTTCGAGTATACCACTGGTTTTGCGATATGCAAAAAAGCTACGAAGTGACGCAAAGTGCAGTGAGTGCCGATAGATCGTCTGTGGTGGGGAAGTAGTCGGTCGCGCTGTTCTTTTCATACATAAGGGCAGTTGGGCTAGCGACATGTTCGAGTCCTAGGGCGTGGCCAAATTCATGGGCAAGTATGCGTGTCAGATCTTTGGAATCTGCAAACGCATACACTTCGATTTTCTTATCGATGCCCATCCGCCGGTAAGTCCCTTCGATAAATCCGGTTCCTTGTTCGGCGCCAATCGTATTGTAGGTGGTTACTGCCTGGTTTAGGGTGCGCGCCAACTGATTTGTGTCAGCCACAGCCATATTTATTGAGGCGGCCTCGCGATTAAGAGTGTCGGAAATGCGATTTAGTGTCTCGGTGACACCCTGGAGGAGCGCACTGGTTGCATTAAGCTCGGCAGCTTTTTCTGGAGTGGCACCACCTCGGGCATTCCAAGAATCAACGGCCATATTGTGAAAGGTAACAATGGTTTCCAGCATGGCAGAGGCGGTTGCAACAAGCGCGCTGTTCGCTTTGTGTGCAGCAGTGCGTGCGTCAAGGGCACTGCGCCGAAATTCATAGGTAGCTGAATTGGTACTGATGACACCTTCGATGGTGCGCAGTGCCTGCCTGGCAGGGTGGCGTTCGTCATACAAGAGACTTATGGCGATTGCATCGGTGCTGTTGCCTTGGGTGACGGGCGTTCCGGCTGCGCTCCATGCGCCAGACGCGTCTTTCAGTGCCTGTGTCACCGATTCGGCGGACACAGCAAATCGCTGGTCAACAAACGCAAGGCGATAGGTGAGTGGAGGAATGCAGGAGTGGTCGGCGGCATGACTAATTGCAGGTAGTGCACAAAATGAAAGTGTGAGTATAAAAAGGGAAAGGCGCATGCAGTGCATGCGCCTAGTATACCCTTTGAAAGAAAGTGTTAAGTAAGAATCTTGTCGACGATGCCGTAAGCCACAGACTCTTCGGCGCTCATAAAGAAGTCGCGATCGGTGTCTTGTTCGACTTTCTTGAGTGACTGCCCAGTATTTTTTGCGAGTATCTTATTCAAGCGCTCGCGGAGGCCAAGAATGTGTTTTGCGGCGATTGCAATTTCTGATGCCTGACCCTGTGTGCCGCCCCATGGTTGGTGAATCATGACTTCCGCATTTGGGAGGACAAAGCGTTTGCCCTTCTGCCCTGCCGAGAGGAGTACTGCACCCATGGATGCGGCCATGCCGACACATACTGTGGAAACATCTGGACGGATGTGGTTCATGGTGTCGAGAATGGCAAGACCGGCAGATACATGGCCACCGGGTGAATTGATGTAGAAAGAAATGTCTTTCTTGGGATCTTCGGATTCAAGAAAGAGAAACTGAGCCACCACAAGGTTTGCGACATGTTCATCGATAGGGCCACCCAGGAATACGATGCGTTCTTTAAGTAGACGAGAATAGATGTCGAATGCTCGCTCGCCAAACGATGTCTTTTCGACGACCATTGGGACCAATACATTGCCCCGCACTTCGCCTCGTACCTCACGATTTTGTATGTTCATGAGGCTATTATAGCATTGGCCACACATATTGACAATAGGGCGTATAGATGCTACAATGGAACCTGTTATGAATAGTCCCCAAGGTTGGCAGGGACTCTAATAGAAAGAGCCGACAGGTAGAAGAGGAGAGAGCCTCATGGCTCACATTCCGACGGTTGCCACTCGTAGCGCCAACAGCCAGGGCGCAGAGGCCGCGAACGCCGCCGCTCTCGAGCGCGAGGCCAAGCGCGAAGCCGAGTTCCTGGCGCGCCGCGAGGCCGCCAAGGACGCGGCCCTCACCAAGCTCGGTGCTGATATCGAGGCCGGCCTCGTCTGGCCGGTCACCTCGGGCCTCCTGAAGGCGCTCATTCGCGCCTACAAGGAGAGCCCGCAGAAGGCCGACGACCTGTTGGGTCGCCTGCTCACGCAGGCCGGTGTCCCAGCGCTCGCGGTCCCCGACCAGAAGGATATCGGCCAGAAGGGGCCGGACGGGGAAGAGACGCGAGTCTCCCTCCCGCGCGAGGAGTGGTTCCGCAAGGAGCCGCGCATCGCGCTGGTGAACCCCGGGGCCTTCTGGGAGCTCTCGCGGGCAAATCGGGAGGCCATCGAATCGGCCTTCCCGCGCCCCGAGCGGCCCAAGCATCACCGCAATGGGAACGGTGCGAATGGGCACAATGGCCGGCACTACAACGCCGGCCCGAGCCCCCTCGGCAACAAGACCGGTGATCGCCGTGAGGTGGAGCGTCGGCGCGAGGAGAGCCGCAGGGCACGTCACGCTGCCCAGCCCCGCAAGGGCAGTGGTGGTGAGAAAAAGGAAAAGGGAGGTGGCAAGAAGGGCCGTTAGGCTCTGACATCCACTTTTCAGCACGGCGGGCGCTTCCAAGCGCCCGCCACTTTTTGTCTCACAGATTTGAGAAGGTCAGACCTTCACAAATGTTACTTCACAGCACAATGCCTACTTGACATCAAGCCAAGAGGGTGTATAATACTGGTCGGTAAGCAAAGATAAATCCTTGGAAAAGAAGGGGAAGAACCGATGGCAAAGAAGAAAAGGCCACAGGTACCTGCGAAGCGGAATGTGATGGCGCAAGCCCTCGAAAGTCCGTTGTTCGCGCACAAAATCGTGCGACCCAAGAAGGGTCGGGGCGCTTACAAGCGCAAGGAAAAGCATGGCACCACAAAGAGTGCTTAAAGTTTCTAACTCGCTTCGTACCACGAGGGCACTTCAGAAAATATAGTCGTTACACTCCTTATTTTCTAGGTCGTCGAAGAAACTTTGGTCGCCGCGCGAAAGGAGAAGATCGCGGCCCTTATGGGGGATATGAGTTTCCGCAAGGAACCTCGTGTCTTCCAGAGGGTCGTGAGCCACCCGGCTCGCGGCTTAAGTCCAAACCCAGAATAAGGAAAAATCCCCATGACCAGCAATGGAAATGGACATGCCGCCAAGACCCGCACCCAGCTGGCGTTCGATGCGATGGAGGCTGCAGTCGCTGAAAACGTCTGCATGCTCACCGGTCGCAAGGGCGCCCAGTATGTCGTTCATGCTGGGGACGGGACGACCGGAACGGACGGCAAGCCCGTGCTTCGGCACCAGGGTTTCGTCATCCGCAAAAACAAGAAGGGGCGCGTTACGCCGAACGCCGCCTCCGAATGCCCAGCCGACCGGCTGGCCGCCAAGCTCACGGAGGGTGGTGTCAACTTCGACATTCACCCGACGAGAGCCCTCCGCGAATTCCTGCGCGTCTGCGGGGAGGAGCGCCAGGAAACGGCGACGGCGGGCTCGATCCTCGAGTCCATCCTGAAGTCTGCGAAGCCGAAGGACGAGGGCCCCACGGCTCTCGCCGCGGCACTTCAGGAGGCCGGCTTCGACGCCGACGCCACGGTCCAGGGTTCGGAGCCTTCGCAGGGCTAACGAACTCCGGGTAGCGTCCCGAATACAAAACGCACCGTATTTCGCGCCGAGGCCTCCAAGCCTCGGCGCACTTTTTTGTACAAAAAATTCGAAAGTCCGTAGCGCACACCCCATGTGGGACTTACGAAGTCCCACATGGGGTGTTTTATACTTTGGTTTTTTCAGTCTTCTCCTTTTCTGCAAGTAATTTTTCAATAGTTGCAATTCGTGCACGGAGCTCATCGATTTCTTTTGCGTAGCCACCCATGCCCTGGGTCTTCTCTTCTATAATTTCAAGGCGTCTGTGTATATAACCCAACTCAACACGGATGGATGTAATTTCAGACCTGATTTCAGAAAGATGCTTGGTCACAACGACGAGTCGTTTTTCAGTTTCTTCGAACTTACTGTCTACATTTTCCTGAAACTCAACGAGCGTTTCAGCAACCGCATCGAGCTTCTCGTCGAACTGGCTCATCCTGTCGTGGAACCGTTCCATACGCGTGTCCATCTTGCCTACATGCGCTTCTATCTTCTCCATGCGCATGTCCATCTTGCCTACGCTTGTTTCTATTTTCTCCATACGCGTGTCCATTTTATCAATGTGTGCGCCAAACTTGTCTGTGTGTGTGTCAAACTTTCCCAACCGCGCATCAAGAGCATTGAGCTTCGCTATGACCGTTGCTTCGAAACTTTTGTTGGAAGGCAACTTTTTCATAGAGGAATTATAGCAAACTATTTTTGTGTCTCGAGCCAACGAAACACTGCTTCAGGCATAAATGCCGATTCGATATAGGGGCGCATTTCTTCGATGTCTGCTGTCGGCTGATGACGCATGATGTGCTCGATTTCATGCTCGACAAGGTCCTTGGGCGCATCAATTTTTTCAGTGACGGCAATTTTGCCCATAGCGAGGTGCATTTTTGCTCGCTTTTCAGCGGCTTCGCGCCACTCTTTGCGGAAATCGTCACGGGTTTTTTTTGCATCAGCTAGGTATGCATCGAGAGTGCTCCCGCCGCGAATGATGTCGTCTTCAAAACGATGCATCATGCGATCAAGCTCGCGCTCGACGAGTATCCCAGGAAGAGGCATGGACGATCCGGCGATAATGTCTTCAACGATTGCGAGGCGCACCTTTTCTCCCGCTTTGCGCACTTTGTCAGTGAGCATGTTTTCTTTCATGCGGTCTGCCAAATCGACTGCGTCCTTGGCACCGAGAGATTTTGCGAACTCGTCGTCAATCGGCGGAAGAGCGTCTTCGGTGAGCCCTTGGGATTTCTCATACGCTTTCTCTGCATCTTCGCCCTTCTCTACCATATCAATTCGTGCGCGTTCGCGGCGCAGATAACGCGTCATGTCGGCCACTTCGTCGTCGGCGACTGTAGGCATTTCTTTCTTGGCGACATGCTTCTTGGCAATTTTTACATAGTCAGGGAGTGTCACTTCGGGCTGGACGGTGATGAGTGCCGTAAAAGCTATGGGGTTTCCTGGAGCAAGTTTAGTGATGGTTACCTTGGGTGTTTCAATGGCGAGCACTTGTTTCTCGGCAAGAAGCAGAGGAAGTTCGTGCGAAATACCGAGGGACGCGGCTCTCTCCATAATTGCCGATTCACCAACATGTTTTATCAAAACGGCTTCAGGGACATTTCCTTTGCGAAAGCCATCAATCGAAACATCTTTTGATATCTCGACCGTCGCTTTTCCGCGGAAAAGCGCCACGCGTTCTGTGGGAATTTCTGCCTTGACCTCGACCTCTGCTTTTTCAGGTCGTTCGTCTATAGTTACTTGTGCTAGTTGGTGTGTCTGCATCGCGCGAGTCTAGCATGGGCAGGGCGACACGCAAAACAAACGCCCCTGTTCAGTAGAACAGGGGCGTTTGTCGGTCGGTGTACTACTGAACTTCCTTGAGGTCTGCGTCAATCTGCGCGTCCAGTGCGTCAAAATCGGTATTGTTGATATCAGCTTCGATATCAACAACCGCGTCTGAATTCGACGGGGCAGGGATGCCAGCGGTCGTATCTTCTGTTGATGCTGGTGGTACCGAGCCGTCATCCATAATGAATGGTAGCTCTGCCGCCGCTTCCTGCTGAAGTTGTGAGCCCCAGTAGTAGAGGCCTCCGAACACCATCAGTGCGATAATCACGACAGCGCCCACGATGGGGCCGAGCGAGCTTTTATGTGCCTCAATGGGAGCTGTCTGTGGGATTCCTGATGGAACTTGTGGCATGCCCCCTGTGTTTTGTTCGTCCATAGAGATGAATTAAGTATTAATTTTGTTACTGGGTTTCGACGGTGGCGCTTGCTCCTACCTCAGCTGATGCGGGTGGAATGTGTAGGCCCTTCATGGCAGTCACGGCGTCCTTGAGTGCTTGGTGTGCTGTTTTTACCGCGTCACCTGCAACGCGGACAACTTCACGCACTTCCGCCATTCGTTCGCGAGGGTTTTCCATGGCGGCTACCTCGGTAATCTTTGCTTCAGCGGCGTCTATAGCGACCTCAGCTGCGGCAATTGCTGACTTTGCGGCCGCGACTGCGGTATCAGTTGCTGTAGTGCTCACACCAGCTGCGGCAAGTTTTGCAAGGCGCGCGTCGATGCGTGTCATGAGCTTGGTGAGATGATCAAGCGCGGTGTTGAGGCGCCTTACTACCATCTGGAGATGCTGGTCCGCTTTCTGACCGCGGTTGTCACGCATTTCTCCTCTAAGGTCCTTGATGCCTTCGCGCATAGCAGCACCCTTCTCTTTGATTCCTGCACGCAAGTCCTCACGACCTTTCTGGAGGTCTGCACGCAAATCCTGCGCCTTCTCCCTAGCCCCCTGAAGAACACCCTTCCTTTCTTCTGGAGTTCCCGCAGCTTTTAAATCTTCCTTAACTTCCATGCGCAAATCCTTGCGCTGGTCTTTTGCATCAGTATGGAACTCTTTGATGTCTTCCTTGGCCTCTGCGCGGAATTCCTGGCGGTTATCGCGGATTTCTTTGCGGATAGGCATGTTGGGACGCGGTGCCGGCATCCCTGGACGAGGTGGCATCTTCCGCGGAGGAGGTGGCGGCACTGTGCCACCCTCGTCAACAGTTGCGGTGACACTTACATCAACCTCGGTTTGCGCAAAGGCAAACGATGTAAAGCCACTAACAATCAGAGTGAGCCCGATTACGACTACTATATATGTGTTTCGTTCTAATAGTGCGGTCTTCATAAACTAACAATTACCTACTAATTAATAAATACATCACAGCACACCGAGTGTTGCGAATTAATCTTACTATAGCATCACACAAGCCCAGTGGGGAAAAGCGTGTGTACACCGTGGGCGAACTATGTTTTTTTAAACTGCTTATTGTAAAGCAAGACGGACTTCTTTATCGCCGCGATTGCCTCTTTCTTGCCCTTGAATCCTTTCACGGTTACTACATCGCCTTTGAGTTGCTTGTAAGTCTCGAAAAAATGCTTGTACTCTTTGAGATTGTGCTTGTTGAGATCAGCTAGGTCTTGCGTATCGTCCCAGCGTTTGTCTTTGATTGGCACCGCAATGATTTTGTAATCTGACTCGCCGGTATCTATCATCTCCATAAGGGCGACGGGACGGACAGGGACAAGGATGCCTGAGGGAATAGGGAAGGTCGCGAGCACCATAACATCGAGTGCGTCGCCGTCTTCCCAGAGGGTCTGGGGTGCAAAGCCGTATTCCACGGGGAACGGCGCAGCTGAGTAGTTGGCACGATCAAATTTGATCATGCCAGTCTCCTTGTCTATTTCGTATTTGTTCGATGATCCTTTTGGGATCTCGATGACGACATTAAATTCTTCAGGTGCTTTTTCGCCAAGTGGGACATCGTGCCAAAGGTTCATGATGGTTTATTTAAGTGAGTAGTGCGGAAAGCTTACCTGTACTGCGGTAATTTGCCAAGGCGACGGAGCGCTAGGATGTTTGCGTGGACGAGCTTTTTAGGTATTGCTCACACGCGAACAAGTATTGTTCCGAAAAGATATTTTTCATGGGCACGATGGAAAGTTGTTCGTAAAAAGTGAGCAAGCTTTCGCGGTAGATAATCTCGTCGACACTGCGATACGAGAGGGGTGCCTTGTCTTTAGAGATGAGAATGGCGTTTGTCATGAGTCGTGCGGTCCGCTTGTTTCCATCCTCAAACGGCTGGATGTAACTGATGCCGAGAAGAATGAGAAGGGCTTGTGAGTATGGATCTGTGAGCTTGGCGGCTGCCGCATAGAGTGCCTCCGTCTCCTCCTCGAGTTGTGCGGGAATATCCAGTGGGCGGTACGAAGAACCCGTGATGCCGACAGCGCCTTTACGAAATCCTCGGGAAACACCGAGCCCCTCGACGAGAATACTGTGCACATCCTCCACAAATCGCTTCGTGAAGGTGTCGTCAGAGCCACTTGTTTGGAGAATGTATTGGAACGCTTTTTTGTGGTTGAGGATCATCGTTGCCTCATCTTTTGTGTGACCTATGGCCTCGACACCTTCGCGAATGAGTCGTTCAGTGTCGAGAAGCGTGTAGGTATTACCTTCTATGCGCGAAGATTTCCACGATAGTTCGATCACGAAGCGTTCCAACTCTTTTGCTCGAACGACTTCGGAAACATCGCGGGAGCGCGCGAGATATGCTTGCGTCGCTGAGTCAAACGCATCGAGTTCTTGCTCTGCGAAAAAGGATTGCGGAATGGTATCCCAGAGCCCATGCTGATAGGAGCGCAATCCATTTCGCCTGTCGGTCTCTTTGGTGAAATAAGCATGCGCGTCAAGCGGGCTCAAAAGCGCGCCCAGCATCGATTTTTCATAGCGGGTCCCTCTTTTTTCTCCGCGCTGGATCACGAACCCTAACCGTTCCAACTCCTGCGTGTCGCGACGCAGAGTAGCGGGCGATGATGGCGTATCAATAAAGCCCATGATGTCTTCCGCGGCGTATTCTCGACCGAGTAGCATACTCTCTAATATCCTGGACTGACGCTGGCTTAGGTCACTATCGCTCATAAGTATGCCTATTATCGCTCGTCATGAGCGATAAATCAAGGCTGGGTGGCTGGGGGCTTTCGATGTGCCGCGAAGTAGTCGGGGAGGCGTGCCAGGTCTTCTGTACGCCAGCGCTTGTTTGCCGGATCGTTGAAGAGTGGGCTGAGAAATGTGCTGGTTTGGAGTGCGGCGATCAATTCTTGGAGGCGGGCGTCGGTGATACTGCTTTGCGTGAAGGCGGCAAAAATTTTTTGGAGTATGCCCAATAGCATGTTTTCGCGGTCGAGCATGTTGTCGGATTCATTTTGTGTATGTGCGTCAGGCAACGCATCCCGTACTTTTTTTGTGGTGGCGTGGATAATTGCCTCGACCGAGAATGCTTCCGATGCGAGAGCGTCTGTTATTGCGTCAGAAAACGCACGAACGCGCTCGGCGTCTTTCTTGGTGCGCGTTTCGCGAAGGCCTAGATAGGCAGGCTTGCCATGCGCGAACGCACCTGCCTTTCCTGTAATTTCTCTGACGGCCACTTCCGCAGGTGGCGCATCATACATATTCCTTTTCCCTCCCGACTGTGCGCTGTGCGCATTGAGGGTGGCGCATCGGTTTGCAAGAGCGGTGTCGTTTGCGTAGCGAATGTCACCTTCATCAAACATGTCGGGAGTGACCGGTCGGTCGTGTAGCTTTGCGAGGCCAAAGTCGATGATAAACACGTCTTCGACGACACCTTGTGGAGAGACAACGAGCATGACATTTCTTTCGTGAAGGTCGCGATGTTGGATACCAGCCTCGTTGAGCACGCGCACGGTGTTTCGTATTTTACTAATGACTACTTCATCAATATGGTAGCCAGTTGAGGCGATGGCCGCCAAAAGTTTGTCGGCATTTTTTGCATTGAAATATGCTCGTGCGGCATCACGGCCTTGACGATTTTCTGCTTCAGAGGTGGGAATCTCAAATGAAAAACTTCTGCTCACCAATTGGTGCAGTTCGGTAAAGCCCATTTCGTCGAGACCAGAGTAGTGGTTTGCAGTGGTGCGATGGCGGCGCAGGGCTTCGCGATAGAGAATAGTTGCCAAATCTTGGCCAGGAATAAATTCCATCAGGAGTACTTCCGCGTGATGGGTGACGGATAGACCCATGCCTTTAAGCTTGAGCGCCAATTCGTCAGAAAGAGGCATATCTGAATAGAACAGAGGCTCGGGGACGCGAGCGACATCTTCGCCGCGCAGACGCGCGGCCTCGACCGTGTCGTAGGCGCGTTTCAAAATTTCAAACTCTCGTTTTCCTTCGCCGGTACCGGTGTACACTTTTATGAGTTTTGCGGCAGCTACTTCGGGTTCCGTCCCCTCATTGCGCTGCACTTTAAAGACCACTCCGTACTCACCGCGACCCACTTCTTCGGTACCTGCCTCGAGCATTGCGGAAATAGCTTCAGGAGTGAATGTGTCTGGTGTTTTTGTGCGTGGTCGCGAATCTGGTTTATGGGGTTTCATGGCCACTAGTGTACTCGTTTCTGTGCGTAATGGGGAGAGTGCATTACTCAGTGAGTTTAGTCAGCATCTTTGCGAGTTTTAAATCAGCGGGGGGAGCGGCGGCGGCGCGGCGCGCGCTTTCTGCACGGAACCAATCAAGCTCGCGCGCATCGCGCATCGCAGTCTCGGGCCGAGGGGTGTAGCCGGCGAGACTCACGGTTTTTGGTTTCGCGTCACCTGGCGTGCGGGGTAGCTCAAGTCCGGATGGAATTGCAAGATCTTTACGGAACACAGTGAGTGCTTGCTTGGCAAGTTTTTCCATAAGCCATTTGGCGACACCTGCATCGTCTTGGGCTGGACGGTCGAGAGCAAAAAACGGGTACTCTTCGTGAGCACGGTGAAGGACGGCCCATATATCGTCCTCTCCTTCGTGCGTCTGTCCCATCTGGCGCAACACAAAGAACATGCGATTCAACAGTTCCACAGCGTTTGGTTTTTTCATGAATTTCTGTGCGAGGACCAGTGGGTAGATGCCAATATCCACTTGCTTATTGAGGTCTTTAAAGTCAAATGCGGAAGCCTTGCCTTCGACGACAAATTTAAGTACACGCATCATGTCGCGGCTATTCATGAGTAGTTCGCCATCGTAAAAGAACATGCTGGCACCATAGATGCCGCGGAATGCAGGGATTGGTTCGACCGCGCCAGTTTGTGCCGCATCGACAGCCTTGTCGGAATAAAAGAGACCCTGCATACCCAGAAGACAACTGTTGAGCGTAACATCGCGTGTGACAAGCAATTTTTCAAAATCAGGAGTGCCTGTTGGTGTGACCTCTACCACTTCGACTCCAACAGGGTCGACACCAATAAGGGCACCGTCTTTGTGAGCTTGCGATTCATCGCCCCAGGCAATCACATCAAAATCGTTTGGAGGAAGTTCGGCCTCGATGGTGTCCTGAGGGGCATTAAAAAGTATTTTCAGAATCACTCGAGGAAAGCCCCCTTTGTGCACCATGGTGTCCGATGGGGGAATCGGGAAATCAAACCACTCTTTTCTCGTTGGCGAAAAGATCTTGAATAGGGAAATACCACTCTCGGTTACTTCAAGTGTTGTTTTATATCCATATGGCGAAGCATTGCATCGCTCCATCACAGCACCAATCGGAATGTGTTGCACTTGGGTGGGCTCGCGACCTTTTTCTTCGAGCATAAACAAATCCGAGATAGTGTGAATGACTTCGCGTGCCTGCTGGATTGCCGAGGCTTCCCCCTGAGTACCGGCTCCTGATTGCGCGCGCATAACCGCGACCATTGCGTCTATTTTTTCGTGAGCGTACAGGCGCAGGTCTTCAGTGGGGGACTCCGCGTCAACCATTCTTTGTAGTTCAATCAGTCGGCGATAGGCACTGCGCCACCACAGCTCTGGTTTTTGGTCGGTTACTTCGGATACGAGGAGGGCAACCTGTTCTTTGAGATGTTCGCTAAACGCAGAGACTTCAGTTTGAGAGGATTCAAGTGCTCGGAATTTCATAATGATAGTGCCTCGTTAACCTAATTTCCCACCCCAAAATCCCCGAATCTCGGCTGCGACTTGGCAAAAATCCTTTGCCGATGCTAGTGCATCGCCGCAGGATTTTTGCCATCGTCTCGCACGCGATTCTGAAATTTTCATGGTGTGAAATTAGGTTAACGAGGCACTAGCGTGTGGGTGCGACACGCTCTACATGCGTGCGCAGTGAAGGAATTTCTTTCGAGACATCCCAGATAAATTCCCACGCAAGGCTCGCCATGATGGTCGAACCGATGGCAAAACTGAGACCGTATACAAGACCTGTCAGGAGGATGTGTTGGAAGGAGAGTTGTCGCTCAACATTTTTGTTGAGTGTATTCAAGCTCTCTATGATTTTCTCGCGTTGCTCTGTTTCCATGCCATCGTGCATACACAAAGAGTACCACGAGTAGATACATAAAAACAAAACAAGGGGCCACCGGAGGTGGCCCCTTGTTTTGTGCTACTATCCGCAACCTACTCAGTCGCCTCCTCAACCGGCTTTTCAACAGGGTCGGCCTCGGATGCCGGGACTTCTGGTACCTCAGTTACTCCAGTATCGATTTCTGCAGGTGCGACTCCCTCCGTGGCTTTATCTTCGCTCTTTTTCTCTTCTTCCTTTTTCTTCCCTCCTTCATCGCCTGCAGAACGGATATCGATTTTCCATCCTGTAAGGCGCGCGGCAAGACGCACATTCTGACCACCGCGACCAATGGCGAGCGACTGCTGGTCTTCGGAAACAGTCACAATGGCACGGCCTTCATCCTCGTTCAAAACAGTGTCGAGTACTTCAGCAGGCTTGAGTGACTCTTCAACGAATGCGGAAGGATTTTCTGACCATTCGATGATGTCGATTTTCTCGCCACCCAACTCTGAGGTGACCACGGTAACGCGGACACCTCGCTGACCAACGAGTGCCCCCACTGGATCGATGTGAGAGTCATGTGAGACCACCGCGATTTTCGCACGACTACCTGGCTCGCGTACCACAGCTTTGATTTCTACGACACCAGAGGCGACTTCGGGCACTTCGTGTTCGAAAAGCTTCACCAGGAATTGTGGATGTGAACGAGAGAGGCGCAGGAATGACCCTCGCGCATTTTCATCTACCTTGAAAAGGAGTGCACGAATGCGCTCGCCCTGACGATATCGTTCGCCGGGAATTTGTTCTTCGAATGGCAGGATCCCGGTCGCACGACCAAGATCGATAAACAGGTTGCCTCGCTCGAATCGTTGAACATGGCCGGTGACGATAGCACCTTCGCGTTCGCCAAACTCTTCCATCATCGAATCGCGTTCTGCTTCGCGGATTTTTTGGAGAATCACCTGCTTTGCAGCTTGTGCGGCGATGCGACCAAAGTCTTCTTTAGTTTCCAGAGGGAAAGAGATTTCTTCGTCGAGTTGGACATCTTTTTTCATGCGCTGTGCATCAGCAAGCATGATGTGTTGTTCGGGATTAAACCGCGAACGATGGTCGTCTTCACCAGCTGCCTCTTCGTCTTCTTGACGCACGAGTGTTTCGTCAACGACGATTTTTGCCTGGCGGAATTCCATGTCGCCAGTTTCAGGGTTGAATGCACAGCGAATAATCTGACCGCGCTTGCCGTATTCGCGACGATATGCGGTACCAAGGGCACTGCCTATGGCGCTCAAAACACTTTCACGAGAAATACCCTTCTCTTCTTGCAGTTCGCTGAGCGATGCGTTGAGTGCTTTAAGGTCTATAAATGACATACAGTTCTTATTAAAACTTTGTAATGTTGGTAATGGATATCTAGCAAACTGGTCCGGCGCGGGCCGGACCATCTCTGACTTGGCTAGTATAGCATACTCATAATTCGATGCAACAGGTCACACTTGACACATCACCATTTCTATCCTAGTATCTCGGACGGATATTTGCACAACGGTGTGCAGGTAATCCCGACTCAAACGAGAGGACTTTGAAAACAATGAAAACATGGCATTGGGTGCTCGGCGGGCTTGCGCTCGTCATGCTGATGCTTGCGGGCGGCTACAATGGGCTCGTCTCCAAGGATGTTGCTGTGGCCGCTCGCCTCGGCGAGATCCAGGTCCAGGAACAGCGCCGCGGCGACCTCGTCCCGCAGCTCGTCGAAACCGTGCGCGGCTATGCCGCCCACGAAAAGGGTGTGTTCGAGGCTGTCACCAAGGCACGAGCCGAGGTGGGCAAACTCTCGATCGACCCCAGCAAGCTTGCTGGGGATCCGGCACTCATGAAGCAGTTCATGGAGGCTTCGCAGACCTTCTCGGGCAGTCTCTCGCGGCTCATCGCCGTGTCTGAGGCCTACCCCCAGCTGAAGGCGAACGAGGGCTTCCTGACGCTCCAGAAACAGCTCGAAGGCAACGAGAACCGCATCGCGGTCGCTCGGCGCAATTTCGTGCTGGCCATCCAGGACTACAATACGGCCATCCGAGGATTCCCGGCGGTGCTCTATGCCGGCATGCTCGGCTTCACCAAGAAGCCTGAGTTCGAAGCCCCTGCGGCTTCGCGCGAAGTGCCCAAGGTGAAGTTCAACTAATACGGAGGAGCACCATGAAGGCGCTCTTCCGGCTGATTGCCGCGGTGCTCTGCACCGCGGCGCTGGCCGGGAGCGCCTTCGCACTCGATGTGCCCGCCCTCACGGGGCGAGTCGTCGACAATGCGAAGGTGCTCACCGAGCCACAACGCAGAGAGATCGAATCCCTCTCGAAAGCCATTGAAGACAAATCCACCGCGCAAGTGGTGGTGCTGATTGTGAAGAGTCTCGCGGGTGACACACCCGAAGACTTCTCTCAAAGGGTTTTCGAGAAATGGAAGCCCGGCCTGAAGGAAGGGCCGAACAAAGACAAAGGCCTCCTCATTTTCCTCGCGATCGAGGAGAGGAAGGTCCGTCTGCACACGGGATACGGACTCGAAGGAGTCATCCCTGATGCTGAAGCGTGGCACATCATCCGCAAGGTGATTGCTCCGCATCTCAAGGGAAAGAAGGGTGGCACCGACAACTACCATGTCGCCCTTCGAGATACGATGCTTCATGTGGGCAAGCTGATCGCGGGCGAAATTGAGCCCACGAAAAGCACCCCAGGTGCGTCAAAGAAAGACGAGGGTAAACTCCTCCTCTTTCTCATTCCTATAGTGATTGCCGCGTTCGCCGCTATGGCTCATCCGCTTGCGGGTGGTGCGGTTGGCGGGCTCGGATCGGGCATCGTCGGCTGGTTTCTCTTTGGAGCGACTGGCGCGGGGATTGCCCTGGCGGTTGGATTCCTCATTGGACTCGTCGCCAACTTTCTTCTCGACCTCATCATCAATGTGGGGCTCGGCGGAGGAGGAGACGGTGTCTTTGGTGGAGGAGGCGGCTCGAGTGGCGGTGGCGGTGCCACCGGCGACTTCTAGTCGTCGCAGAAAAAGTTCTTTACACGAAATCGAAGGCCCTGGGAAATCCCAGGGCCTTTTTGCGTGCCATGCGTAGGCATGCTTGCGAATAAATATATATGCGCTAATATACCTGTATGAAAACCAGTGTAAAAATACATAAGAATATTACCACAACGCTTCCCAACGCTCTCTTACAGGAGCTTGCTGAGGCGGCGCGAGAGTTACAGGTACAAAAAAACGATATTCTTGCCGACGCGTTTATTCTATGGAATAAGAAGCGAAAGCAAGAGTTGGTGGCTGAAAGCTACGGCGCAATGTCTGGAGACAGGCAATTGCACGAACTTGCTGATGAAGGTCTGGCAGAATCAGAGAAGAATATCACACTATGCGAGTAGACCAACGAGACATTGTGCTCATCTCACTTAATCCCACGCGTGGTCGCGAGCAAAAAGGGACACGGCCTGCGGTGGTTATATCGGGCAACGCGTATCACCACTCGAGTCTGTGTATTGTGTGCCCACTCACGACCACTATCCATTCGTTTGTCGGCAACATCATTTTGAAGCCCGACACTGTAAATAATCTCGATAAAACCTCAGAGGTTCTAGTCGGACATGTCCGCACCATTTCCTTTGACCGTGTATCAAAAAAAATTGGAAGTATTACCGAAGCAGAGCTCGAAGGAATTTTCAAAGGAATCGACTTGATTTTGGATAGATGAAGCTGTGAATTCGGAAACGACCAAATCCATGAGCAGTAACTTAGCAATGAGAAGGTCTGACCTTCTCATTAAATCCCCAGGGCCTTTTTGCATCCCGTGCTGGCCTATGATGGATTGTTCTGTATCGTGTTTTGTGCTATAAACTCCACGGAACAGAGGAAGTGACCAATGACCTATGTTATGGAATTGCATCCGGAGAGCGAACCTTCGGTTGCGGTGGTTGCTGAGGCGAAGAAGCTTGGGCGGTCGGCGGGGCCAGAGATTGAGGGCGCACGGCTTGCCAAAGAACTTGGTCTGACACAGATTGCTACGCGATTTTCCGAGCGCGAACCGACCAAGAATCGGATTGCCGCGCTCGAACATCTTGGTCTTCGTCGCGTGAGTGACCAAGAGTATGCGGTGTGGGCAGAGTTTTTGCCCACGGGCTACTGGAGTGATTCGTCGAAAGCCATTGGTGCTGGGAGTCGTTCGTTCGCGGATTACAACTTCAAAGAAGGTGTGCCCACACCGGTGCTTGCACGAATCGCCCAGATCAAAGATATCGTCAGCACAGTCGAGATTCGGACACCCGAAAAGATGGTGTATCCCGATCCGGTTGCCTTTGCGCATGTCGTCGGCCCCATGGGCGAACGCACAATCTTTATGGTTGCGCGCTGGGCAGAATCCGCAGTGGATTTTGTTAAGGATGTGGGTGATGTGAAAGCTGTTTTGCGTGCACGACGCGGTCTTGGCGGCGGATGGTTCAACTGGAGCGACGAGGAAGTAGACACGGTCATGTTTGTCGGGATTTTTCTGATGACCTTGTCTGCATTTGCTGGGTGGGCCATCTTCCTGACAGTTGGGTTGGTCGCTGGTGTTGGGTCAGCTCTTGCTGTCCACGGTTTTTCGATTGGTGCTCTGTTGCCGATACTGGGCCTCATCGGCAACAAGGTGAACCGTATGTGGCGGAAGTATCGCCTCGCCCAGACGAATCCGCACCTCGCTCGGATGGTCTAACGGCCGTCAGTCTAGGCCCCGCGCACTGCGCGGGGCCCTTCTTGTACCGCTATAGACAAATGAATATAAGTATGATACACTTAGAGGGTAATTATGACAGAAGTACAGGTTTCCGGGGGTGACTCCTCGACATTTCACGGACTCGGCATCGCGCCCGGGCTCCTTTCAATACTCGACACTAAGGGCTTTAAAAGTCCTACCCCCATACAAAAACAAGCAATTCCTCCGGGTATCGAAGGAAAAGATGTCATTGGTGTCGCGCAGACTGGCACGGGCAAGACCCTGGCTTTTGGCATCCCTATGGTTCAGCTCATTACGCGTCTTTCCATTGAAAATCCCTCACATCAAGGCTTTGGCCTTATTCTGCTCCCCACCCGTGAGCTCGCTCTGCAAGTAGAAGAAACCATTCGCACTATTGGCGGCCCTTTGCGTATAAAAACCGCCATTATCATCGGCGGCGCATCCATGCGGCCGCAAATTACTGCCCTCCGCGCGCGTCCGCATGTGGTGATTGCCACTCCGGGGCGCCTCTTGGATCACATGGAACAAAAGAATATTTCTCTTGCGGGTGTAAAAGCTGTTGTGTTTGACGAAGCTGATCGCATGCTCGACATGGGTTTCTGGCCACAAATCAGAAGCATTGTGCAGGCACTTCCCGCTGACCGGCAGACGATGCTTTTCTCAGCGACGCTTTCAAACGAAATCACCGATCTTGCACGCAAGCACATGAAAATGCCGGTTTCAATCGAAGTGTCGCCGCCAGGCACGACTGCCGAACGCGTCACCCAAGAATTTTTCTTTGTGCAGAAAAACGACAAAAGTCGCCTCCTTGAAAGTATTCTTTCAAAATTTAACGGCTCGACGCTCGTATTTACCCGTACCAAGCATGGTGCAAAACGCCTCACGCGCGCAGTGCATGCCATGGGCCACACCGCCGCAGAGATTCATGGCAATCGCTCGTTGAATCAGCGCAAAGATGCTCTCGAAGGTTTCAAAAAAGGAAAGTATCGTGTCTTGGTGGCGACCGATATTGCCGCGCGTGGTATTGATGTGAAAGGAATCGAATTGGTAGTCAATTATGATATGCCGATGCAAACCGCCGACTATGTGCATCGTATCGGACGCACTGCGCGCGCGGGTGCGGAGGGGCACGCAATTACCTTTGCTGAATCCAGTGAACGCGGCGAAGTGCGCAATATCGAACGCCTCACGCGTGTCGCGGTAAAAGTGTCCGCACTCCCCACAGACATGCCTCCGTCACGCGCTATGCCGGTAGTCGCACGCGACGAGCGCCAACGACATTTTTCTTCACGACCGTCACATGGTCGCTCGTCGCACGCACCCGCCTATCGCTCGCATGGATCATTTGGAGGCGGGTCGTCACATGCAAGTTTCGGAAGTCGCAGTGCCCCTCGTTCACCACATTCATCATCCGGGTCGAGTCATGCACGCCCCTCTTCGAGTTCCTTTTCGCGCTCACCGCACGCGCGTCCTGCACATGCTCGCTCCCCGCACGCACGGCGTAGCAATTTCCGTCGTCCGCATTCATCCGGTGGCCCGTCAGCGTCATAGAAGAGGGTGAGGGGACCGTCCCCTAAACAAGCTCAAGACCTTGGAACCATCTGAAGGGGAAATTGGTAATTAATACC